>JAUQPW010000033.1 GCA_030550175.1 bacterium
GCTTTTAAAAATTATTATGCGACGGAAGGATGTTTAGATGAACACCTGGCCGATCAGGTTCTTTTATTCATGGCTTTGGCCGAAGGTACCTCGGCATTTACAACTTCTCGTCTAACCCCACATCTTTATACCAATGTCGCGGTCATCCAAAAATTTCTTCCGGTTCAGTTTCAAATTCAAGAAGAAAAAGGAAGATATGGCAAAGTGACCGTAACCGGAGTTGGTTTTGAAAGTTCGGTAGCGTAAAGCGAAGTGTTATTCTGTTTTAAGACAGAATCCACTATCACTTCGTTTTACCTTTCAGATCTGCATTAATAAAAATGGCCATTTTAGAGATTAAAGAATATCCAGATCCTATTTTGAAACAAAAAGCCAAGCCTGTTGAACAAATAGATGATTCCATTCGGCGCCTGTTGGATGATATGGTTGAAACTATGTATGCTGCGCCGGGAGTTGGTTTAGCCGCTCCTCAAGTCGGAGTCTCGCTTCGGGTTATTGTGGTGGATGCCAGCCCAAAGGATGAAGGGGCAAAGTTGATGAAGCTCATTAACCCGGTTATAACCCACTCAGAGGGTTCGACCTCCGATGAGGAGGGATGTTTAAGCATTCCCGAAATATCCGGTGAAGTCGTCCGGGCTAAAAAAATCTCAGTAGAAGCCTTAGATGAAAATGGAAAGCCGGTTAGCTTTACCACCGACACTTTCCTGGCCCGGGTCATCCAACATGAAATCGATCATTTGAACGGTATTTTGTTTATAGATCGGCTCAGCCGTCTTAAACAAGATCTTATTAAAAGAAAGCTTAAAAAGCGTGCCAAAAAGGAAGAACCTGAGAAATTGTAAATAAAGTTAACAAATTTATGGATAAAAATTTAGAAAGATACTCTCGCCAGATCTTCTTCCCGGGAATCGGAGAAGAAGGTCAGCGAAAGCTCCTGAATAGTTATGCGGTCGTCATCGGCTGCGGTGCTTTAGGAACGGTTATAGCCAGTTCCCTGGCCAGGGCCGGAGTGGGAAGGTTAAAAATTGTAGATCGGGATTTTGTGGAAGAGAATAATCTCCAGCGTCAAATCCTGTTTGATGAAGAAGATGTCCGAGAAAATCTTCCTAAAGCTGTGGCTGCTCAGAGAAAACTGGAGAAAATTAACTCCCATATCCAAATCGAGTCTCTGGTAACTGACGTTAACCCCACGAATATCGAAAGCATCTTGGAAGGTGCGGACCTAGTTATGGACGGGACCGATAACTTCGAAACCCGCTATCTGATCAACGATGCCTGTGTAAAGCATAAAATTCCCTGGATTTATGGGGCTTGTGTGAGTAGTTATGGTCTCTCCATGGCGATTATTCCCTACGAGACTCCTTGCCTGCGTTGTGTACTGGAAACAGCTCCCCCGGCAGGAGCTACCCCGACGTGTGATACGGCCGGGGTTATCGCACCGATTGTGAATATCATTGCCTCGATTCAGGTTACGGAAGGGTTAAAAATTCTAACCCAAAACTGGAAAGCCTTACGGAAAGAAATCGTCATGGTGGATATCTGGGAAGGGAGTTTTACAAAGGTCGACATTTCTCAGTCGAGGGAAGCCGTCAACTGCCCCACCTGTAAGCAAGGTAACTTTCAATTCCTGGAAGGAAAAGAAGGTTCTTATATGACGGTTCTCTGCGGTCGTGATGCAGTACAAATTACCCATAAAACCCCTGTACAGATTCAGTTTGAAAGTCTGGCTCAAAAACTTCAATCTCTGGGTGAAGTTAGCTATAATGCCTACATCCTCAAATTTAAAGTCAACGGATTCGAAATGACCTTATTTCCCGATGGCCGAAGCATTATCAAAGGGGTCAAAGACCCGGTCATCGCAAAAGGACTTTATGCCAAGTACATCGGGATATAGATCGGGGTATAATAAGAGCAGGGAGGCATGGAAGTATGAAAATAAACTGTGAGATTCTCCCTGCTTTCCTACCTTTATTTCCTCATATTCTCAGACATTTATACTATGTCTAAGGTTCGGGTACATCTTTATATTGAAGGATACGTTCAAGGTGTTGGTTATCGGGCCAGTGCCCTCTACAAAGCCCGGAGTTTAGGTTTAACCGGATGGGTGAGAAACCTTCGGGATGGACGTGTAGAAGCTGTAGCCGAAGGAGAAGAAGAGGCTATTGCTCAATTTATAAAATGGTGCCAAAAAGGCCCTCCGGGATCTGTGGTGGAGCGGGTTAATGTCCAGAATGAAAAATATACCGGGGAGTTTAAACAGTTTGATATTACCTTTTGATCGCCAAAACCCATTTTAGACTTGAATAATCGTCTATTTCGCTACCTTGCTATTTTTAGCTTTTACTTTTTACCCTTTATCTTTTGCCTTTCGGCTAAAGGCCAGATTAATAACCCCTCGCCCCAACCTTCCCTAACACGGGAAAAGGAAACTATCTCTCCTCTCGGGAATGGAAAGAGAACCGGGGAGTTAAGTTCTCCTCGGCCTAAAATAGGTCTTGCCTTAAGTGGAGGGGGGGCCCGGGGTTTTGCCCATATCGGAGTTTTAAAAGTATTAGAGGAAGTGGGTATTCCCATAGATCGGATTGCAGGAACCAGTATGGGGAGTGTCATGGGGGGCCTCTACGCGCTGGGATACTCGCCGGAAGAACTTGCTCGCCTGGCAGTGACCATGAATTGGCAAGATGCCTTCAGTGATAACCCACCCCGAAAAACCCTTTTTTTCGAGCAGAAAAAAGAGGCCTCCAAATACCTTCTGGAAATAGGATTTAAGGGATATAAACTCCAGATCCCCAGTGGTTTATCTGCCGGACAGAAGCTTTCCAACCTCCTGGCACTTTTGACTATCCCCGCCGCAGGTATTACAAATTTCGACGATCTTAAAATTCCCTACCGGGCCGTTGCCACCGATATTGTTACGGGTGCTCAAGTCCTTCTGGATGGAAGCCAGCTATCGTTGGCAGAAGCAATGCGGGCAAGTATCGCAGTTCCCCTGGTTTTTACCCCGGTAGAATTGGGAGATAAACTCCTGGTAGACGGTGGACTCGTCAAAAACGTTCCGGTGGATGTGGTTAAAAATATGGGCGCAGATAAAGTTATTGCCGTGAATGTTTCGACACCCCTGAGAAAAAAAGAAGATCTCCAATCTTTCTTTGCAATTATCGATCAGGCCATTTCTTTGCAAATAGCCCAATCGACAGAACAACAATTAGCCCTCGCTGACATTGTGATTACCCCAGATCTGAAGGATTATTCTGCGTCTGATTTCACCAAAGCTCGTCTGTTAATCGAAAAAGGCGAAGAAGCAGCTAGAAAAGAAATTCAGCAGTTGCGGGACTTGGCAGATTCTTTAAAAAAATACCGGCCCGATCAATCCCTACCTGCCCAGTCCACCGGAATAAAAACCGGACCGAAAAGTGAAATCAAAATTGAAGAAGTAAGGATCGAGGGTGATATCAAAATCAAAGAGTTGCAATTAATGAAAACCCTGGAGATCCAAAAAGGAGAGACATTATCGCTTACGGAATTACAGGATAAAATCAGGAGAATCTTTGGGTTCGGTTTTTTTGAATCGGTTAAGGTGAATGTGGAGGAAGGAAAAAGTGGTGGAGAAATTTTAGAGCTCAAGATCAATGAGAGAGAACCGAACCTGTTGCGATTCGGATTTCGCTACGACGATAAATACAAGGGAGTAGGAATAGCAGATCTGACCTTCAACCGATTTGGTGGAACAAGTTCCAAACTATCCACAGAAGTCCAATTTGGGAGTATTTTCAATTTTCAGAGTTCGTATTTCCGATATGGGTTGTTTAATTCTGGATTTTTTATTAATCCTCGAATCTTTTATAAAGATGATTTTCAGTTTATTTTTGAAAATCAAAGGCGTCTGGGTCAATTTACAGACCGGGCTAAAGGATTTGAATTTGCAGTTGGAAACATCTTCAAAAACCTGGGAGAGATTACTTCTCGATATCAATGGAAGCGAGAAGACTTTACCGTAGATGTAGGCGGTCCGGACTTTCCGGAATTCCGGGAGAATGTAGCGATGATTTCTCTAAGTTCTCAAGCAGATACGCTGGATCAATTTCCTTTCCCGAATTCCGGAAGTACCTTCCATCTTACCTACGACTTTGCAAATAAATTATTGGGAGGTAACCCGAATTTCCATCGACTTACTTTTAATTATTCCAAGTTTTTTTCTCCTTTCCCTAAAAACCATTTCTCTGTAGGAGTACAATTAGGGACCTCCTTCGGTACCGATCTTCCCACTTATGAGGATTATCTTTTTGGTGGACCGGACTCCTTTATGGGGTATGAGCGGGAAGAACTTCGGGGGGATCAAATCGCTATTCTGAGACTCGGCTATCGTTATAAACTACTCGATCTCCCCCTGGGACTGGGAAGAGGCGCTTATGTAACCCTGGTTTTTAACACCGGAAATATTTGGGATTCCCTGGACGATTTAGAGAATAACCTCAGGCTCCGTTACGGAGGAAGTCTCGGTTTTGCACTGAATACTATAATTGGTCCGATTTATCTGGATTTCGGGATTGGAGATGAGGGAAGACGGCAGGTTTACTTCTCAGCCGGATTTCCGTTCTAAACGTTCATGACCTTTGATGTAGGGAATGGAGGTGTGGAAGTATGGAGGTATGGAAGTGTGGAGGTGTGGAAGTATGGAGGTATGGAAGTGTGGGAAAATTTACTTACCTACCTCCACACTCCCACACCTTCACACCCCCACACCTTCACACCCCCACACCTTCACACCCCCACACCTCCACACTCCCACATCATTCGGCGTTCAGCCTTTAAGATAAGGAGAGATCAAAATGGTTACAAGATCCCGTATAGCCAGGCGGATGGATCATATTCCCTTTCAAGCTATCCGTTCGGTGGGTGAAGAAGTAGCTAAATTAGAGAAGCAGGGGAAGCGGGTTATCCACATGGAAATAGGGAGACCGGATTTTGATACCCCGGCCCACATCAAGCAAGCCGCCAAGGATGCCTTAGATCAAGGATGGGTTCATTATACTTCCAATTATGGAATTCCCGAATTACGGGAAGCCATTGCAGAAAAACTTCGGGTGGACAACGGTCTGGAGGTGGATCCGAATACCGAGATAATTGTTACGGTCGGAACCATCGAGGGGATTCTCATGGCTTTACTGGCTACCCTGGACCCTGGAGATGAGATTCTTATTCCAGACCCGGCCTGGACCAGCTATCAACATTGTATCCGGCTGGTTGGAGCAAATCCGATTTCCATCCCCCTGACCGAAGAGCATGGATTTAAACCGCGCATAGAGGATATGGAAGCTCTTATAACCCCCAAAACCAAGGCCATGCTGGTGACCAGCCCCCACAATCCTACAGGCGTCGTTTTGAGCAAAGAAGAGTTGGAGCAGCTTGCCGATTTCGCCCGGCAAAAAGATCTCCTGGTATTATCCGATGAAATTTATGAGAAACTGGTTTATGAGGGAGCCAGGCATTATAGTATTGGGAGTTTTCCCGGTATGAAAGAACGAACCATTACCATCAACGGTTTTTCTAAAGCTTACTCCATGACCGGCTGGCGGTTAGGTTATGTCGCTGCCCCTAAGGAACTGATCGGAGCCATGATTCGGGTTCATCAATATTGTACCGTCTGTGCTACGTCTTTTGCCCAGAAGGGTGCCGTCCAGGCACTACGAGGTCCCCAGGAGCCTATGTATACCATGATCAAAGAGTTTGATCGGAGACGGTTGATGGTTCTGGAGTATCTAAGCCAGATTCCAGAAATAACCTGTGTTCGCCCCCAGGGCGCTTTTTATGTGTTTCCTTCAATTAAAAGTTACGGCGTCCCATCGGTAGACCTGGCCAAATACCTCCTGTATGAGGCTCATGTAGCCTTAACAGCTGGAACTTTCTTTGGTACTTACGGAGAAGGCTATATCCGAATTTCCTATGCCAATTCCTATGAAAACATAGAAACAGGAATGCAGCGTATGGTGGAAGCTCTGAAGAAGTTTAAGAAAATAAATAAGCCCTAAACCACGAGAACTCCGGGGGGGACTTTATTTCATATTTTTCTTGATTCAATATTTCTTGTGCTCTTGGGGTTCTTCGTGGTTAAATATACTCCATGAAAGAAAAAATCAGCAAAAAAGCCGAGGAGATTAAAAGCTTTTTGACGGAGTTTCGTCGGGATTTGCATCAATACCCGGAGTTATCTTTCGAAGAAGTCCGTACATCGGAAAAAATTGCTCAGGCTTTAAGAGATATGGGACTGGAAGTTCAGACGGGAGTGGGTAAAACAGGCGTGGTGGCTTTACTCAAAGGAAATTCGGAAGATAAAGTCATTGGACTTCGGGGGGATATGGACGCCCTTCCGGTCGAAGAAAGGAACCAAACTTCCTATGCCTCTAAGCATAAGGGAGTCATGCATGCCTGTGGGCATGATGGACATTCCACCATTATCTTGGGAGCTGCTCGAGTTCTTCATAGCCTGCGGGATGAAATTCCGGGAAACGTTAAATTTATCTTTCAACCTGCTGAGGAAGCCGGTGGGAAGGGAGCTGCAGGGATGATTCAAGATGGGGTTTTGACAAATCCAAAAGTTTCGGCCATCCTGGGAGTTCATATGTGGCCAGCACCTATTCGACTGGGCCAGATCGGATTAAATTACGGCCCTTCTATGGCTGCCTCAGACTCCTTTTCTCTCAAAATCATCGGCAAGGGGGGCCATGCCGCCCTGCCCCATATGACCATCGATCCCATTGTTATCGCCTCCCAGATTATCAATATGATTCAACTTATCGCCAGTCGCATGATCGATCCCCTGGATCCGGTTGTGATCAGCATCGACCTTGTTCATGGAGGTACCCGACACAATATTATTGCCAACGAAGTGGAACTACGGGGAACCGTTCGGACCCTTTTACCAGAAACTCGAACCTATGTCAGAGAAAGAATTGAAAAGATTATAAAAGGAGTAACAGAGGCGCTGGGGGCCACATACGAGCTTACCTATCTCCTTGGCGTAGCCCCTACCCTTAACGAACCGGCTCTGACCCAACTGGTCGAAGAAGCTTCTCGTGAAATCTTGGGAGACGATCAGGTATTACGCCTGCCCCATCCACATATGACGGGAGAAGACTTTGGAGCCTTTTGTCAAACCATTCCGGGAACTTTTATCAAAATCGGGGTTCATAGCCCTGAAAAAGGACATATCCACCCACTTCATTCTCCCTACTTTGATTTCGACGAGGAAGCCCTGGTTACCGGAGTTAAAACCGTAGCCTATGCAGCGGTGAAGTATCTGAGTCAAGATCGATTTTAAAGCCGGGAATAGGAAATTCCTGTAGGAGTATGAGATCTCTAAATCCACTACTTCCCTTTACCCGTCTCATGGGTAAATCCGATATTCTGAACGATACCCTTATCATCTAAAAAAACCATGAGCCGATCCTCTTTTTCAGAAACTCGACGGGTTCCCAGGTCCACCAGGGTCCCTAAACCGGGAATATCCCTTCTGAGGATAACCCCTACCGCCTGACCTGCATGCAAGTCGAGCTTTTCTGAATACTTGTAAACGAATATTTCTTCCCCTTTGGGAGAATATAAAATCTCGTTAGGAGCCCCAAATTGTTCAAGAATGTCCGCTTTGGTTGTAACCCCTTTTTGGATTTTTACGACCGAATCCTTTGGAATGGGTTTACCCTTTGTAGATACACATCCTGACAGAAGAAATAGCAAGATTAAAACACTCAGCTTGTAAGACGCTGGAAAGAGATTAAAATGCATAAAAGACCTCCTTCCTCATTTTTATTCAGGATCAAAATAACGCCGGTGCCATTCAGGACCGGTCCAAGAGGTGATTTTTTCAGGAGTAATTCGAATCATGACCCGAGGTCTGTTAAGGGTTTTTTCAATATACCTGGGACCTTCCACCTCCCCCCGGTAACGTCGGGCCATCCGATATCCCATTTCGACCCAGTCCATATCGATGATCTCTGCTTTTCCCTCTATGAGAACACGGGTATGCGGAGGGGTAGGGGTATCTATACAAACTGCGACCCGGGGATCTTTGCGTATATTATGAACAAATTGAGCCCGAGCCCTCCCGATAATATAAACATATTGTCCATCATACTCATACCAAACAGGATTTATATACGGCGCACCATCCTCTTTAAGGGTCGCTAATTTTGCAATCAGGTTTCCCTTCATTAAAAACTCATTAAGCTGTTCTTTTGTTAAGGCAGGCATGATTTCCCGTTTAAAACAAATTTCTTTAAAATCGACTAAAATAATTAAGTTTATTAACAAAATAATAGAATATCCTACCCAAGAAATAAAGTCAATCAAATTATCATGGAAGTATCTGTATCCATTTCGGAGACCGTTGCGTTTTTTCCTTTGTGAGTTATCGTATTTACTGTGTCCATAAACCCCCTTGCAAAGCCCCACTGTAAGGGTCTTTAAGTTGCTTTAGTTACCTAACCTTCTCTATCCATCCCACAGGAACCTCTGGGTATATCAACACAGACACTCTCGGTTCGATCCACATCTTATACAATAAAGTCCGGGTTAACGGATGGTTTGCCCATGTCTAAGGTTCTTACTGGACTTTTTTGTGCAATTGCTCCAAGGTATATCCCATCCTATAAAACGCGCAATTTGATCCTGAGCATTCTGAGCACTTATAAAAGAATAAAACCTATACTTATGCCCCGTCAAAGTGACGAAATCCTCGGAAAAGCTGCTCGAGGGCATTACCGGTCAGAGAAATTACGTAAGAGCCTACCTCATACAACCCCTTAGGGAGGGGAACCACACAGAATTAACTTTACAAGGTACTACTAACTTGTTACAATTTCATCATGGAACCAATAAGGAGAGAAATTTACAAGAAAACCCACAGAGGTCAACTATGAAAAGGTTTAACCCAGGAGAGATAAATAAAAAAATAACCCCCTCCATAGAGGGGGCGGAAAAGGAATTTAGCGAGAATACTCTCTACTTTTTTTCAGCTTCCGTTTCCGCTTGAGCTGTCTCTTTACCGAAGCCGGTACAAAATACTGACTCTCTTTATATTCCCGGAGAATGAATCCGGATCGTCTTTTAAATTCCTGTAATGCTTTAGGGAAACTCCCGTTTACTTTAATGTATATATTAGCCACGATAATCCTTTCATAAAATTTAATTCCTTGCCGTCAACCCATTTTTATGGTTGAAATAAAGCGGCAAAGGAATAAATATTACCTGAAATGACCTAACCCTCCTTGCTAACTAGTGTAGCCTAATTTACTAATATACTACCCTTTTAAAGGGTATGCTAGCTTTTTTTAACTCCAGGGAGGAACCCCTTCTAATTCAGTATAACATTTTCTTCTGTAGATCATTGCGAGCAACGACAGGAGCGAAACAATCCAGGAATCTGTATAGAACCTGAAAGATTACTTCGTCGCTCTCGTTCTTCGCAATAATAGCTTACAGAAAATTCTGTTATGCAGAGATAAGGTACCTCACCTTTCATCATATATAATATATATTTTGTAAAATGTAAAGAAGAGAATTTATATTTTACGATTCCCTTTTTATAAGTTCCTATGAACCCTAATCCTTTAACTTTAGTGATTATTAAAGGTGGTTTAGAGCAAATTGCCGAGGAAATGGACACGTGGTTTGAGCGATCTGCCTTTTCTCCGGCTATTTCCGAAAGTCAGAATTATGCCTCTGGACTCTATGCAGGAAGTTCTGGGGATTTACTGGTGCAAGGGAGCCGGGGATATCCCCTTTACACAGGGGCTCTTGAATCTACAATCCGGCAGCTTTTAGAGCAAGAAACTTCCTTAGCCGAAGGGGATATTTACCTCTGCAATGATCCTTATAGCGGGAGCATTAGCCCAAATCATATCGCCCTGATTAAACCCTATTTTTATCAAGGACATCGTTTTGCCTTTTTGGCCAACATGGGTCAGCATCTGGATATAGGGAGCCGAAGCTCAACGGGATTCTCTCCCCGTGTACAAGATATTTATCAGGAAGGGGTTCGATTCCCACTGGTAAAGTTTTGTTCAGAAGATCGACCCGATTCCGATATCCT
Organism: bacterium; assembly: GCA_030550175.1. GTDB lineage: Bacteria > Moduliflexota > Moduliflexia > Moduliflexales > JAUQPW01 > JAUQPW01. Next base: position 10,088 of record JAUQPW010000033.1, read on the forward strand.
GAAAATTCTCCTGGGGAATAGTCGATTTCCCAAAACCCTTTTGGGAGATCTCCAGGCTCAAATCCATGCACTTCGGATGGGGGCTCAACGATTAACCCGACTTTTAGATCGGTACGGGTTGAGGGTAGTTCAGGAAAGCATCCTGGAACTTCAACGCCGGAGCGAGTTAGAAATGCGACGATATCTTCAGGATATTCCCAAAGGGGTTTACACATTTTCGGATTATCTGGACAGGGATCACCCCGATGGTAAACCTCTAAAAATCTCCTTGAAGTTCCAGGTCACAGACGTAGGAGCCTGTTTGGATTTCTCTGAAAGTGACCCTCCATCCGATGGACCTTTCAACAGTACGCTATCTACGACCCTGTCTTCTTGCTATCTCGCCTTAAAACATATTTATCCAGACATCCCGCTGAGTGCCGGCAGCTTTAAGCCTTTCCAGTTCACCGTTCCAAAGGAAACCTTCCTCAATGCTCCTTTTCCAAAGCCGGTATCTGCTTCGGTCCTGGAAATATCCCAGCGGATCGTAGATGTCATTTTCGGAGTTTTTCATCAAGCTGCTCCGGGTCGGGCCATAGCCGGATCTTTCTCCACCGGAACAAGTTTTTCTTTATACGGTCAGGACCCCGTCCAGGGAAGTTACAAATTCACGGGATCTTTACACGGCGGATATGGTGGCAGTAATCAAGCCGACGGGTTAACTAATGGCTCTCCCCTGGTGGGCCTTCACCGTCTCCCCTCTCTGGAGGTTCTGGAGACCCGATATCCCTTTCTGTTTCAAGAATATAAAATCCGGGAAGGTTCTGCTGGAGCCGGGCGATTTCGAGGGGGGTTTGGAGTAGTTTGCACGTTTACCCTACGGCGAGGTCAGGCCTTCTTTTCCATTCTGGGAGGTAGAGGGGTCAGTCGCCCCTTCGGGGCAGCCAATGGTTGGAGTGGATCCGGCAGTCGATACACCCTCCAGATTCGAGGAACCCGCTATATATATGGATTAGAAGCCTCCGAAGGTAAAGTCCCTCCCGTTTTGAGCAAATTTACCACACCTTCCGTGATTTACCTCATCTCTGAAGAAGATATACCCCTACAAGCCGGAGATATCATTCATCTGGAAACTCCAGGAGGCGGCGGTTATGGAAGTCCTTTTGTTCGATCCATCCGGCTGATCACACGGGACGTCAGAGGTGGTTATATCACCCGAGAACAAGCCATGCGAGAGTATGGGGTGTTTTTTCAAAAAGACTCTCTGGAACTGGATGTAAATAAAACTTCCCAGATGCGACACTATTTTTTAGCCTTTGAAGAAAAGGTTTAAAGGAGGTAAAAAATTTATCATGTCCCTTAAAACAAAAGACATAACCTATGAAGAATACCTTGAAATGCCGGAAATAAAACAGAGATACGAAATCATCGATGGAGAAATGATCTTTATGGCACCTGGGCCAACACCCAAACACCAGATGAATTCACGGAATTTGTTTTTGTCGTTATATAATTTTGTAGCAAGCCATCAATTAGGAGAGGTGCTTTACGCGCCCCTGGATGTTTTGATTCAACAGAAACCCCTATGTACCCGACAGCCGGATCTTCTGTTTATCAGTAAGGAACGATTAGGCATTATAGGTAAACAAATGATCGAAGGAGGACCCGATCTTGTTGTGGAAATCCTCTCACCCTTTAACACCCGAGCGGATGTTGAAAAAAAGCTCAAGGATTATGCCATGATAGATGTTCGAGAATGTTGGCTGGTATCTTCTGAGGCCAGGACTATAGAAATCTTGAAACACTCATTCAATCGATGGGAACGGTTGGGATTATATGGAACCGGAGACAGGATTACCTCGGAAGTACTTCCGGGACTTTGCTTGAAAGTTGACGAAGTGATAAAATGAACTTAAAAGGTCTTAGTCAAGGTCAATACCTCCACTGATAACCGGAAGAAAGTGAATCTCGCTTTGTTCCCGTACGGGATACCACAATCCCTGAATACCCATTTCTCCATCTACGACCACTGTAATATGAGGAGTAATCCGGCCTTCTTCATAAAGACGGTTTTTCAAGCCGGGATAAGCTTTATCCAGATTGTCTAATATTTCTCCCAATGTAGAGCCGGGTACAGTCACTTTTTCCACTCCATGGGTGAGCGACCGCATTAGCGAGGGAATCCATACCGTAGCCATTTCTTTCTACGAATTTATAATCAAACGGGTAATCTATCCTGGCGAGCCTCCTGGGTACCTCACAGGTTCTGTCAAAGGATTCCTCGCCAAGACAGATTACCTTATGAAAGGCAGGGTAACCGTGGAGGTCAGAAGCTAGGGTTCAGAGGATTCGGACTTCTGAATCCGGCCTCTGACTCTTACGATTTCTGATTTTTCTTCAAGATTTCTTCCAGGACCCGACCGGGGGACATGGGAAGATGCCGCATCCGGACTCCCACGGCCCGGTAAATGGCGTTAGCTATGGCAGCAGCCGGAGGAACAATAGGTACTTCACCGACGCCGCGTACTCCAAAGGGATGCCCAGGATTAGGAACTTCCACAATTACCGTGTCTATCATGGGAAGATCTAAACAGGTTGGCATGCGATAATCGAGGAAACTGGCATTGGCCATTCGTCCATCTGGGGTATAGAAGTACTCCTCATTAAGGGCCCAGCCGATTCCCTGGGCTACGCCTCCCTGCATCTGCCCTTCCACATAACTGGGATGGATCGCCTTTCCGGCGTCCTGGACGGCCGTATAACGGAGAATCTGGACTTTTCCGGTTTCCGGATCCACCTCAACATCTACGATATGGGTGGCAAAGGCTCCCCCTACCCCACGAGGGGCAACGGTAGCCCGACCCACAACCGGTCCACCGGTTTTGGATAACTGAGCGGCCAGTTCCTTAAAGGTCATGCGCTTCTCGGGATCTTTACTCAACTGAAAAACTCCCTCGACAGACGTGACTTCTTCCGGGGAAACTCCCCAAATTTTCGCTGCCCGTTCTATCATCTGCCGCTTAACATCCTGTGCGGCTTCATAGGCTGCCCATCCCGTCGCAAAAGTGACCCTACTTCCTCCAGTCACATCGGTATATCCCACAGAATCCGTATCTCCCACCACAGGGCGAACATCTTCCGCTGCAATCCCCAACACCTCGGCGGCCTGCATGGCAACGGACGTACGCGTACCCCCGATATCCGTAGATCCTTCTACCAAACTTACGGTACCATCGGCATTAACACTGATGATGGCACTGGACTGAAGACCCACATTAAACCAATAACCCGAAGCTACGCCCCTCCCCCGGTTTGGCCCTTTCAGGGGAGTTTGATAATGCTCGTGCTTCATGGCGGCTTCTACCGTTTCCAGATACCCGATCCGGGGATAAGGTAAACCGTCGGCTTTACGATCTCCCTCTTTCGCCCCGTTTAACAGACGAAATTGCAGGGGGTCCATCCCCAGTTGCTCACAAATTTCATCAATCACCGTCTCGCTGGCAAATGCAGCGTTGGTAGCCCCAGGAGCTCGATAAGCTGCTGTTTTCGGCTTGTTTACAACCACATCGTATCCATCGATCAACACGTTGGGGATATTATACGGAGCGAAAATACACATACAGCCCGGATTTATAGGAGATCCGGGGTAAGCTCCGGCTTCATAAGCCAGATAAGCCTGAGCGGCTACAATCCGTCCGTCCCTCTTGACTCCCATCTTAACCTTAATATAGGAAGCCGGTGTGGGACCTGTCCCTTCAAATACTTCAGTCCGACTCATGACTATCTTGACCGGACGACCGGTCTTGCGGGAAAGTAGAGCGGCAACCGGCTCCAGATAAATCGGTATCTTGCCCCCAAATCCACCCCCAATCTCCGCCGGAATTACCTTGATCTTAGAAACCGGTATTTGTAGAACATCGGAAAGCTGCCTTTGCGCCATGAAGGCCCCCTGGGTACTGCACCAAACGGTCAGATTGCCATCAGCGTTCCACAGGGCTGTGGCATTATGCGGCTCGATATATCCCTGATGTACGGTCGAAGTGGTAAATTCCCTTTCTATTACAAAATCTGCTTCCTGGAATCCCTTCTCAGGATCTCCTAGCTTATATTGGATATGCTGCGCAATATTGCTGACTTTATCGGTTTTCTCACCCAGGGACTTGGTTTTCAGGTCTGGATGTAATAAGGGAGCATCTTCTCTCATAGCCTGCCGAACCCCCAACACCGGAGGGAGTACCTCATAATCTACCTCAATCAGGGCTAAGGCTTCCTCGGCAATATGCGGATTAATGGCTGCAACTCCGGCCACAGCATGACCTTTGTAGAGGACTTTCTCCCGGGCCAGAATGTTTTCCTGCAAATATTTTATATTAATGGCCCCTTCTCCAAGTTCCTCGATCTTATCGGCAACCGGAGGCAGATCCTGTGCTGTTACTACGGCTTTGACCCCTGGTAACGCCAGGGCCCGACTCACATCAATGGATCGAATACGAGCATGGGCGTGCGGGCTCCTTAGAATTTTACCATGCAACAGCCCGGATATTTTTACATCGGCCCCATAAATGGCCCTTCCTGTAACCTTATCGGTCCCATCGTGACGAATAGGACGCGTACCTATAACCTTATATTTCGGTTTTTCCTTGGATAGTTCCTCTTGGATAGGATTTTCTAATTTAGACATGACCTGTTTCCTCCTCTTTAATAGAATAACCTTTTACCAGGATTGATTCTTACGAAAGGTCTTGGGTTTTCCTACAGGTAATTACGGTCATACGATCTGGTTACCTCCTAAAAGCTAACCTTAATCCATAAAGGTTGTCGTTCTGAACCCTCCGATACTCCGGGGGCTTTGTGAAGCCATCCCTTCAAGTTCAGAGAGTACTTGGCCCCCCTTGCTTCGCTCCGGCCTTCGGTCCCTGTCACTCCTTTTCAGGGGTAGGGGTTTTTTCTCGCCTAATTCCCTGACCCCCTAGGGGCTAGGTTAAGGCGCTCCCACCTGTTCTTTCCCAGTTTCACGGGGGAGGGAACTTCGCTTCAACGTTCCTTCCCCTGCAAAGCGGAGGAAGGTCAGGAAGGGGTCAGGTTCAAAAACCTTTCTTTGAAAGCATCACCTCCCAGGGTATCGGTTTTTATCTGTTTTCCACTTTAACCTACCAGCAAGGCCGTCCCCTCTTCGGGTTTTTCCAGATCTCCCATGTTTACTCCTAACCGAGTCAGGGCCTGTAACATGGCCTGAAAATTCTCCTTTTCGTTTCCTTGATAAAGTTTGATAGGCTGTGTGCCTATCAGATAAGTCTGTAAGGGTTCTGGGATCTCGACGGGTTCTAGATAAACCGGTAAAATAGGTTTACCAAATTCTATGGCCTGTGCTACTCCATTAATCACGTGCTGGGATTTTATCGACACTTTTGAGAGCATAAGGATAAACACCTTGCATCTTTTGATGGCTTCCGTGACTTTTTCCCTTCCCATAAAATCATCCCTCTTATGTTACCCAGATAAATCCAAATGGATGCTCTTATACCTCCTGGATTCGGATGTACTTTAGAACTGCCTTCTGGGTTTGACTGGTATAACGTAATAAAAATTTTCAGCAGACCTAAATTTCACACCATTTCTCGAGGCAAATGGACTTACAGGCTCCTTCATCCTTACTTACTTTATCGATGAAATGCGAAAGGGTCCTTTTATGTTCCCTTGCATAGCTTCTTCAACCGGAAACGTATGGGACACACGGCATACGCATCCAGCTAAGAAGGGGAAAGCCTTATTTTCAGCCTGAACACCTCCCTTCTTTCAAGGGTATTTTTTCAAACCCAACCCTCCTAACTCCCTTTTCCTTCAAGGGAAGAGCCCAGGGGGCTAGCGACGACCGATTCCTCCCTCCCACGTCGGGAAGGAGATCAGGGAGCATCTAGACCCCAGGCCTCATCCTTAACTTGATGCATAGGGAACATACGATCCTTAGAACCGATCATCTCCTTTCTTCGTGGTTGACTTCAGCAGCAGCTAAAACGGCCCGGACAATTTTATCATAACCGGTACATCGACACAGATTACCCGCTAACCAATACCTTACTTCCTGTTCGGTAGGGTGTGGATTTTTATCCAGGAGCGCTTTGGACGCAACAATAAAGCCCGGAGTACAAATTCCGCATTGTAGAGCGGCATATTCTAGAAATTTCTGCTGCAGGGGGTGTAGCTTCTCGGGTCCGGCCAGCCCTTCGATGGTGGTGATTTCTTTTCCCTGGATTTCTACTCCTAAGACCAGGCAGGAATTCACCAGCACACCATCCATGATGACGTTGCAGGCTCCACAATTCCCGTTATTACAACCTTCTTTGCTTCCCGTAAGACCCAATTCATCTCGGAGCACTTCTAACAGGCTCTGCCGAGGTTCACAAAGAAATTCTACTTCTTCCCCATTAATTCGCGCCTGTACTTGCACTTTTTTAGACATTCCCGATATGGTAACTACTCAGAAGTCAGAGGTTATCCTGAATTCTAACCTGGGATTCTGACTTCTGAACAATTATTTCACGCCTCCTTCTTTGCTCGTTGAATAGCTCCCTGGAGGGTACGACGAGTTAATATACCGACCAGATGTCGTCTATACTCTGCGGTTCCTCGCATATCACTGATGGGACGGGCTATGGCTTGAGCTGCTTCGGCAGCTCGCTGAATGTTTTCTTCTGAAATCTCTTTCCCGGCCAGGATCTCCCCCGCCTCAACTGCCAAAAGTGGCGTAGGTGCAACGGCTCCCAAAGCTATACGGGCCGAAACAAATCGGGTATGAGCTTCATTCAATACCACCGATGCTCCTACACCGACCACGGCGATATCCATTTCATTTCTTGGAATGAAACGGAGATAACGGGCCCCTGAGTGCTTTTGTGGAGGAGGAAGACGAAAGGAAAGGAGAAATTCACCCCTTTGAAGGATCGTCCTTCCGGGGCCGGTACAAAACTGTTCAACAGGAACCTCTCGGGTTCCCTGGGGCCCTGCAATGAGACAGGTAGCCCGGAGTACAATAAGTGCCGGAATTGTATCCGCCGCCGGAGAGGCATTACATAAATTTCCCCCTAAAGTGGCTCTTCCCTGGATTTGTATACCACCAATCAACGATACCGCATCGATTAACCCGGGATATACCGCGGCAATCTCTGCATGCTCATAAATCTTATAGCAGGGAACCGCCGCACCAATGCGTAAACCATTAATCGGATCATAGGATAATTGATTAACTTCCGGTATCTCCTTAATATCAAGCAAAAGATCTACAGAACGACGCCCTTCTCGAACCTGAACAATAATGTCGGTTCCACCTGCGAGAATACGCGCCCTCTCCCCGTGTTGAGTAAGTAAAGAAACTGCTTCGCCTACCGTCCGCGCAGAAGCATAATCGAATGCTTGCAAGAACAGATCCTCCTTTCCGTTAAGGTTTTGGTTAGTAAACAAGTCCTGTATTCTAATTAAATTAGTAAAAAGCCCCTATGGAGTCAAATGATAATTTGAAGATCTATGAATTCGGTAAAACAATATCCGGTTAAAATTTATCCTTGACTTGTAAAGTTTTAAAACCAATTATATGTGTAAAATTCTGCTTACCTTCATGCGTTTACCCACTAAATTCCAACTTTATAAAGGATACCTGTTTTATGGATCCTAAATGGAATAAGCCAGATAAAAAAGGATGGTTATAGATGTCGAATTAAGGAATGTCACCAAGCGGTTTGACCGCACAACCGCTGTGGATAACCTTTCTTTACAGGTCTATAGGGGTGAGTTTTTTTCCCTTCTAGGACCTAGTGGATGCGGTAAAACCACCACCTTACGTCTCATCGCCGGCTTTGAAATCCCTACCGAAGGCGAGATCCTCATTAATAACCAAATTGTGAATCATAAGCGACCGTACGAAAGGAATGTCAATACGGTATTTCAGAATTATGCTCTATTTCCGCATCTGACCGTAGCCGAAAATATCGCCTTCGGCCTGGAACGTAAAAAATTACCTCGTACAGAAATCCGTCAACGGGTGGCAGAAGCCTTGGAGTTGGTGCAATTAACAGGCCTTGATCACCGGTATCCGAAACAATTAAGTGGTGGACAACAGCAACGAGTGGCACTGGCACGTGCCATTGTGCTTAAGCCACAAGTGCTCCTTCTCGATGAACCTCTAGGCGCCCTGGATCTCAAATTGAGAAAAGAAATGCAGCTAGAGTTAAAAAACCTTCAACACCAGGTTGGAATTACTTTTATTTATGTAACCCATGATCAAGAAGAAGCCTTAACCATGTCGGATCGAATCGCCGTCCTGAATCAAGGGCGGCTTGAACAACTGGGAGCCCCTGAAGAGATCTACGAATATCCTAAAACCCGGTTTGTGGCCGATTTTATCGGAATATCAAATTTCTTCAAAGGGAAAATCACCGGTAATACCGGGCAGAGACTGGAAGTGGAAACGGAAGACGGACTTATTGTGAAGCTACCCAAAGAAGATCACTTGAAAATCGGGGAGAAAGTTCATTTTTCAGTCCGACCGGAAAAAATGTGGCTGATGTCGGAAATGTCTTCTAAAAATGGTGAAAACCAATTCCCCGGTTTTATCGAACGGAAGATTTATACAGGAAATGCTACCCATTTCATCGTATCGCTTTCTTATACTCAAAAAGTTACAGTATTGTTGCAAAAAGGGGATCGAGAAAGTAAAAGAGGGCCCTGGACCGTAGGGGATAAAGTCTGGATTTCATGGAAACCGGAAGATAGCGTCATCTTGAAAGACTAAGGAGGGGATGCGGGGATACGGAGGACTCTTCGACCCTGCATCCTGAAATATAGGGTTTCTACATCGCAAGGTATTGCATTTTCTACGTCTTCACATTTTAATGAAAAGATTTAGGCAACAACTCTTCGTCTTTTTTAACCGTCATCCTTCCTTGAGCCTGTTGAGCTTACTGGGTCCTTCTTTGTTTTGGATGGGTATTTTTTTTCTGGTTCCTTTGCTTATTATCCTTCTTTACAGTTTCCTTCAAAAAGGTCCCTATGGAGGAATTATATACCAGTTTACCCTGGAGAATTATCGCAGGTTCCTGGATCCCCTCTATCTGACCATCCTGATCAGATCCTTCAAGTTGGCTGTGATGACAACGGTGATATGTCTGGTAACTGGTTACCCGATCGCCTATCGGATCGCCTTTGCCAGTAAGAAATGGAAAAATACCCTTTTGGTTCTCATCATTTTACCTTTCTGGACCAGTTTTCTGATTCGGACCTATGCCTGGATACTACTGCTTCGAGATACTGGCCTTATCAATCAGTTGCTGCTGAAGTTTCATATTGTCCGGGAACCCTTAAAACTGCTTTATACAGAAGGAGCTGTTTTAGTGGGAATGGTCTATGGCTTTCTCCCCTTTATGGTACTTCCTCTCTATGCTTCCATTGAAAAACTGGATAAAACTCTTTTAGAAGCTGCAGAAGATCTGGGGGCGACTCCACTCTGGAAATTTCTAAGGGTAACCCTTCCGTTGACCCTTCCGGGAGTTATCGCCGGATCTATTCTGGTTTTTATACCTTCTGTAGCAGCCTTTGTAACCCCTGATTTATTAGGTGGCGCCAAAACCATGATGATGGGAAGTCTTATCCAGAACCAATTCGGTCCCGCCCGGGACTGGCCTTTCGGCTCGGCAATCTCCCTGGTTCTGATGATTCTGGTCCTTATTTCCGTGTTTATATATTTGAGACTGACAAAGGAAAACAAAGGAATATGAAGAATACTCCCTCACAGTATCCCTCCCTCCCCGCGTTCCCTCATCCCTGCGTCCCCCCATCCCCACGTCCTCATATCTCCTGGCTGGATTGGATTACCGGTTTAGGATACCTTTTTCTCTATGCCCCCATTCTGATTCTCATAGTCTTTTCTTTTAATAACTCCAGGTTCAACGTAGTCTGGAAAGGATTTACGCTAGACTGGTATATCAAGCTCTTCGAGGACACAAAGATTCTCGAGGCTCTTAAGGTGAGCCTCATTGTGGCCCTGGCTTCTACAGCCATTTCCCTTGTAATCGGAACCCTTACGGCGTGGGCGATGTACCGGTACTCCTTTAAAGGGAAGAGAATTTTGGAGGGGGTGCTCTATCTCCCGATTATTATTCCGGATATCGTGATGGGTATTTCCCTGACGCTGTTTTTTGTTTTGATCAAATTTCAATTAGGGATGGCTTCTATCATTATTGCCCATGTGGCGTTCAACATCTCCTTTGTCATGGTGGTTGTTCGAGCGCGTCTTCAAGGTTTAGATCGAACTTTGGAAGAGGCCGCTATGGATTTAGGGGCCGATGAAGTGACGACCTTTTTTAAGGTTACCCTTCCTTTACTTTCGCCGGGTCTCATAGCTGCTGCCCTTTTAGCCTTTACTTTGTCCTTTGATGATTTTGTAATCTCTTTTTTTACGGCGGGAGTTGGAGCTACCCCGTTACCGGTTCAAATTTATTCCATGGTCAAATTAGGGGTTTCGCCTGTGGTGAACGCCATCAGTACCCTGGTATTGATCATATCGTTTATTTTGGTCATCCTGACCGAGAAACTTCAAAGGAAGTAAAATCTTTTCAAATTGAAAAGGATACCTTCAAGGGCTCTTCCTCCGGTTTAGGTGGTATTTCTATCTAGAAATGGCCTTTGTCCTAAGGACCTTCCGTGGAAGATGGAAGAATGGACCAGCTTCCCTCGGTGTTACTGTTGGGGTCGGTGTTGCTCCAGAGGGTGGTTTTGGAGTTGCCGTGTGAACCAGTGTAGGGGTAGGGCCGGGTTGTGGGATTCCTGTATTAATCAAAATATCCACTCCACTTACAACGACCCCGGCCGAAACCTTGATGGTTGTGTAGTCATTGGGATTATCCGGGGGGTCGGTGCTCTCTTCGTTGGAACCATTATAAAATTCTGAAGGGCCCGGTAACGGGATCGGAGGATCTAAAGGACCTACACTGGAACCCTGCGTAAAAGATGGATCAATCGATTGAATTTCCACGGTATAGTTGGCTCCCGGTGTTAGTCCACTCAGGGTATAAACCCCTGCAGGAATCTTTGTGACTCCGGAAACCTGGGAAACTGCGTCATTCCAGGGATCGGCGATGTTTCTGGCGATAACGTTCGCTCCGGTAAACGCCATCTTTCCACCTGGAGTCAGATTAAAAATGGTCCCGGTAATAGTTCCTGTGGTTGAAGCAAAGGAGGATGTCGGGTAAAGTAATGATAAAGCGACTTCGTCATCTTTAGCAGGAAATCTCTGCTCAACGGTTAAAAGAACAGGAAACATGGTTTCAACCGAAGTGGCCGGAGCCAAACCTGCCTCATACTTGAATCCATTGATTTGGGCATGGTCCAGATTGTTGAAGTGCCCTAACTCGTGGGAAATAACCGCCTCAAACTCCGCCTGAGAAACTTCTCCATTGGATGAATTTCCATCCAGATAAGCCCCATTGAGAAAAACCTGTCCCTCAATAATATTATCCCCATCGAGCCAGGTGGGTCCGGCAAATCCCAATACGCCCGAGTTAGCCCCGAATAGCGCGTCAAAAATTTTTCCATCTGCATCAAAAACTACAATATTCTCTCCCAGCGGAAGGTTTGAAGATAAAAAGATGGTGAAATTCGATCCGTTAACATCTGTGGGTTGTCGGGTAATCTGAAGACCTGAAGGAAAAATATGATTTGAGTCCGGCCAGAAAAGTAAAAAACTTGCGGTTGAGTATATTTATCTTTGATAAAGTGTCAAGTTAATTCTTTCGAATCTATAAGTATGGGGAAAATTACGAAGGATGTTCAGGGTCTTTATCCTGATGGCGGTAATAAGGGGTAGGTTTATGGGGATATTGAGGATAATGAGGGAATTGTTTAGGGGGTCTTTCATCTGTGAAAAATTCGGTTGTGAATAGATCGGTGAGGTAATGCACGGCCGTAGAGCTACCCATGCCCAGCCAGACGGCTAGAATCTCATTAGGTTTGAGATGGAGAGTTTTGAGTTTAGAAGTTAAGGAAAGATTAAATAAAGTGAGGTCAATGGGGAGAAAAACGACCACAAATAAATACAAAAGACGGATGAGATCGCTGAGGAATGGAAAATGGGTAAATACAGACCGATGTCGAAACACATAGCCATAAGGTAACCAGATAAATTTGAGAAATCCCCAACGTTTTACGACCCCTGGCGTATATTTTCGATTGATAAGGGCGTTTTCTGCCATATCCAGATCTGGATCCAGAAAAGTTGTCGAAATAATTCCGGCCGCGGAAATAAGATAGGCGATAGATTTATTGCCGTGGGACATATAAGAAGCCATACCGACCAGAATACTGGTGGCAATCCCCGCGATATAGTGTTCTCTACCGGTCATACAAACCCTGTAAATATAGTAGGTGGGAGAAAATGTCAAGGGAAAAAATTAATAAACGTATATAAAAGGCAGGATTAACTTTACAAAAGTTGGAAGGTTTAGGAAGCAAGTTGGGTCAGGCGTTGGGCCACATCCATAAACTGGGGATTAACCCGATAGATTTCCTTATAAAGACTGAGGGCCTGATCTGGTTGACCTGCTTCTTCATAAATCCGGGCCAGTTCATAGCGAATATTAAGATATTGCTCTGGATCGAACCCACTTTTTTCCAGGGCTTCTTTCAGATGGGCAATAGCCTGATCATATTCCCCCTTTTCGGCCAGACACAGACTTATCATACTGGAACATTCCATATATTTAGCCGGAGATAGAGCAGCCAGCTTGAATTCTTCGATGGCATCGTCCAGCAGGTTCATTTCTTTATAGGCGATACCTAATTCATAATGGGTTTCATAGTCTTCCTCACCGACCTCGTCCAAAACGCTCTTTTTAAATTCTTTGATAATATCCGCTACCTTATCACCTCCGACTCGATTAACAGCATCTACCTTGATGTGAATCTTGGAGTCAGAAGGATTCTCGGTCATCTGTACTTCATATTCCTGGCTGATTTTAAGGGAAGTGTCCAATCGAGCTGCCAGGTCAAAATAGCCGGAATTTGTCTCACCGGGGGGAGGGGTTGAAGTCGAGGGTTCAGGGGTGGCAGAAACCAAAGATACACCTTCTGGAAGGTCTATTCCGGAGAGATCTTCCTCTTCAGTAGATTCTTTTTTTACTCCAGGAGGATTCCATTCAAGGGTTTGACCGGGAGTTTCTCTTGTTTGGGAAGTCGGTTCTATAGGCTCGAATTGTAATAAGGGAGGTTCCCCACCGAAGTTTAAAGACCCGGGTTCTATGTCTGCAATCTGGGTCAGATCGGTAATCTCTTCCTGTGTAGACTGATCGGATTGGGTTGGCAAACCCAGCTTGTTCCGATATACCTTATTGGAGGGATCCAGTTCCACGAGGCGTTGGTAAATACGGGCCGCTTTATCGAGTTTTCTTATCCGACTGTAAGCTTCTGCAATCTTTTCAAGGATTGAAGTAACGTGGCCGTATTGTTCCTGAATTTTCTCCAACAGGCCGATACCTTCCTCCAAAAGATTCTGATTAAAGTACAGATAAGCCAATTCAAATTGGAGATCTATATTTTCCGGCTGTAGGCTGATGACTTTTTTATAGAGCTCGACCCCTTCACTGATCATTCCTTGATGGATATATTTATGGGCGATATCCAGATAAATTCCACTGGCTTCTTCGACAAAGCGATTCTTTTCGTACTGCTCTGCCAACTTTAAATGGAGGGTGATATTCTCAGGATCTAAATCAACCGCTTTTCGAAATACATCTAAGGACTCTTTCATAGCGCCTGCCTGACGCAGGAGCTCTCCGGCCGTCATATAGTTTAATTTAGCATCTCCGATAAGTCCCTTTTGGACGTACAAATTAGCCAGTTCTACATAAGTATCCGCCGAATCCGGCTTGGTACGCTGAGCTTTTTTATAAACGGCAATGGCCTTCAACGTAAACCCATCTTCGGCAAATAACCTACCGGCCTTTATATAATATTCCCTGGCTTTATCATTGAGTCCTTGCTTGGCATAAATATCTCCCAAAGCATTCAATGCTTCGGTATTGTTAGGGTTTTCCTTTAAAGCTGCTTCATATTTGTCAGTTTCTTTATCTGAAGCAGCCTTACCCCTACCCTTGGTTAACCTTTGCATTGCTGCTTCCAAAAATCCAAACCTTTTAGCCGACATTCTTTACTCCCTCTCATTTAAATTGGGGCACTGAAGTATTTCACAGTGTTCCCATAGGATTATAATCGATAATTCCAGGTATCCTGAGAATATTTTGTACGATAAAGATAATGAGCCCGCTCCCACTCTAATACAGTCAAGTCTGTTTCCTGAAAAGTTATTCCATGGACCTGTTCAAAACCCCTTATCATGGCCGAGATAACCTTTTCCCGAGAAATACCCTCCGGGATATGGTCCTTTAGGGAAGTGGTGTACTGAACGAGCTGTTCGAGTAGGGTGGTAGACTTAACACGTAAAATATCCCTCCAGCGTTGTGGATTAAATTCCATCAAGATGGATCCTTGCTGTAGCAAGGCATTCTGGAATCGTTTTTGGGCACTTCCGATAAGCTTTTTTCCTTCTACCAGGATCTCGTACCAGGAAGTAGAAGAAAAGCATACAGGTGATCTATGGGATTGAAGGGGTTTCCCTTGGGGTTTTGTAGCCATTTGAGCGTTTACACCGAGTATTCTACATCCCACAAGTAGACCGGTTGCCAGGTTACGATAGGCTTGTAGAACGCTTCTGGAAAAGAGCGGATCCACTTGAGAGATTACAACGCTATAGGTAACTTCTTGATCATGTAAAACAGCTCTTCCACCTGTAATTCGGCGGACAATAGGATATTTTAACTTCTGGCATGTCGTAATATCGAATTCCTTAGAAACTTTCTGGGAGTAACCAACGGAAAGCGTCGGGTGGTTCCAGGTATAAAATCGTAAAGTAGGAGGGACCTGGCCCTCCTGACAAGACCACAAAATGGCTTCATCAATAGCCATATGGAGATAGCCATCTATTTCTCCGCTATCTAAAATGAGTCTCCAACATCGCGTAGTATCTATATTCAAAGGAATAAAGAGCTCTTACAAGGAAATTACCCTTATCAATCACTTAGCCTGGTCTTTGATATAAGCCTCATATTCCTTGGCGGAAATGAGGTTATTCAGTTCAGCAGGGTTTTTGATTTCTATTTCAAGCATCCAGCCCTCGCCATAGGGGTCCTTGTTGACCCGCTCCGGTTCGTCCTCCAGGGCATCATTGACTTTTATGACTTCTCCACTTACAGGAGCATAAAGATCCGAAACCGCTTTGACCGATTCGATAGTGCCAAAAGACTCAAATTGTTTAACTTTTTCTCCAACTTCCGGTAATTCTATAAAAACCACATCCCCCAATTGATCCTGGGCGAATTCTGTAATACCTACAATGGCTTTATTTCCCACGACTCGAACCCACTCGTGCTCCTTGGTATATTTTAAATCTTCCGGATACATAGAGTTTTCTCCCAACCTAAAAACAAAACTGAACCATAGAGGTACTCGGATGCCTACCCCTATTCTACCAGCTCATCTTCAGGGATTTCTTCAAAACTCGAGGGAATATCTCGCGTAATTTGAGATAAAATCTCCGAATCCTTTACTTTCAAACTACTATTTCCCATAGTTCCCGTAGTTCTGGAACTTGTATCCATGTCCACATTACCCTTAAAGTGAGCCCCTTCTGCTACAATGACCCGAGGTGCTTTGATATCTCCATTCATTCTACCTGTCGAAACAATTTCTACTTTATTTCCTGCTTTAATATTTCCCATGACCGTTCCCGCGATGCTGATATTTTCAGCTTCGATATCCGCTTCAATCACCCCGGTCTGACCGACCAATACATTTCGTTTTACCACGATACGACCCTCGACCCTACCTTCTACCTTAATATCTTCCTCACCGGAAAGCTCCCCCTTAATGGTAATACTTTTTCCAATCACCGTCATCCCTTCTTTTCGTGAGGGCCCCATTTGGGCCGGTGAAGCAGGCCGTTTAGGAATTTTACTGGACTCCTTCTCTTTATGGTTCACAGCGGTTACTTCTGAATTTGTATGCTCGGGTTCAGGCTCTGATTTTGGCCTTCCAAAGAGTGCCACAATTAGTCCTCCTTTTTAAGAAAATTTAATGATAAATCTGCTTCTAAGATCCCTATTTAGAAAGAGTTATAAATCCTTTGTCGTATTTAACGTTAGCAAACACTCTCCGACTTGTCAAGCATTTTTGTTTCCCTATATTTTAAGGGGGACGCACACTGAGATCCTCCAGGTTAACCTGCAAATACCGGGCTATGATCGGGTGAACGTGGCTTACCAATCTGTAAATTTCTTGAACCACTTTTCGGTAAGTAAAATGACCTTGAGGTTTACTGCGGAGCCGAACTACATGATGGACCTCCCTTAGATTCATATGCCAGAGCATCCGCCGTCTATGGGCATTAAGAACTAAATACTTAGCTTCCTGGGGAAATGATGAAGAAATCCGTTCATAAGCGGTCTCTGCCCTTCGGATACTTTCCAGAAAATCCTCTTTTAATCCGGCCTCCTCAACAAGGGGAGGTAAGACAAATCCATGGACAATAGTTGGCTCCTGGGGAGTTTGCGTACACATCCGATGTCGCTTTAAATCGAAATACGCTCCATAGTCCATGAGACAGTCAAAGGTATAACCAATGTACTCCAATTCTCGAAGAGGGGTATCAAAATCCTTTAACCGTCGCAAAGCTTCATCGATCACCCGCTCTTTTTCGGCTGCGGTCATTTTTTTGACCACCCTCTGCAACTCCTGATAGGACAGATGGGAGAACCTGTAAAGTAAAGCAATCACCAGTTTGTCTTCGGCTTCGGGATCATATTCCAGAAGCGTTACGGAATCAGATAGGTAGGAAGGTAGGGGAGTGTGGGAAGGCGAGGGCGTAGAAGATAAAACTTCCCTACCTTCCCACTTCCCTACCTCCTCCCGCCTATCCTTATCTAAACTTTCCACCAACTTGCCAAGGGCTGCCTGGGTTTCCATAAGATAGGGACTCGGACTTGCATACTTGAGCAGGGTGGGAACCACCTTCCGGCATTCATCCTTTAAAGTCTCTCCGATTTTTCTCACTTCACTGAGGGGACTGGAAAGCATTTTCGTAATAGCATGTTCCAGGCTCCTGGCATTGATGGTCATCCCCACATTGGCAAGGGCGGCAATGGGCATCAAAAATCTGGATCGATCCAAAGCAAAGGCACGAACCCTCGCCTCATAGCCCCGGTCGCTTTCTCCCTCTTTCCTGGGTACAAGACCTCGACTCTTTACATATTCTTCCAGCCTGCGCTGGATTCGCTGATAGTTCTCCAGTAGATAAATACAGGTCTCGGTATATAAATCCTTATACGAAGAGTGCTCGATTTCTTCTGGAATATAAAAATCGTTCAAAGTAAAAATCTGATAGCGGGAAGATTTCTCTGTATAGGCTGCCAGACGATTACTTTCGATGGTTTCCACTGCATATCGAGACACATTCTCAATGGCAATATTGAGCACTGCATGTTCGGCTACACTCTGATGACCATAGCCTACCACCCATTTTTCATGGAATTGGGCAGATTTCTCTTCAGTTAATTCTTTTGCGATCACATCAAAAGATTCGGGGGATCGACTGGTTTTAGCAAAGGCTACGGCCACTACTTCGGGTGGAAGTCCATTTAATAAGTAAATCCTTCGTTTTTTAGGAATATACGCCGGCATATCAAGGGTTAATCTGGGAAGATTCTTAAAAATTGTCAAGGGAGATCTTAAAAGATATATTTCTCGAGATGAAGAAAATTTAAAAATCTATAAAAAACCGTTGACAACTTACCAGATGGTAAATACCTTTCCTGAGATAACTTGTTAAAATTTTAAACCCCTGTAAAGACATACCTGATTTACTATAACCTTAATAGGTAAAAAATAATTTGTAATACCTGCTCTATCAAGTAAATTTTAAAAATCAAAATCGTAATGGTAACCATTTAGTAGGTGTCACTTTTTTCTGTCTGAACACCCCCCCATTCCCCCTCAAGGAGGTGTTTCTTCTTCCATCTGCTAAATGGATACAGATCCATCAAAATCGTGTAAAGGATAGAATCTTATGAAAAACAGGACAAGACCGAAATCTCAATCCAAGGAATCTAACCCGGCCAAAAACCCCAAAACTATGAAAAATAAAACAAAGCAGAAACTTCAAGCCGGAGAGGCTACATTGGGCGCGTTTATCGGCATGGGATGCCCAGAGATAGCCGAAATTATGGCTTATGTGGGATTCGACTGGTTGGTTATCGATGCCGAGCATGGTCCGCTTGATCTGAGAACCTGTCTCCATCACCTTCAGGCTATGAACGGATCCGACGCAACTCCCATTGTTCGAGTCGCCTGGAATGATCCGGTCCTTATTAAACGGGTACTGGATATGGGGGCTCAGGGTGTTTTAATCCCCATGGTCAACGATCGGCAGAGTGCCGAACTAGCCGTCAAGGCATGTAAATATCCTCCTCAAGGCGTCCGAGGAATCGGCCCTATGCGACCGTCCCACTATTACCTCGAAATGAACGACTACCTGAAAACTGCCAATGACGAAATTATGGTCATTATCCAAATCGAGCATATAGAGGCTGTGAATGATATAGACGAAATCTTTAAAGTGGAGGGGATCGATTGTTACTTTATAGGTCCCCAAGATCTCGCCGCTTCCATGGGTCTCATTACCCAGGTCACCCATCCCAAAGTTCTTCAGGCCATTGACAGGGTTCTGGAAGCAAGTAAAAAAGCAGGTATTGCAGCCGGTCTTTATGCCATCAGTTTGGACGAGGTAGAATCCTATATTCAACAAGGGTATCAAATGATTGCCATCGGAAACGATGCGGGAATCTTGGCCACAGGTGCCAGAGATTTGCTCAGACGGTTCAGAAAATAAATTTTTAAACCCTAGACAGCTTACCTAACATAGATCCTTCAGGGAAACTAAAAAGCGGACCCGGCCGGCCCGGAGTTCGTTAAATCCTGTCTTTAATGCATTACGAGGGGTTACGTTTTATACCATTTCAAGATGTTCCTTTCCACTTTACAATCCACCTTTCCCTCAGTTTTCAGGGAAGATAGGTAACTCTTCAGGGTATTTCCTGTTAGAAAATACTGCTCGAAATTTAAGTCCAGATGGTAATGATCTGCTACTGCCTTGATGAGATCCTCTGTTCCTTTAGGGACATCCAGAACTTCCAGGATCAGATTTTCTAACCTTTCGATACTCTTCAAATTCAAATCGATAGAGCCAGAAATATCGGTACTGAGTTCCCCATGGATGGGTAAATAGTACTTGAAGGAAAGGGTTTTCATCCCGGTCAGGGTCTCTTTTTGTTGCTTCACATCATAGCAGTAGAGAATTTTATACTTCTCGATGATTTCAGGAGGAAAAATGGCATCGGCACAGAAAAATACCTCCTGAATCCCTATTCCCATCTGATTAATGGAATGGCCTGGAATAGGTATAAACTGAAATTCCAGTCCAATAATCTCCATCTTATTTTTGACGATATAATCGACTTTGCTTCCCTGGGCCATCAGGAATTTGCTTTTTAACTTATCGATGGGAGCCGCTCCGTACAGATAAAACGGTTCCAGAATAGGATTTCGGATAAAAGCTTCTTCAATGTCCGGGGCATAAACGAGGGCTCCGGTTCTTCGGATAATATAGTGATTACCTCCGAAATGATCTGCGTGGGCATGGGTATTGATAATAGCGTGGATCTGGATATGTTTACTTTCCAGGTCTTTTAAAACTTTTCGAGCCCCTCCTTCATCAACCCCTGTATCGATAAGAACCGCTTTATTCCGATGAATAACCACGCCGATATTGGCGGGACCCGGCAGGTAAAAAACATAGGGATTAATTTGTTTAAGTTCCATGGAAAATTTCCTCACCGATGAAGCTCTTTTTTTTATATTATTTAAAGAAGAACCCCAGGTCAATAAAAAACTCCAGTTATTTTTCTTGCGCGCCGGGGAAATACAGGTATAAAATCAAGGTAATCGGTGAAAAAAGGTTGCCGGTGTGATAAGTCCTGGTCGTGAAGCGATATCCCCAACTCTCGATCGGTTTTACCTATCGCTTCGTTACGGAATTTATTCCCTTAACAGGCCGGGGATAAGTTCTGGGTCTCCTCCAGGGACTTCCCCACAACGGCAAGACACTTTTTCATAACTCAGGTGAAGAAGCATCTAATCCGACGATTTTTTCAGACCTTCTTAGTTTTACTCGGAGTCTCCATTGTAACCTTTGCCATCCTGCATTTAACCGGTGATCCCACGGCCCTTTTGTTACCTCAGGAAGCTACGGCTGAAGATAGAGCGAGATTCCGTCACGAGATGGGATTTGATGATCCTTTAATTGTGCAGTATGGACGTTTCCTTAAAGGAGCCCTTCGGGGCGATTTTGGGCTTTCCTTCCGTCATAATCAACCTGCGCTTCAGCTTGTATGGGATCGCATGCCTGCAACCGTTCAACTTACATTGGCGGCCATGCTTATCTCGGTTTCCATAGCAGTTCCCATAGGGATTCTTTCTGCCGTGAAACGGAATTCTCTTCTGGATCATGTGGGTATGGTTATAGCCCTTTTAGGCCAGTCCATGCCGGTTTTCTGGCTGGGCATTATGTTAATCCTCGTTTTCGGTGTAAAATTACGACTGCTTCCCGCTTTCGGCATGGGAGGGATCGATCATCTCATTTTACCTGCCTTGACTTTGGGTATGTTTACCATGGCCCGTACGGCCCGGTTAACCCGATCTGAGATGTTGGAAATTTTAGGACAGGAATACATCCGGACGGCCCGGGCCAAGGGGGTCCCGCCCTGGTCTGTGATTCTCCGTCATGCCCTTAAAAACGCTGCCATACCCATTGTTACCGTTATTGGACTCGAAATGGGAACCTTGCTGGGTGGAGCCATCATCACCGAGACGATCTTTGCCTGGCCCGGCGTAGGTCGGTTGACCGTTCAAGCCATTTATAATCGAGATTTCCCCGTCGTTCAGGCAGCCGTATTTACCCTGGCATGTATTTTTGTTTTAATTAATTTTGTGGTGGATATTCTTTACACTTATCTGGACCCTAGAGTTCGATATGAATAATTTGTATGGAAGTGTGAGAGTAGGGGGATACAGGAATGTGGGAGTATAGGAGACATAACGTTTCCTCTCTCCCACTTCTACACTCCCCTACTCCCACACTTCCATACTCTCATTTATAAATAGAATGGAGGCTCTCGAAGCAATAGACAAAGCTCACGGCGAATCGAGCCTGGCTCAATTGGAAAAAGGCCTCGAATTCAGAAAGATTGCTCGAAGTCTATTCAAAAGTAAAGCAGCCCTGGCGGGACTTTTTATTCTCTTCATCGTGATAGCTTCGGCCCTTTTGGCTCCCTATCTGGCTCCCCAGGATCCTATCGCCCAGGATATTAACAACCGCCTTAAACCCCCCGTCTGGGATCCTAAAGGAAGTCGAGAGCATCTTCTCGGTACGGACCATTTAGGACGGGACATTCTCAGTCGATTGATTTATGGCTCCCGAATCTCCCTCATTGTAGGGCTTTCAACGGTTCTTATCTCAGGAACCATTGGAATTCTCATCGGCCTGATCGCCGGTTATTATGGGAGTTGGTTGGATGATATTTTTATGCGCCTGGCCGATATCCAACTGGCTTTTCCTTTTATCCTCCTGTCTATTGCCGTCGTGGCAGTCCTGGGTCCCAGTTTAAGAAATATCATCATTGTCCTCGGAATTACCGGCTGGGTCGTTTATGCCCGGGTGATTCGGGCTGAAGTGCTGTCGGTTCGAGAGTTGGAATTCATTGAGGCAATCCATGCTTTGGGAGGCCAAAACCTCAGAATCCTCTTTCGTCACATTCTTCCCAATGTGATCAGTCCAGGGATTGTTATTGCTACCCTAGAGGTAGCCCGCATGATTATCCTGGAGTCTGCTCTGAGTTTCCTGGGGTTAGGGGTTCAACCCCCTACACCGACCTGGGGAGGAATGCTCAACGACGGACGTCAGTATATCTATAATGCTTGGTGGCTGGCGACTTTTCCGGGTCTGGCCATCATGTTGACCGTATTGGGAATTAATTTATTAGGAGACTGGATCCGGGATACGCTGGATCCAAGATTGGAAATTTAAACCGTTTATCTATCCCTGAAGGGCCGGGAAGTCTTACTCCGTCTTAGGGGTTCTTCGTGGTCCTTTGGGGAAAACCTAACTATGAAAAAATCCCCTTTCCTGTTGGGAATCCTTCTCACCCTGACTTTAAATCTCTCCCTGACCTCTGCAGAACCTCAGGGTCAGGTGGTAGTGGCCCAGGGCGTGGATCCTTCTACCCTGGATCCCCATAATCATCAGGAGACTCCGGCCTTTAATGTTCTCTTGAATATGTTCGATACCTTGCTTCACAGAACTCCGGATCTCAAGATTGAGCCATTGCTGGCAGAATCTTACAAGTTGATCGACAATAAAACCTGGGAATTCAAACTTCGACGCGGGATTAAATTTCATAACGGAGAGGATTTTAATGCCGAAGCCGTCAAATTCAGCCTGGAACGCATCGCCAATCCGGAGAACAAAATGAAGCAACTGTCCAGTCTTAAGTTCCTGGACCACGTAGAGATCATCGATGAGTATACTGTTCATATTATAACCAAAGAGCCCTTTGCACCCCTTCCTGCTTTTCTATGCCTGTATGGTTCCATGGTTCCTCCTAAATATGTTAAAGAAAAAGGTGATACCTATATTGCCACCCATCCCGTAGGAACCGGGGCCTTCAAGTTCGTAAAATGGACTAAAGACGATCAACTGGTCATGGAAGCAAATCCTTCCTACTTTCGTGGAACCCCTTCCGTTAAAACGGTCATCTTCCGACCCATACCGGAAGCAACCACACGTGTAGCAGCCCTCTTAACCGGAGATGTGGATATTATCACCAATGTTCCTCCCAACCTCGTCCCTCAAATCGAAGGAAGTGGACAGGCTTTTATTTCCACAGCCCCCAGCGTTCGGGTCATTTTTGTGGGAATCGATACCCTCCATGGAGGACCTGTAGCAGATAAACGGGTCCGTCAGGCTCTTAACTATGCGGTCGATGTTGACAGCTTGATAAAAAACGTTCTGGAAGGACATGGCTTCCGCGTAGCAACCCCTCTGACCAAAGACCATTTTGGATACAACCCCGACATTCAGCCCTATCCCTTTGATCCCGATAAGGCTAAGAAGTTACTGGCAGAAGCCGGGTATCCCCATGGATTCGACCTCATCTTAAACTCTCCTGACGGGCGTTACTTGAATGATAAGCAGATTGCAGAAGCCATCGCCGGACAATGGCAAAAGGTAGGGATTCGTGCCCAGGTAAAAACCCACGAATGGGGCAATTATGTTAACATGATGTACACCCATAAACCGGGTCCTGTTTATCTACTGGGTTGGGGAAACAGTACCTACGATGCCGATAATACCTATTTTCCCCTCCTTCACACCGGAGAACTCCTATCTAATTACAGCAATCCGGAATTCGATAAGCTCATCGAAGAAGCCCGAATAACCATGGATGAAAACAAACGGCGAGAATTATACCATAAAGCCGCCGAACTTATCGTAGAAGACGCCGCCTGGGTTTTTCTCTATCAACAGGAGGATATTTATGGAGTCAACAATCGACTCAATTGGAAAGCCCGACCCGATGAAGGATTGGTTATGGTTGATGTAACCCTTAAGAAATAAAATAGCTAATACGCATTCTCACATTTATTTCTTCATACCTCCTCAGGAGTTTCCCTGAGATTAGCAAGGTTATCGGCTTCTTCTGTTTCTTCCGTTGGGGGGTTTTGGTCTGATAACTCATATCCCGACTTTTTCCGAATCCACTCAACGGAGGCCGGTCTATCTTTGCGTTTAAGTATCAAGGTTTTACCTTCCAACCAAAGGATAAATATATCATCGGGTTGAAGTTTGAGGGCTTCTCGAATTTCGGGTGGAAGCGTCAACTGGAATCTCTTATTCAATTTAACGATATACGTCATACCTTATCCTTTTTTAATAAAAGTTACTGCCTTTAGAACGTAGCATGTAAAACTAAAGAATGGGAGATTCATCGGATGAGGTGATTCCTTTAAACCACGTTCTTCATTATTTACACAAAGATCCCGTATCCGACTATACGCCGGTACAGGATCCCTTTTTCTTTAACATAAGTTTGTTAATTTAGCAAAGGAAAAAAATCCATTTTAAACAAAAAAGCCCCCGGACCTGGAGAGGTCGGGGGCTTTTTCGATGGGAGGTTAAGCGTTCATGATCTTTTTCATTCGGGAGATCCCATCCATAGAGAGTTTTTTCATGGTTTCTTCTACATTGATCCCGTAGAGTCTGGCAGCGTTCAGACCCAGGATTTTAGTCTTGTCTTCATCGGTGATCTGTTTATACCCATATCCGGCGATCAGTTCATCGGGAATACGGAATTTCCTGAAGGCATCGATCTGCCATTGAGGACTGCCCCACCAGATACTATCGGTTCCCCAGATAATACGGTCAGGACCGTAATGGGTGATGAGCTGTCCCATGACATGGGCGGCAGTCATAGGAGCTCCTACGACCGTCGATGCAAAGGTACTTCCCAATTCTGGATAAACATTGGTCACATGGGGTTTAAACCCTTGATTGTAAGCCAGATCGGAGACCCAGGGGAATCCAGAATGATAGATGATAAAATTCAGATCCGGGAAATCTTCTGCAGCTTTATGGACATCATCTACCTTGCAGTGGGGTACAGAAAACCAGAGGGCTGCCAATCCCTTATGGACAGAGATATTTTTAATTCCTTGTTGTCTGGATTTTTCCCAAACCGGATAGGCAATCTTCTCATCGTCCATGTACCAACCCCGATAACCGGTCCCTTCACCTCCATCTCCCGTATAGAGTTTCCATCCATCTATCTTGTACTCTTTAACCTGTCTTTCCATTTCATCCAGATTGGCTTTTCCTCGAGTCGGAACCGGGAGCCCATGGCTGAGCATCCTTCGAGTACCGGCTTTGGCATTGACCTCATCTCGGGTTCCAACCATTTCCTCGATGGGGAGGAGAGTCCCCGGTGAGCCCGGTACATAAGGAACACCGCTCATGATGCACATGGCCGTCTCACTATCCAGGAAGATTTCCTTAATGTAGGTAGACCGGTTCAAATCCATAAGTCCGCTTCCCTTCACGGTAGACTTACGGAATCCATCCAGCAGGTCCACAATCATCTTGGCGCTCAAAGCCTTCGAGTAGTTAGCTTTCAGGGTAGGAGCATCTAGATAGTGGGTCTGGACATCAAAGATGAATTGATTACCCGGTTTTTTCTTGGCAAGGGCAGCGGCTTCATCGGCGGCTTCTACTTCCTCGACATCAAAGAATTTCATCCCGTAGACTTTGTTCATGGCCAGGAGGGCCGCAGCAAATCCACTGGCGGTTTTGAAAAAGGCTCGTCTGGAAAGTCCTCGCTTCTTTCCATATTTATCTGCATATTCATTGAGCAGATAATCTACCTGCCGCTGTTTCTCGGTCTTGGGAAGCGGAATATATTCCTGATTTGTTAAGACCTGGGTCGGAATAGGGGGTTCCGGGGGAAGATTATCCTCTAAAGTTTTTTTACTGGTTATAATCAACATGCTTGCACCTCCTCGAAGGAACTGAAGTTATACACTTCAACTTAAAACGATAAACCCAAACCGATTAGATTTTGTAGAATCTCACCTCCTTTCCTTCATTTCAATCCAAATAGCATATACTAAGACTATTTAAGGAAACCATATCTCACAGAAGTCTGTCAATAAAAAATTCAAAACTTTTCTTTTTTTCTCCTAAATATTAATTGACAAAGCGTTTAATTCGAATAGAGTTAATCAAAGTAGAAAGGGATTTAATTCTTTTAAAGCGTGGAGAGAAAGGAGACTTCCATGGTTAAAAAACTCTTGGTTGTTATTTTAATACTCGGCTTATGTAAGGGATTTTCTGTACAAACGATCCCTGCAGCAGAAGAAACCGATATGCAGGCTCCGGGTAGTCCAGGTGTTGAGAAACCTCAGTCCTCTCAGCCTTCAGAAGAAGTGGGTAAAAAACCATCTGGAAAAAAAGCTGGAACAGGAAAACAAACCGTTTCGGCAACTGAAAAATCAGGCGGACTCGGGTCCAAAGGTAAAGAAAAAACGCCATCTGCCCAGGCAGCCACTTCTCCCTGTAATCGGCCCGAATTTGTTCCAAATCCGAGTTTTCAGAGCAGGACGGTTTGGGCAACATATCTGGCCTTGACGAACGGTCGGGTGCTTCCCATTCAACGGTATATTGTTAATGAATGTGTTATCGTGGCGGTTTTCCGGAATGGTTCTGCAAGGATTCTGGATTATTCCCAGGTAGACCTTTCCCGTTCGGCCCAGTATACGACAACGGAGGAAGAAGCCCGGCGTATAAGCGGTACCCTGGTAACCAGCCAAGCTCCGGGTGAAAGTACTACCCTGGGGGTAGGCTACTATGACCTGGGGCGTTCTGTAACTCCCCCCACAGGTTCGACGCCGGCTCAGGGTCCAGGGGCTTCGCAAGGCGGCACCCCGGGAACCCCATCCGGTACTACAGCAGGTGCTGCACCGGGAACTCCAGCAGGGACTACAACGGGAACTGCACCGGGACCGGGTACGGGTAGTCCGGCAGCCCCCTCCAGATAAGTTTCAAATGTAGAGAAATTTAAAACTTGAATTCACAGGCTATGAAATTCGATCAGGTTCGAGAAGAAATTCCCGCTCTGCAAGAATCCCTGTATTTAAATACCGGAACCTTTGGGCCTATGCCCCGGGTGGTGGTTGAGGAATTAACTCGAACTTATCAATTTATATTTTCCAAAGGTCCTTTTCATCCTGTTGTAAAAGATGAACTGACGAAAGGATATCTAAAGGCCCGTGAAAGGGTAGCCCGCTTGATAGGAGCAGTACCCCAGGAAGTGGCTTTTACCCGGAATGTCTCCGAAGGAATTAATCTTGTAGCCGGTGGATTTGACTGGAAGCCCGGAGATGAGGTTATCGTAACAGATCAGGAGCATGAGAGCGGGCTTCTACCCTGGTTTCACCTGGCCAGGACCCGGGGCCTTCAGGTCAAAATTCTCACCCTGACC
The DNA here is from genome assembly GCA_030550175.1 of bacterium. Lineage (GTDB taxonomy): Bacteria > Moduliflexota > Moduliflexia > Moduliflexales > JAUQPW01 > JAUQPW01. The sequence continues at coordinate 37,306 of JAUQPW010000033.1, forward strand.
AACTCCCATCCGCAAATCCTCTCTAGATTGATGGATTTACTGACTTCGCGAACCCGGCTTCTGGCTTTGAGCCATGTAACCTGTAATACCGGACTCCGTTTACCTGTAGAAGAAATTTGCCGAATAGCCCATAAAAAAGGAATTCCTGTTCTTCTGGATGGGGCCCAGGCCGTGGGTCAATTTCCTGTAAATGTTAAGGAGATAGGGTGTGATTTTTATGCAGCTTGTGGACATAAATGGTTGTTAGGACCTATGGGCGTTGGGATGCTTTATATACACCCTGCCTATTTATCTCAACTCCAGATTTCCCAAATCGGCTGGGGCTCCTTCAGTACTTTTGACTGGGAAACCTACGAGTATACCTTAAAAACTTCAGCAGAACGTTATGAATACGGCACCCGGGCTGTACCTTTGTATATGGCCCTGGAGAAGGGAATCGAGTTCTTATCCGCATGGGATTTACAAGAGATAGCTTCCCGGGTGGCTTACCTGGTAAGCTATACAAAAGACCGGCTGCTTCAAATTCCAGGAGTCCGTATCTACAGCCCTCTAGATCCGGCTTTATCCACAGGCCTTATTACCTTTAGTTTAGAGGTTATTCCAAGTGAAGAACTTCTCACATTACTCTGGTCACGATGGAAAATCTTGGGCCGGCTGGTGAAGAAACCAGATGGAGTTCGGATCTCCATTGCTTTTTTTACTCAGGAAGCGGAAATAGAGGTTTTCCTTCAAGGAATCGAAAAAATTGTTGCAGAAAGGAGAAAAACTCATGGCTTATAAGGTTCTCATTACACCACGCTATTTCAATGAGGATCCCGTCCCTCTCGAATATTTAAAAGCCCATGGATGTGAGATCGTAGAAAGTGAGTATGGCGGCGAGAAAGACGATCGGCTGATTACAGAAGAGGAGGCTATCCGAATGCTTCAAGGGGTTGATGCCATCATTGCCGGAGGAATTAAGTTAACGAGAAAGGTTCTGGAATTGGTGGATCGGCTAAAAATCATAGCGCGTCGCGGGGTAGGATTTGAAAGTGTAGATCTTCAGGCTGCCACAGAGCGAGGAATTGTGGTAACCATAACCCCTGGAGCTTTAAACCATAGTGTGGCCGATTTCACCTTCGGACTCATGCTTACCATCGCCAGGAAAATCCACCTTGCAGATAAAGCAGTTCGAGAGAAAAAGTGGCAGGTATTCATGGGTACCGATCTCTGGAGCAAGACCCTGGGAATTATCGGATTAGGTCGGATCGGTAAAGGAGTTGCCAAACGCGCCCGCGGATTTGAAATGAAAGTCTTAGCCTATGATATTTATCGAGACGAAGCCTTTGCCCGGGAGTATGGAGTGCAATATGTACCCTTAGAAAAACTCCTTCGTGAATCAGATTTTGTTTCCATCAACGCACCTCTATCGGCAGAGACTTCCCATTTGATTGATGAAAAAGCCCTCAGCCTGATGAAGCCAACCGCTTTTCTCATCAATACGGCCCGTGGAGGATTAATCGATGAAAAAGCTTTGATAAAAGCCTTGCAGGAAAAGAAAATAGCCGGAGCCGGGTTAGATGTTTTTGAGCAAGAACCTCTAAAAGAAAGCCCTTTACGTGAGCTGGATAATGTAGTTTTAACATCCCACATAGCGGGTTACTCCATTGAGAGCACGCAGGCTTCTGGGAGAATGGCAGCCCAAAATGTCATAACGGTTCTTCAGGGGGGTCGGCCAGATTTAGCGTGTGTAGTAAATCCTCAAGTTTATGAGAAGTAATATTTCTTCGCCGTGAACAGATTGTTCAACGGGTCAGACGACTCTCCTATAGGGGTCATTTAGGGATCATTCTTTAACCGGATGGGGGGATTTATCCAGATGACTTTAACGGAAATTTTCGGTGTACCCAAGCCGATTATCGGGATGGTCCATCTCCTCCCCCTTCCAGGGAGTATTCGAGGTCATTGTCCCCTGTCTGAGATCCTGGATCGAGCCGTGAAAGATGCCATGGAACTGGCAGAAGGCGGGGTCCATGGTATTATAGTGGAAAACATCGGAGACCTTCCTTTTAGACTTTCCCCGGTAGAGCCTCATACCATTTCTGCGATGACCCTTATCGCCCATGAAATTTCCCGTAGGATTCAAATTCCCATGGGAATTAATGTGTTAAGAAATGATGCCAGGGCGGCTTTAGCCATTGCCCATACCGTAGGAGCCCGGTTCATTCGTGTGAATATCTACAGTGGGGTTATGATCACTTCCCATGGAATTGCTATTGGAGAGTCAGAAAGAATTTTAGCTTATCGAAAATTTCTGGGAGCTTCTGTAAAGATTTTTGCAGATATCCTGGTCAAACATGCCTTTCCCCTGGGGGATCCTTCGATTGAAATTCTGGCACAAGAAACAGCTTACCGGGAACTGGCCGATGCCCTGATTGTCTCCGGAGTTGTCACCGGTGTAGAACCCAGCTTATCGGAGTTGATAAAAGTCAAAAGGGCGGTTCCGGATGTTCCGGTTCTGGTGGGAAGTGGGGCAAAACCGGAAAATATTCTTCCCTTTTTACAGTACGCTGACGGAGCTATTGTCGGAACTTTTTTCCACAAAGGAGAGATTCTCTCAAACCCGGTAGAAAAAGAAAGGGTTCTGCAGTTTATGGAAGTTATTAAAACCGGTCTTTAGGGTAGGTTATTCTACCTTGGAGGTAGGGGATATGGAGGCGAGGGGGATCGAACCCCTGACCCCGAGACTGCCAGCCTCGTGCTCTCCCAAACTGAGCTACGCCCCCATCCTGGGAAATCGGAAAATTTTTTGGCTTCTTCAGACTCTTATAATATAAATAGATTTAACTGGGAATGTCAAGGGGTTTGTAGGATAACCCCCTTAAAAATACAACGATCTCAAAATCCCATTTCTTGAATCTGTCCCAAAAGTAAGGCGATAAGAGGGGGTTAAACACCGATTTCCCCTTGACAAAGCCCGAAAGAATTCCTAAATTAGGAAATTATACATCCCCAAATCTGAGGCCGGAGTGGTGGAACTGGTAGACGCACGGGACTCAAAATCCCGCGGGCTTTACGCCCATGGGGGTTCGATTCCCCCCTCCGGCACCAACAATTTTCCATCCACTCTGAAAGGTATATATGTTCTTCATCCTATCTAAAATTTTGCAGTTTCTTGTCTATACCCTGCCGATTCTCTTCTTATCTCTAGGGGCTATTTTTATATTCTATAATCGAAAGCATACCCGGCGCTGGTTGTTGGTTCTACTCGTTGTTCTCTACGTCTTGAGTATTCCCTATACCTCCAATCATATACTAAGCTGGTTGGAAATGCCACGCCCCTCTCCTGACCGGTTAAAACCCCACTACGATGTAATTGTTGTACTTACGGGAATGGTCAATCTCGAGTTGAGTGGGAGAGGTCATATCGAGTTTGGGGAAGGGGTCGACCGAATCTTGACCGGGATTTCTTTAATGAAACAAGGAATGGGCGATAAGCTTTTAATCTCGGGAGGGAATGGAAGTTTGTTTGATCGAAGGACCAGTGAAGCCGAAATGCTGAAAAGGTTCGCCATAGAGCTTGGATTATCTCCTGATCAGATTATTACCGACAGAACATCCCGCAACACCTATGAAAATGCCGTTAACTCGGCTAGACTCATTCGGGAGTATAACTATCAGAACGTTTTATTAGTGACTTCTTCCTATCACATGCGTCGTTCTTTGGGAGTTTTCCATAAGCAAGGGATATATCCCGATGCTTATCCGACAGATTTTATGGCCAGCCCCATCGTTACTCCCTTCAGTTTTATACCTTCGGCGGGTGGTCTGTATAATATAGATCTTATCATGCATGAACTGGTAGGATTCCTGATGTATCGTCTGCAGGGATACCTGTAGACGGCTAAGAGCCTGTCCGGTTAGAATCCAACTACCGGAGTCTCGAAGCGAGATGTAAAGATCCACAGAGATAAGTAGTGAACCGCTACCTTGTTTAACTCGATGTTTTCGGCGGTATCCGGGGGATTCAAGAATTTCAGTGGCCCCTGATTCTCTCCGCTTCTGCGACCCGACCAATGGCGATCATATGGGCCGCCGTTCTTAGGGTAACCCTTTCCCGCTCGGCCAGACTACGGACTTCTCGATAAGCCTTAATAAGATGGGCCTGTAGTTCTCGATTGATGTGATCCAGATCCCACCTAAACTGCTGAAGATTTTGAACCCATTCAAAATATGAGACCACAACCCCTCCGGCATTGGCCAGAATATCCGGAATAACGGGGATCTCCCGTTCTTGAAGAATTTTATCGGCGATGGGTGTGGTGGGACAGTTGGCAGCTTCTACCACGATCCTGGCTTTAAGATCCAGAACGTTATCTTCTTTCGTAATAACCCCTCCTACCGCAGCAGGAATGAGCAGATCACACTCCAATTTTAGAAGTTCCTTATTGGTAATCGGATCCCCATAAGGATAGGTGGCTACAGACCTGCGATTTTGAACATGCCTGATCAAATCGGGAATATTCAACCCGGACGGATTATAAATTCCACCCTCCCTGCCGGAAACTGCCAGGATTTTTACCCCTTCTTCATATAGGAACTGAGCGGTATGGGATCCTACATTTCCAAATCCCTGAATAACTGCCGTAGTCGTTTTGATATCTATTTCCAGATCCTTCAGGACTTCCTGGATGATATAAACGATTCCTCTTCCGGTAGCTTCCTTTCTTCCGATTGAGCCACCCAGGGAAACCGGCTTACCCGTAACAATGGAAGGTGTGTAACCATGCCGGGAGCTATACTCATCGAATATCCAGGCCATGACCTGTTCATCGGTATTTAAATCAGGGGCCAGAATATCCCGATAAGGACCCAGTACTAAACCGATTCTGGCTGTAAATTTTCGGGTTAGTTGCTCCAGCTCCCGTGGAGACATTTTATGGGGATCGCACTGAATTCCTCCTTTTCCGCCGCCGAAGGGGAGATTCATCAGGGCTGTTTTCCAGGTCATTAAAATTGCCAATCCTCTAACCTCATCCAAATCAACGTCTGGATGGTATCGAAGACCACCTTTATAAGGTCCTCGGGCTCCATTGTGTTGCACCCTATAGCCGGTAAAGACCTCGATTCTGCCGTCATCCATGACGACAGGAAGTTGCACCGATACTTCCCGGAAAGGTATCCTCAAAATCTTTCGCAGGTAAGGTTCTAATTTTAAGCGTTCTGCAGCATTCTCGAATTGAATAACAATAGTTTGAAAATTTGTGATCTTCTTCTCGGGCATGGGATATTTCATGCTTTGAAAATGAGCCGGTTTCATAAAAATCTCCTTGATTATTGTTCGGTCATTACGTAATATAAAATCTTAATTTCTAGGGAGAACTCTAAAACGTTTCTCTCACTTTGTCTATCAAAATTTTTAATATCAGGAGGTTTGAAGACATGAAACTCAAAGATATAAAAGCAAAGGATGTGATGACCAAACCGGTCGTTTGTGTCAACTTAAAAACCTCAACGGAGGAACTTTCCAGACTCTTTATCGAGAAAAATATCAGCGGGACCCCGGTGGTAGATGAAACGGGGAAGTTAATTGGGGTAGTATCTAAGACAGATATCCTGGAGACTCACCTGTTACCGGAAGAATATCGGGAGTCCCCAACCCTGTACCCGGGTTATGTCGAAAATATTATGGTTCCCATTGTCTCCTCTGTAGCAGAAGAAGATTCCATTGATCAAGTCATCAAGCTGATGGTGGAGGAGAATATTCGTCGGGTGGTGGTAACGGATAGGGAGCAGAAAGTCGTTGGGATTATTACTCCTATGGATATCCTGAAGTTTATTGTCAAAAAATCAGAAGGTTAGACCTCTAGAGACGGCTACAACAGGTCTCAGATCTTCTGTTTTTTGGGAAGCAAGCTTCCATGGCCTGCTTATAAACCTGAAGATGGTCTTCAATTTCCCGACGATTTGAGAAGTTTAAAATGACCTTTTTCTTCGCTCGGGCTCCCAATTTTTTTCTTAAATCTTCCTCCCGGCTGAGTCTTTCTGCTTTAGAATAAAATTCAGATTCTGAACTAAAGGTGAAACCCTCCTGGCCATCTGTAACGAGGGCTTCATTCCCTGGGATCTTTGAAACCAACACAGCTTTTCCAAGGCTCATAGCTTCCAGAATTGCATTGGGCATACCCTCGGAGATAGAGGAATTAATGACTACATCCGCCAGATTAAAGAGACTATACATATTCTCATGGGGAACCGCTCCCAAATAAATCACCCAATCCAAGCCTTTAATGGCCTCTAAAAATCGAGCCCCATACCCTTCATCTAAAATAGGTCCCGCATAAATCAATCGGAGAAAAGGATATTTTTCCCTCAGCCTGGCCAGAGGCCTTAAACAAAAAGTAACATTTTTGACCGGTCGAATACCGGCAGGAACTAAAAAAATAAACTCTTCCCCAGTAAGCTTTAATTTATTGGAAAAATCATGAATTCGTCTCTCCAGTTTGACGGTGTGGGGAATCATAACTATTTTGCCTTCGAGTTCCGGAAACTCTTCGCAGAGTTTATCTTTCATAAACTGGGCAAGGACAATAATTCGGGTTGCTACCAGCAAGGATTCTACTACAACGGGCCGTTTGTCCGGATCGAAAAAGTGATGGTTAACATCTGTACCTCTTACAGAGATGACCAGGGGAATTCACAACTTTTTAGCGAGAGTTACCGCTATCTTTCCGCTACGGTAGGCATGGATCCCATGAATAAGATCCGGCTTAAATCTTTGAACCTCCTCGTAAATCAGAGTTTCATCCCTTTGGGTTTCCAGGGATATCACCTGGGTTTCCACGTTTCTTTGTTGTAAACCAGATACCAGGCGCTGAACGGCTATGGCATTTCCTCGAAGGGAAGGAAAGTAATAAGGGGTAATAACCGTGACTCTCAAAACTTAAACTTAAATAAAAACCTGAAGTCCAAAGGTTCAAAAGTTAGCTGAAAGACACCTGGGGTTTTAAAAGGAGCCTTCCTCTAACTTTAGACTCCGGACTTTGGACTCTCATCTAAAGTGCATTGAGTCGTGTAGAAATATCGGTTAATTTCTCCTGGAGGGGAGTTGGGCCCTTCTGTACTTCCATGAGAGCCTCTTCCACCTGTCTTTGGAGGTCTTTAACCTCTCTTCTTTTCTGATCCGGTAAATCCGCTTCCAGGGAATTTAATCCCATTTTAACCTTTTCCAGCTCCTTAGCGGCTTCCTTATAATCCTTGTTAACTTCTATAAGAACTCGGGCTTTAAAAAGAGTGTCGGCCACGTTCCTTAAAGAAGATTTATATTTCATATCTCCCACCTCTTTAATCAATTCGGTTTGGGTGGCCTCCAGCCGGTTGAAGGCAGGCTCAGGTACGAAGGTTCTTAGACCATAAATTCCCATCACAAGGATCAAATTAAGGATCCCCAGAAACAAAGCGGTCCAGGCTAAAAATTTAATTCGACCTTTTTTTTCATGTTGCGAGTTTTCTAAGATATAAGCCGGTTCGATTCTTTCGACTGTCGGTTCAGAAATAACCGATGACGTTGCCCATGGGGATTTCGGGATCTCGCCCGGTTTTCGGATTAATTCTCCTTCGGTGGGCAGAGGTCGCACCTTTTCAATCTCTTTCATACGTATAGGCCGCTTTAAGGGGAGGTCCTTCCCCCTGGTAATTTCTCCGGGTTTCCGAATAACAAAAGGTAGAGAAGGTAAAGGACGTACCTGACCCGGGCGAGCTAATTGATCTTTGATACGAACTTCTCGAAGGGAAGGTAAACCAACTTCCCTTTCGATTTCTCCCGGCGCTTGAACCATACCTTTTCCAGAGCCCGGTGGGCGTAACCCAAAGGAAGCGGTCTTAGTACGCCCCTCACGGGTAGAAAAGTTAACCTCTGTTTTCTCAATTTCTCCGGGTTTTTGAATGGAAGCCGATCCAGAAGCATGGGGACGTAAATCCGACTTCTCTTTCTCTCGGGTCTCTCGATAGGATACGCCGGACAAGATCTCGATGCCCTTCCTTGCCGATTGAAGGTGCTCGGATATTTTATCTGAAGGAACCGGTCTTCCTTTACCGGATTCAGATTCCCGCATTTCCCGTTTCGTTGAACGGGTTCTGGTCTTTTTTGGTTTTCCTTGACTATGAGTTTCCTCTGCCATAGGTGTAATCCTCAAATTAAATTTATAAACAGCGTTCCCTTTAAAATCAAGGTTATTTATGCTTCTACCAAATAAACGTCAATCTTTACCTTTATAAATTTATCCCATTGGATCCAAAAGTAAAATATGAGATACCCTAGTGGATACCCTGGAGAATGTCAAGAGGTTTTTAACCGGGCTGAGTAGATTTGGGGGATCATCGCTTCAGATAACTTCTGAGGTCTGCCTGAAGGGGTTGAAAAGCTCTTCCCCAAAACCCCCATCAGCCGGGTTGGATCCAGATGGTGCGAAATCCCCCTGTACGGACACGGTGTCGCCGTTCCCACACGCTCCTCTGGATACCTGCCTAAAATTTCCCTTGACGCTTTCAAAATAAACTGAAAAAATATCCTCCAGTCAGGAGAGGTTACGTCTTTTTTGTTGAATATTTGCGGTTTAAAAACTGAGTTAATTAAAGGGCCAGCATAGAAACAGAATTAGAGAGTTTTTATGTTCATTTCTCAAACGGATCGCTACAAGCTTATAGAAGAACTACGGAAAGAAGGGCGCTCCATCATTTATCGAGGGTTTGATTCCGTGCTTAAAGAGAAGGTCCTTATACGTATAACGCCTATCATTCGGAATAAAGATAATGTACGAGAAGGATTTGAGCAGGGAGTTATCATGGCGGATAAGCTTTCACATCCCCAGATCGTTAAGATCTATGACCTGGGAAGGTTCTTCAGACAATCTTATTTAGAAACCGAATACACGGAATTTGCTTACCTCGTTATGGAGGATATAGACTGGAATACTCTGGCCTATGAATTAAAATCACAAAAACCTTTTCCAATTGAGAAGGCTATAGATATTGCTTTGCAGATAAGCAGAGTTCTAGAACATGTTCATCAACGGGATATCGTCCATAAGTTCCTTAACCCCTTTAATATTTATTGGAATGGAGAGAAAGTTAAAATAACTGATTTCGACCTGCACCGATCTTTTTTCGATTATAATCTCATTACCCCCAAAGAAGGAAATACCCTGTATTATCTTTCTCCGGAACAGATCCAAGGAAATCCGCCCGATGCCCGATCGGATATTTTCTCTTTAGGGGTCATCTTCTATGAGATGCTGACCGGGAAAAAACCCTTTGAAGGACAGGATTACAAATCGGTGGTGGCCAGCATTCTGGAAGGAAATCCAATCCCACCTTCTTCCCTCAATGAGAAGTTTCCCCCTGAAAAAGATGGGATAATTTTAAAAATGCTGGCTAAAGATCCCAGGCAGAGATATCAAACGGCGGCCGAGCTTGTAAACCTGTTCTCTGAATTTGATAAAAAGGAGATCTCCCCGGAATTCATTCTAAAGAACAATGACATTTTTAAAAACCTGGACAGCAAATCTTTAAAGAAGATCTGCCAAAAGCTCAAACTTCAGAGCTTTGATAAAGATGCTGTCATTATCCAGGAAGGGGAACTGGGTCGCACCTTTTATATTATTAAAAAAGGTTTTGTTAAAATCCTTTTAACCGAAGAGGGAACTCGGGAAGCCCGGGTAGCTACTCTGAAACCGGGGGATTGTTTTGGTGAGATGTCTTTACTTACCGGAGAACCTTCTTCGGCTACCGTTAAAGCGGCTACTTACACCGAACTGTTCACGCTTAAGAAAATCGAATTCGAAAAGATGTTGGAGGAAATTCCCGCCTTAAATCGTTACTTTCATAAACTCCTGGCCCAACGTCTCCGGGTGACCAACATTAAAGCCGGTGAAGAAGTCAGCAAAGGCTTTTCCGGGAAATTGAGTGCCATGGGTTTGGGGGAACTCGTTCAAACCATTCACGCTGCTCAAAAAACAGGTGTCCTCACTTTTTCCAAAGAAACCGAGGAAGGGCACATTTATATCAAGGAAGGAAACATTATTGATGCCACCGTTAAGGATCTTCAAGGAGAAAAAGCTTTCCTGGAATTGGCAACCTGGGTAGAGGCCTCCTTCCATTTTATTCCTCAACCCCTCAGCCGGGAACCTCGAATTAAGATGGGAACCCATAAGCTCCTCATGGAAGCCATGAAGCGGATAGATGATTTAAGCCTGAATACCTAGGCGTGGACGTGCAGGGGAAGGATTAATCTCCATTGTTCGCCCCCGGAAATTTTCCGGAGGTTACCTGGGGTGAGAAAGGATGGTTGTTTTTATCCTCGACGGGTTTCCCTGTTCCCTATAAAACCCCCTTGGTCGTAGGTAAAGCATCCATAGCCCTCGAATCAAACTCGCAGGCCATCCGCAAAGCTCGGGCAAAGGCTTTAAAGATTCCTTCAATTTTATGGTGGGTGGATTCCCCATAGAAGATTTTGATGTGCAGATTACAAAGTACATTCATGGTAAAAGAATAAAAGAAATGGGGGACCATCTCGGTACTCAGATCTCCGATCTTATCTCGATGGAAGCTGGCGTCGAAGACCAGATAAGGTCTTCCGCCGAGATCTATGGCAACCAGGACGAGTACATCATCCATGGGAAGGAGGATATGGCCGTATCGATGGATACCTTTCTTATTTCCCAGAGCTTCTTTGAAGGCTTGCCCCAGAGCAATGGCAATATCCTCTACGGTATGATGATCATCGATCTCTAAATCCCCCTTTGCTTCTACCTGAAGATCGAAGAGACCATGTTTGGCCATCAGCGTAAGCATGTGGTCGAGAAAACCTATACCGGTGCGGATGACACTTTCTCCCCGGCCATCGATATTCAGTTCCACCTTTATTTGAGTTTCTAAGGTATTTCGTTCAATTTTACTGATCCGCATAGAATTTGGTTAAAAGTAAACTTGTGTACCCTTACCCCACCTTACCCTTTCGCTCCCCTCTCCTGAAGCTTCAGGAAAGTAGGTTTTTTCTAACCTGATCCCCTTCCTGACGCGGGAAGGGGGAACTCGGGATGGCCTGGGTCCTCTCTCCCCTCACCCCCTCGTTCCTCCTCTCCCAACTTGGGAGAAGGGGACAGGAGGTAAGAGGGAAGGGAGGTAAGGTCCGATGATAATTTTATTTGCATCTTACCAAAACCAGAGTCCGGTCATCACCAATGGGTGCAGTTCCGCAGAAAGCCTGAACACCTTCCAGGATGCGCTGCTTAATCTCTTCTAAAGATAGCTGACAGTTCTTCAGAAGAATCTCTTCCAGCCGTTCATAGCCGAATAACTCTTTGTTTTCATCCATGGCTTCCACAATCCCGTCGGTATAAAAGAATAGAAAATCCTCAGGATTTATCTCCTGTTTAGAAACCCTATACTTACCGGACTTTTCGAGTCCCAGGGGTAGAAAACTGGATTCCAGGAATTGGAGTTTTTGAGTTGACGGAGAGACTAAATACGGAAAGTTATGACCTGCATTCACGTAAATGAAAACCCGTTGAGACAAATCAAGAATTCCAAGAAATAAGGTCATATACTGACCTGCCCGTTGATCCCGAACAAATGCATTGAGAAAGGAGAGTAGTTCCGGAAGTTCAGAAGTCATACTGACTTTAACTTGAAGAGCGGTTTTCACCATGGCCATGAGCAGAGAAGCCGGCGCTCCTTTTCCTGTGACATCCCCAATGGTAATAGCCAGTTTGTGATCGTTTAAGAGGAAGTAATCATAGTAATCCCCTCCAACCTCACGGGCAGGAATCATGACAGACTGGATCTCAACCCGTTGCTCCAGAGGGTTGGTGTGGGGAAGCAGGGACCTTTGAATACTGGAAATTTGCTGAATTTCCTTCTCCAGGTCCATGTAAAGTTGCGCATTGTAATCATAGAGTCGAGCATTATCGATAACCACCGCTGCTTCTTTGGCTGCTATTTTGAGAATGTTCTGATCTTCCTCCAGCAACTTCCCGGTCTTGGAATCCCCTAGCAGAATGCTTCCGATCTGACCTCCTTTGCTGATAAGGGGAACTTTGCAATAGCTGGCAAGGGTCCGAAGCGTTGAGGTTTCTGTAATGCGGCCTTTTAACTCCAGGAAAGTTTGTTTACTTTTACTATCTTCCTGGAACAGGATACTTATTTGATTTAATAAAGAGGGATGGATGGTATCCTGGACGTAGAGATAAATTTTTTGAAGGTCGGATCCGATGATAGAAACCACGCCGATCTGAAATTGTATAATTCGACTTAACAGTTGAAAGACGGATTTCAAAGTCTCTTCAAAATTCTGCATGGAAACGGCGAGCTGGTTAATTTCATTTACAATGGTAGACTGATAGAGTTTACGATCCAGTAAGTTATTTACCTGAGAGAGAATATCCACGGAGGTTACTTGACGGGGTTTCTTTCGGAGAGCCCGTTCCTCGGTTGTATCTACTTGTTTCAGGATACTCTCGATCCGCTCGATGAGGTTTTCGTGTTCCAGATCCTTGATGAGATATTCATCGGCTCCGGCCATAAATCCCCAGTACCGGTCTGCGGGTTGATCCTGAGCCGTGAGAAATACAACGGGAATATGACGGGTGTCTTTATCATCCTTCAGCAATCGACAAACCTGATAACCGTTCATATGAGGCATCATAACATCCAGTAAAATGAGATCTGGACTTTCCTGGTAGACCTTTTCAATGGCTTCAATCCCGTCCTGTGCGGTAATGACTTCACAACCCAGATCGGTCAGCAAATAGGTTAGGATCTCCTTGACAATCAGGCTATCATCGACAACTAAAACCTTTTTGGTATTCATAATCTCTAGACTTGATTCCCGCCGCTTTCTTTATATTCTTCCATGCGTCGGCGAATCTGTAGGATTTGATTCTGTAGAGCCTGACTCAGTTGAAGCGCTTCTTCGTGGTCCTTATTGAGAGTCTTGGTCAAAGTCACTAACTTCTGAGCCAGGCCCAGGATCGCGTAGAGATCACTTACCTGAATGGGGATAAAATCTGAAACCGATACCAGAGGTTGGGACAAGGTCTGTACCGAAGGTTGAGAGAGTACCGGAGGTCGATTTGTAACTTCTGTTTGGGATTGCAGGGATGGACTAAGGGGTTTACTGGAAGATAGTTTAAGGTTTCCGCCAATTTTCGAAAGGTAAGTTATATCAATTTCCCGTTTGGTCAGGAGCGTATCGATAAGACGATGGATCGCGTTGAGATCAAGCGTTTTGGAAATACCCTGGTAAACTCCTTCGATAAGATCATCTAATATGCTTAAGGCGTATACCAGAACTGTCATAACCGAGCGGTTTAAATTCAGTCTTTTAACCTGTACGGCCACCACAATCTCTTCGATTTTCTGGGCTAAAGAGCTAATATCATAATAACCTAACAACCGGGCAGCGCCCTTAAGACTACGAATTTCTCGAACTACATCGCTGATAAGCCTGTTATTGTCG
>JAUQPW010000140.1 GCA_030550175.1 bacterium
ACCTCTTCTTTCTCCATATCGAATCCTTATTGATTTTGGAATTATTATAATCTCAGCACTCATAGTCAGTATTCCTTTCCTTTATTCTATTATAGGACATTATCATCTCAAAATTCTGAACTGGGCTCCTAGTATCTGGCTTTATTATGCCTTAGACTGGTCCAATTTTTGGGCAGTCATACGCGATACTCTGTCTCATTACCTACTTATTACTGTTATCTGTATGGGAATGATAGGGTTAATCTTGCAGCAGTCTAAATATATGGAGAGAACCTTGCTTTTATTTTGGTTCGTAAGCTCTATAGGATTTATTACGTATAGCTATCTAGCTCAGATCCTTCCGAGAAATAAGGTACCTATCCCCAGTATAGTTCCTGGATATCATTTCTTATTTTATTTAAAAGCTCTAGAATCGATCTTATTTGGTTATGGAATGGTTACTATTAGTCGGTTTATTGTTGCTTTAATTAGGTACTTGACGCTGTTTGTTAACAGATCATTCTTTATAAGAATCCAACTTAAACCGTGGTATGAAAAAACAGTTCTCTGTTCGTTAATCCTAGTTGCTTTTGTAAAAGTTTATCCATCGTACCTGTCTCGGGAAGATTTTACTACATTCCGTATCTTGGCACAACAGATGAGCCAAAAACAGGATATGAAAGCCTTTAATTGGATACGAGAACATACTCAGCCAACGGATGTTTTCTTAGCTCCCGATGATTTAGCACTGTTCTTGGTGGGAACATCCGGGCGTAAAGTGGTTGTTGTGGATGGCTTTTTTTCAAATCCTTACGTGGATTGGCTTTCTCGTGTTTTTGATAGAAATTTAATGTTTGGTTACTTAAAAAGCGGGGATTTTGAAGGGTTTTGTATGTTAGCTCTCAAGTATCATGTCATGTATATGATTACCTACAATGATCAATCTCAGTACATAAATGAATCTACCTCCTCTTTTCTACGCAAAGAATTTTCGAGTGATAAAACGAGCATTTATGGGGTTCTAGGATGTCCCAAAAATCCATAAATTCTCCTTTTACTTAAAGACTACTTAAAACAGGATTTCTTTGGTGCTTTTTATACGTAATAAAAGCCTATCATATTTTTCTGGTCTTTTAATACCTATTTTAATCTTTATAAATTTTAATCTTTATAAAACAAATTTTTCTTGACAACTAAGAAAATATCAAATAGTAAACCAATCGGATTTATTGTCTTCTGTCCTAATTCTGACGTAACCCAATAAGCTTTACGGATAAGGGATTTCTGTTAGTACCGTAAGATTTTAGGATATACGACTTAAATCCTCTCTTCCCTGATTCAGAAGTAAATTTAGCAGTAATAATTATTTTATTACCACCTCTTTTTTAAGATTTGATGAGGCTTGACATCTAAATGACAATATTAGGTACCTAATATTGTTCACGGAGCCTTAAGGAGACTTTAATTATGAAAAAAGCACTTATTTATTTTTTATTCCCTGTATTAGTAGTTCTTTCATATATCCCCACAAATGTGGTGAATGCTCAACCTGGTCCACTGATTCTTTCTACACCAGGTGGTATTTACTCACCAAATCTTATCTATATAGGTGGTGTTTTGAGAATGTACGCTGGTGGATGGTTAACACCAACTCAGTACACCGACACTATTTACAGAGCAAATTGTCCAGAACCGCAACCCCAGACTTGTACCAATCTTATTACAGTTGTTCAACCACTTCCATGTAATCCGCCCGATGAGATTAGCAGTCAAGTACGGTCCGCTCGCGGTAAGCCAATTCTTCCACCGGCATAAGGGAACGCAGGAGGTCTGATCAGGCAGGCGGTAAAGTAAAGCTGGAGATGGGTGGTACGCATTGCCGATGAAAAGAATACCAAATCAATGGCTGGAGCATGGCGCCGAGCGCCCCTTCTGGTCATACACGTCCACGCTGCTCAGGGCCATGCGCTGGCGGGTGGGGCTGGCGTTAGGCCTGATGATTTCGATCAGCCTGATCGAAGGGGTGGGATTGTTGCTGCTGGTACCCCTTTTGCAGCTCGTGGGCCTGGACACCCAGCAGGGCTCGTTGGGCGCCATCGGCCGATGGGTGTCATCGGTCTTCCGCTCTTTGGGTGTCCGGCCGACGCTGAGCACGGTGCTGGTGGCCTACGTGCTCCTGGTCAGCGCCCATGGGCTGTTGCGCCGGTGGCAAGCCCACCTCAGCTCTGCTCTCCCGCAGGAGTTTGTGGCCGTGCTTCGGGTGCGGCTGTACCGCGCGATGGCCCATACCAATTGGCTGTTCTTTGTCAGGAGCCGGACGTCAGAGTTTACCCATATCCTGACCAGCGAAATGGAACGGGTCGTGGCGGCGACCTACCATCTCTTGAGGTTGTGGGCCAGCGGCATCGTGGCGGCGGTGTACGTGGGGTTCTCGCTGAGGTTGTCTCCGGCGATGACCGGACTAGCGCTGGCGAGCGCCGGCGGGTTGGGGTTGCTGCTGAGAGGGAAGGTCCGGGTGAGCCAGGTCGCTGGGGAAGGCGTGTCCCACGCGATGCGCCACCTGCACATCGCCATCTCGGAGCATCTGGGCGGCATGAAGGTCGCCAAGAGCTATGGAGCTGAGGACCGTCACGTGAAGACCTTTGAGCGGCTGACGCGGCAGGCGCAGGACATGTACAGCAGTGCCATCCAAAACCAGGCCGGGGTCAGCTACTGGTTCGAGGTTGGGTCGGTGGCGATTTTGAGCGTCATCCTCTTCCTCTCGATCGAAGTGCTGGCGATGCCGACGACCCAAGTGCTCCTGTTGGTGTTCCTGTTCGCCCGGCTCTTGCCGCGGTGTTCGGAGATGGTGCAGAGCTATCATCGGTTTGTGCATTGCGTGCCGGCCTTCACATCGGTCATGGGCGTGCAAAAACGCTGCGAATCTGCCGAGGAAGTCCCTCCCCACACCGTGGAGGAGCTTGAACTGCGACAGGCCGTCCAGTTGCAGGGGGTGAGTTTCGGCTACGATGGAACGGCGGTGGTCCGGGATGTGGATTTGACCATCCGAGCCGGGCAGACCGTTGCCCTTGTCGGCCCCTCCGGCGCAGGCAAGAGTACCATTGCCGATCTTATCATGGGGCTTCTCGTGCCGGATAAGGGGCGTGTACTGGTGGATGGAATCCCGCTAGGGCCAAATACGATGAAGTCGTGGAGAGATCAGGTGGGCTACGTGAATCAGGACACGTTTCTGTTCCATGACACCATTCGCGCAAACCTTCGGTTCGCCCGCCCCGAGGCCACAGAAGAAGAAATCGCCCGGGCGTTGGAACTGGCGGCGGCCGATGAGTTCGTTTCAAAACTCCCAAGGGGCATCGACACGGTCGTGGGGGACCGGGGCATGCGACTATCCGGGGGTGAAAGGCAGCGCCTGGCGCTGGCCAGAGCTCTCCTTCGTAGGCCCTCTTTGCTCATCTTGGATGAAGCGACCAGCTTCCTGGACGCGGAGAGCGAAAAGCGTATACTTGAGACGATAGAGAAACTTCGCGGACGCATGGCGGTCCTGATCATCAGCCACCGACTTTCCGCTATTCAGGGGGCAGACACCATATACGTGTTGCAGGACGGCCGCGTAGTCGAATCGAGCGGTTGGGGCGACCTGTTAGCATAGAGAGGAGGATTAGCTCAATGAAGCCTCACCATACGGTGCCCAGGGTCCGACTGGTTTCCACGGTCGTAAGGGCCAAGGATCAGGTCTCCACCGACCTGGGGGATGAGACCGTTATCCTGAGCCTTGCATCAAACGAGTACTATTCGCTCAAAGAGGTGGGGACGCGCATCTGGGAGTTGATCCAAGAGCCAAAAACGGTGAAGGAAGTTCGAGACACTATTCTGAACGAGTATGATGTGGCGCCCGAGCACGCCGAACGTGAGCTGCTGGCGGTCTTGCAGGAGATGGCGGACGAAGGGCTGATCGAGGTCAAAAATGAAGAGGCTCGTTAAATTCCTGAATCTCACCTGGGGCGAACGCGGCCTTGTGATCCGCGCGCTGTTTTGGCTCATGGTCATCCGGATCGGCCTGTGGGTGCTTCCCTTCCAGCAACTGCTCAAACGTTTGCCGCAAATAACCGTGGCGCGAGACGAAAGTCGCGCGTTGCCAGCGGAACAAATTGCGTGGGCGATCCGCGTGGTCAGCCGCTACCTGCTGGGAACCAAGAACTGTCTGGTGCAATCGCTGGCTGCGCAGGCCATGCTGGCGCGACGGGGTTACTCGTCGCATCTCCGCATTGGCGTCGCCAAAGACAAAGACGGGCGATTGAAAGCGCACGCTTGGGTGGAGTGCGAGGGCGAGATTGTCATCGGTGCGGTGGGCGCGTCGCACTATACTCCCTTTCCGGATCTGGAGGTTCAACGCCGATGAAAGATACCGCCCGAGTGTACGACCTCTACGGACTGCGCGTCCATTCTGAGATTGCCCTGCCTGCCCAGATTGCCGCGAGCGACCTGCCGCCATACGATCTGCAAGTATATTGCGGCGAACGCAAGGCGATTCCTGACGCTGTGCCCGCCGGAGAGATTCTGGCACAGTTAGTGCTGGGCAATGGACGCGGCTATACGCTCGTGGATACCGGCAGCAGCTATGTCTATTTCTTTCATCAGACCGGCGAATTCTGGATTGACTATGACCTGCGTTCAGTCCGTGTCCATCTTGCTCCCGATGTCCATCCAGACATCGCCGGGCTGCTACTGGTGGGCAACGTCATCGCTTGCATCCTCACCTTGGCCCGGGAGTGCGTCTTGCACGCCAGTGCCGTCGAGATTGGCGGACTGGCCCTCGCGTTTTTGGGCGGGTCGGGCATGGGCAAGTCCACGCTCGCCGCACTGCTCTGCGCCCATGGCGCGCGGTTCGTCACCGACGATTTATTGAGGCTTCAACATGACGGCAAGGGCTGGCGCTGTTTTCCGGGCACGGGGAAACTGCGGCTGCGCAAGGATGTTGCGGCCCTCTTCAATTTTCCCGAAACGAGGCTAGAAGAAACGCCCGATAAGAGGATCGCCGTCAATTTGGACGTTAATCCATCCATGGCCCCTTTTGGGGGCGATTGTCATTCCGCGTCCTTCGCGCCATTGTGACGCGGTCAAGGTGGAACGACTTGCTCGATCCCAGGCGCTCCTCTACCTGATGGCTTATCCCCGAATGCGGGAACCAGCGCGGAGGGAACGTCTTCAGCGTCGGCTCGATTTCCTGGGGCGGATTGCGGCAAGCGTCCCCATCTTTGAGCTAGAAATTCCCTGGGGGCTGCCTTTCCCTCGGGAGTTGGCCTCCTCGTTGATACAGGGTGTGTACCCTTGGGGTAGCGGCAAAGCGGGCTAATACAATATTATGCTAGCCGGCTGTTATCTGTGATTTGCGTGCGTAATTGACATCGGAGGTACTAGGAATATGCTCCGACCTCACTTAGCCAACCTGTTCGCCGTTCACGACCCTGACTCCGCCGCGCTGGACGAAACGCGGCGCGAGTTGGAACGCGGCGGAGAGTTCGCGCGCGTATGGCATTCCGCGCCCGGGTGGGTGGCGGCCGTCGCCCCCTTGCCCGGCTCATCGCCTGACGATAAACTTGTGCGACAGCATCAACTCGCCTTCGCCGAAGGCCGGGACGTGCTCCTGGAGCGATCTGGCAAAGACCCTGCCGCGCGATTGCGCGAGATCATGGAACTTGTTGACTTATCCCCCGACCGTCTCGCCACACTCCCCGGCGATTTTGGGTTCATCAGATTTCGCGCCAATGGGGACGCAACGGTGGTGCGCTCCTGCGGCGGGCTGGTGCCGTTTTATCTCAAGCAGTCGGAAAATCGTTGGGCGATTTCCACGCGGCTTGAATACTTTGTGCGGTACCTATCTGAGAAGCCGAAGCTTGATGCCCTATCCAATGCCCTGTGGGCTTCAAGCTGGCCTACCTTCGCGGATGGAAGAACGCCCCTTAAAGAAGTGAAAATCCTCGCAAGGGGCTCTTTTGCAAGGATAGAAAAAAAAGTTACGACGGGAAGGTACTGGAACCCAAGACCGGAGAGGATTCACTACCCTACTGAAAGGGAAGCACATGAACACGCCCGAAGGCTGAGGGAGATTCTCATTGAAAAGCTTCAAAGGGACCTTGATCCCCGGGGGGGAAACCTTCTCACTTTAAGCGGAGGGGTAGATTCATCTTCCCTTTGCGCCCTCGCGGCAGGAGTCTTGGGTTTTAAGGTCTGGACATGGAGTTTGCTGCCTCCAAAAGAACACGAGAAGGCCTATCGGCATGACCTCTCCTACATAGAACCCTTAAGAAAGCAGTATGGAGTTGAGAAATACTGGGAGGTTGTTCTTCCTAAGGGAAGGGCGGTGGAGTTCTGGCGGAAAGGTCCGAGGATGGTCTTCCATGTGCTTCATCCCGCGCTATGCAGCCTTCCAGATGTTCTCAAAGAGGCAGAGGTCAAGGTGCTCTTTGGCGGTGAGTATGCTGACAATGTCTGCGGCTCTTCCTTTACCATCCCTGACTGGGCAAGACATCTTTCACTTCTCAGACTCCTTACCGATGTGAAGGAAGTCTTTAGGGCGCCAAAAGACCCTGCCAAGTGGTTGAAACAGAGGCTTTCTTTCCTTCGGGGTGAGCCCCAGATGCCCATTCCTGAAAATCTTCTGACCGCTTCTCTCACAGATGGAAAACCTTTTGAGTTCTTTTCCCCTCAGGTGATAGAAGAATACAGGGAATGGTTTGAGCGGCAGAAAAAGAGGCTTCTTGATGACAGGATGCCCTGGCGTTATCTTGCCCTGGATAGTGAGATCATGGATGCCTTTGTCACCATGAACTGGGAAGCATGTAGTCATTTTGGGATAAGGCGCTCTTTGCCCTTTTTTACTAGGGAGCTCTTTGAACTCACCTTCTCCTGCCATCCGGTGGAACTTTATGGAGGTGGAGTGAAGAAGCTGATCCGAAGGGCGCTTGTCAATGATGTGCCCCAGAGAAATCTCTTTAGGGCTGATAAGGGTGCCGGAGCTGGAAGAGGGCAGATGATAAGTGGGACAAGAGATTTTATCAGGTCTTTCAAAGAGCCTTTTCCAGTGAAAGCCCTGCCAGAAGAACTTCGGGGTATCATTAGAGAAGAATGGTTTGACAGCTCGCCGAAGGAGCTGGAATACTGGCAGTATCGTCCACTGATGAGGCTTTTGATCTTTGTGGAATCCCTGCGGGAGCGTCAGGGTTGAGAGGGGAGCCATGATATACGCTTTTGACTCCACCCCTGGGGACTTGACAGGCGGGGGGGGGGTAGGGTGTATGATAAGCCTGAAAGTCGGAGGAGGAACGCTGTTCAACAAAGCAGCGGCAGGAAAGAAGCTCTAAACCTTTGAAAGAGAGGAGGTGAGAACCATGGAGAAAATGGAGAAACAGATGCAAGCGAAGGCGGACAAGCCAGCAGAAGTGGGCAGCAAGAAGAAGCCCTACGAAACGCCGAGGCTGACGAAGTTGGGGAGCGTGGAACAGTTGACACAGGGTCTGCCGCCTATCCCCTCCCCTGACGTTAACGGACTAAGTGCCTAAGTGGGGTGTTGTGAACCGCAATCAGATCGTGCATGCAGTTTCCGCAAGCACATCGTTCAGTCATGAGGGCGGTAAACCACCAGCACATCGGTTAGACTGAACCCCTCCGGGTATCCGCCAGCGGATGGCCGGGGGGATTGTCCCTTTTTTAGTTGAAGTGAAGAAGGACTCGCTCATATTTAATTTTAATATCATATTTAAGCAACCTTTATAATTTTGTCAACTCTTTCTTTGCTACTTCCCTTTCTATCGCTTCTACAAGATGGGGCATCTCTCTGTAGCCCTTTACCTTCCTGAACTTCTTCTCTGCATAAAGTAATGTACCGCTCCCCATTGATCTGCTCCCCAAAAATGAGACAATTATTATGTAGAAAATTACTAACAAAGAATACAAAAGGAGAAGCATAGATGAGACCTAACAAGTTCTCTGTTGACCAGATAATCAAGATCCTTGCTGAGGCAGATTTACCTAACAGTTCTGTCTCAGCCGTAGCAAGAAAATAGGGTATCAACTCTAATACCCTATACCGATGGAAGCAAAAATACAAAGGCTTGAATGCCTCTGAAGCAAAACGCCTCAAGGTCCTTGAGGAAGAAAATTCAAGACTCAAAAGGCTTCTTGCTGAAAAAGAGTTAGAAATACAAGCCCAGAGTGAGATTATTAAAAAAAATTTCTGAACAGAAAGGAGTTGAGGATACTTAGGGTGCAAATACACAATCCATTCAGACTTCCCATCTCCATGCTCTGTAAAAGATTTGAACTCCCAAGAGCCTCTTTTTATCGCCATAGCAGCAACAATGACAGTGAACTCAGTGAAAGGATAAAAACCATAGCCATGGAGCATCCTGCCTGGAGTTATAGACTTATAATGGCAGAACTGAGGATCTAGGGTTTCAAAGTCAATCATAAGAGAGTTTATAGAATCTATTGCTATGAGAACCTTCAGAAACCTGTTGTCAGGTCTAATAAAAAGAATTCTTGCATCACCAGGGCTTTTGAAGCCACATCTGCGGAGTTTCCAGGACATGTATGGGCGGGGGATTTCCTTCATGACAGGATAACCTCTGGAAAGGAATTCAGGATATTCAATGTTATGGATACCTTTAGCCGTAGAGGATTTGAACCATGGGTTGAATTCTCCCTTCCCGGAAAAGCAGTTGCCTATTATTTTGACAAGCTTTGCAGCCTTTAGGGCCCTCCAAGAGTATTCAGAAGAGAGGATGGGCCTGAATTTCGGTCTGAAGAATTCCAGAGGGTAATTAGAAAATGGAGGATAAAAGAGGAGGTGATACCACCTGGACAACCTTTCAATAATGGCTATATGGAAAGCTATAACGGCACTATGAGAGAAGAGTTGCTTCAAAGAGAAGAGTTTGACAACCTTAAAGAGGCTAAAGTAAGGATAAAGCAATGGGTAAGGAGTTATAATACCGAAAGACCCCTTGACTCCCTTGCATACAAGACGCCGATGGAGGTATGGGATGAATACCCCAGGAATTGACATAACTGATGTCTCAAAAATTGGGAGCGGGGCGGTAAAGTCTCTCATAACTCCTGTCTCACTTTTGGGGGCATATCAGGCGCAATTTCTATTATTTCTGCACAAAAACTGCAGGTTTTATATTTTTCTACAATGGGTGCTTTGACATTCATTTGCACTTCTAACATATTGGGCTTTTAAAAACTACCTTGCCCCTACCAACCAACAAAGAAATATCATCAATTTCTATCACCTTATCTTTGGATAGAGGTATTTTTTGTAACTTATTTTCACACTGCGGAAGTCGCTGTTTTAGATCTCTGCAAATTCCTCTATGGGTACCGAGGTCTCCTTTTTAGCTTTCTTGCCAGAAAAGTATATGGCATTGAAATCTTCTTCAATTTTCTTTAAAGCTTCTGCCTTGAAATACTGCTCTCCACAATATTCGCATTCCTCGCAAGGAACATTGTTTACAACAAGGAATCGGTCATTGTGCTTGTAGATATATTGGACATGCCTTTCCCTAAAGTTTTTGTTTCCGCAAAAGTTACAAACCTTCATTTTTCTCCCCTTTCATAAAGTGTCTTAAATTTTGGTGGACGAGGTATATACACAGTTATTATTACCAGCCAACCTCCCCTCCTACCGCAAACGATGTGTATCGGTTTCCCTGCTTCTGTAAATCCTGCAACCAAACAACTTTCTCCCCTCCCTGAATCTTCATATTGCTCCAGGATTCTGCCTCCGAGCAAGGCTTCCTCAACCTCTGCAATTGTAAGGTTATCATTTTGTCTTTCCTGATCTCCATGTTTTGAAAAATAATACTCACCTTTTCTAATCCGTTCAAGTATCCAACTTATTTCAAACATCTCTTAATTTTATATCAAAACGGCGATTTCCGCTAACGCTTTGCGGATAAAAGAAGTTGCCGAAGGTAATTTGGGGAAATCTTTGATTTCCCTTTTATCCGCTGTTAGGCGACTGATCTGCTCCCCAAAAATGAGACAATTATTATGTAGAAAATTACTAACAAAGAATACAAAAGGAGAAGCATAGATGAGACCTAACAAGTTCTCT
>JAUQPW010000141.1 GCA_030550175.1 bacterium
GGGAAGCGAGGCTACTCAACTCTGGGATAAAATCTGGACCGAGATCAAAGCAGCTTAAAACTTTACCTGCAGGTTTTGCCCCTTCAATGAGTAGAGGTAACCCCTGGGTTACCTCTACTAAATAAGGAAAGGTCACAAGATTAAAGGGAGAATTCAGATGAAAAGTTTTCTCAGCCTTCCTATCTACTTCCCGGAACCAGGAAGGGGAACCTGGAAGCCGGTAATGGCGATGATATCATCGGTTGGATAATCATCCACCAGGGGCATGTTGGTATCGTCGCTGTGTTGAATGGAGAGATAAGCCGTTTTACCATCCGGAGAGAAGATAAAACCACTCGGTTCTGCGGAAGAATCTTTTACAGACAGAACCCTTACACACCCATCGGATTTAAGATCTCGATCAAAACCGTCTGGAAGACAAGCAAAAATATCATTTCCTTTTACCAGAGGTTCTACTCCGCCATCCTCTAGGACATAGAGATTATTCGTCCCTGGTTGGAACGCCAGGTTATCAAAATAATTAAATTCAAGGTCACCTTCAATAAAGCGTTCTGCAACCACCGGAGAGAACGGGCTGTTCGCATCAAAATCAACGGCACAGACTACTTCGGCAAAGTTATAGGCCTCTGAAGCGCCTGTATCGGTCCAACAGAAGCGTACGGCATTGGGATTATTGGGATCGATATAAGTTCGATCCTGATCCATATCCTCCGGTCGATAGTAGCCTGTAGCTTCTTTCAAATTAGCATCTGAACGGGCTGTTGCTGCATTTACCGGTATCCAACTCGCCAGACCTACCTCACAACCCTGCCCATATTGGGGTTTATCATTCCTACACGTGACCTGCAGGGCATAAACATTTCCTGCAACCCAGGGCGATTGACTTAAATCGGTGATCAAGGTAGTGTCGGTACGAAGAGTTTGTGGGATAAACTTAAAGATAGCGCCACCATCTGCATCTGGTTTGGCAGTACCCGGACGTAATTCATCCCCTCCAATGACCACACCGCTGGAGGTTATAACGATGCCTTCCCAGGCTATCGTAGGTAACGCCGTACGCTTGGCGATAAATTGAGAAATGGCACCGCCTGGATCCCGAATTTCCCCCGTTGCCCGATTAATAATCACATGGTTTGCAACACTTAAGGGAAAGATGATTTCATAAGCTCCGCCGTCGGAAGCCTCTTCGGTAGCCAGGATAGAACCCCAGGGGGTTTCACGAATACCATCACAACGATCCATACCCCGTAAAATAGTTTGCACCGAACCATCAATCAAACTGATGAGCTGGACAGAAGGATTATACTTGGGACTTCCGTCGGAGTTGGTCCCGATGACTCTACGGGCCCCTTCTACACAAGTCACCATGTAAACAGGATTATCCTTAGGAATTAAGACAATTTGATCCGTGAGATCGGCAGCCTGACGCGTTATATATCGTGCCTGGAGACCTGATGCCAGTAAAACCTGATCTTCAGCCGTTTGAGAAACCGTGCGATAAGGTCCTGAAGTCGGAGGGGCCGATTGATCCAGAGTTCCCGGAATACCAAACAAAATCATGGAAAACTGCTTCAATGCCCTCTCTACCTGAACCCCAAAATCAGGGTTGGCCGCGTGGGCAGATGAAGTCAGAATGAAAACCACAGGAACCACTCCGAAGGTAATTTTAACAAAGATTCGCTTAAGGTGCATAGAATAATCTCTCCTTTCCCGATAAATACCAGGATCTTGCCTGACATTTTCTTCTGAAATTTATAAGTTTAATTAATAGTTCTAATTTTCATAACCATATAAAGGAAAATGCCCGATTATTAAGGAAATATTGCAGAGTGATGAATGACGGTTAAATATGATTTTTCTGCTTCTTAATCCTTTGAAAGGGCACAAAGGTTTTAAGTCGAGGATAAACCTTTCGAGAAACCTGAGTTAAAAAAACCATTTTTAGTCCTTCTAAACATCCTTTTCAAATTGAAAAATTAAAAAAGAAATTTAAGTGTTGACAAGGACAAATAAGAATGTGAAAATTCTCCATTATTTTCTCCGGGATACGAAGCGAGCAAACCAACAGTAAATTACAGACTAAAGGGTTTTTTAAATCCTACATGCGCCATATTAAGTGGTCATGTAAATGCACCGGGAAGCCGTTTCTGTGACTAATGCGGTTTTAACCTGACTCGGCCCCAAAATCCAACTCCCAGCTCTGTTCAGCTCCATTGGCAGCCGAGCAAGGAGGTCTACAGCCGTCTAAAGACGGCTCAAGCGATCCTTGAAAGCGGATTCGCCCCAACCTCTGAAGAGAAGAAAAAAATCCTCAGAACCAGAGCCAGAGCACTTGCCCAGGAACCCAAAGAGAAGGAAGCAGATGGGGAGTGTATAGAAGTTGTGAAGTTTCTTCTGACCCATGAAAATTACGGAATTGAGTCGGTATATGTTCGTGAAGTCCATCCCTTGAAAGAACTTACCCCATTACCCTGTACCCCGTCCTTTGTTCTTGGCATCATCAATGTGCGGGGACAAATTCTTTCGGTCATCGACCTTAAGAAATTCTTTGATCTACCGGCCCAGGAACCGACCAGTCTCAACAAGGTCATTATCTTCCACAACAACAGGATAGAGTTCGGTATCCTTGCAGATGCAGTCATTGGAGTGCACTGAGAAGGGTATTTCCTAAGAAGCTTACTTTCTGGCCTGTCCGCAGACACATAATAAAGATTATGAACAAACTGGCTGGTTGTTTTTACCCTGGCACTGGCCCACGCACACCGCAACCAACACAAGTAGCCGTGATGCTTATCGACCTGGATCGATTCAAGGTCATCAATGATACGTTAGGGCATGCCATAGGGGATCGATTATTACAGGAGGTTGCCCAACGACTGACAGGCTGCCTGCGTGAAGGAGACACCGTAGCCCGCCTGGGGGGTGATGAGTTTATGCTGTTATTACCAGGAGTGGAACATACAAAAAGTACGATCAAGATCGTCCAGAAAATTTTGGAAACCTTTAAGTCCCCTTTTTATTTCAATGATCATGAACTCCATATCACCACCAGTATTGGAATTGCCCTTTACCCGGATGATGGGGAAGATGCCCAAACCCTATTGAAGAATGCAGATACCGCCCTGCATCGAGCTAAAGAACAGGGTCGGAATAACTATCAATTCTACACTTCCACTATGAACGCTACGGCCCTTGAGAGATTGAGTCTGGAGGGCAAATTACGCCACGCACTGGAACGGGAGGAATTCGTGGTCTATTACCAGCCCCAAGTAAGCCTCTCAACAGGGCAGATCGTTGGGATGGAAGCTTTGGTGCGCTGGCGGCATCCGGATCTGGGACTGATTCCTCCCATGAAATTTATCCCTCTGGCCGAAGAAACTGGATTGATTATACCTCTGGGATTCTGGGTCCTACGGACCGCCTGCGCTCAAAATAAAGCCTGGCAAAAAGCAGGCTATCCTCCCTTGAGGGTGGCCGTTAACCTCTCAACCCGCCTGTTTAAACAACAAACCTTTATACAGGTGGTAGCTCAAACACTCCATGAAACCGGACTTGATCCTGACTACCTGGAATTGGAGTTAACAGAAGGAATCATTATGGAGAATATTGAAACCACCATTACCACATTGAAGGAATTGAAAAAGATGGGAGTTCATATATCGGTGGATGATTTTGGAACAGGCTACTCTTCATTAGCCTATCTAAAACGATTTCCCATAGATACGTTGAAAATAGATCGATCTTTTGTCCTGGATATAACCACCGATCCCGATGATGCCATGATAGCCATGCTGATTATCAACGTGGCCCATCATCTGAAGCTGAGGGTAATAGCCGAAGGCGTGGAAACCAAGGAACAATTGGCCTTCTTGCGCTCCCATGGGTGTGATGAGATCCAGGGCTATCTCTTCAGTCGGCCGCTACCGGCGGAAGAATTTGTCAGGTTATTACAGGAAAGGAGGACCCTAACCGATTAATGAGATCTGGGGAACAGCGATTAGCGAAATTATAAGAAAGACGGTTGAGAGGGTGTTTCAAGGTGAAATGGTGTTACGTTATGAAACATAGACGGGTATACACCGGGTGAAATAGGATGGAAGGGACGGAGTAAGAAAGAACGACTCAAATCCTTATTCTTTTAAAGATATCCCCCCCTCTCCCGAAGCTTCGGGAGAGGGGCCGGGGGTGAGGGCCGCTTAAAAGTCAAGCAAACCTAAGTAAACGAGGTACTACGGATAGTAATGACTTGAGTCTTTGGGGTTTCAGCTCGAACTGAGAATAAATTATGAAAGATTATGAAAGATAAGGTTATCTCCGATGGAGTTTTTGAAGGGTTATCAGAGGGCCGGGAGGGACTTCTTTATGGCCCCGATCCCCCCCCACCAAATTCGTCCAGGTTACCTCACCCACATAAACATCTCCACGGGAGTCCACGGCAATACCGTGGGGAGCGCTGAAGATACTCTGTTCATTTGGACTGGGACGGTCTCCAAGGCGAGCCAAGACCTTACCTCCTTCATCCAGAATCGTTAAGCGGGGACCGATCCGAGGAACGTACCAATTTACAGACATAGCCGTTCCTATTTCTCCCAAGTAGAAATTATTATCAAAGACCTTATTTTTATAAATTGCGCAGGGACGGTGCATATTGACCCACTGACCTTTGTAATTACCCTCCTCGTCAAAAATCTGAACCCGATGATTTTCCCGGTCGGCAACGTATAAATTTCCTTTTCCATCGGCTGCAATATTATGGACGATGTTAAACTGCCCGGGATCCGTCCCCGGTTCTCCCCAGGAAAGGACATATTTTCCGTCCTTTGTATATTTGTGAACACAGGAATTACCGTATCCGTCTGTAACAAAAATAAACTGACCGTCTCGGGAAAGAGCAGTATGGGTACAGCGGTTAAAAGGTTTTCCACTCTGATAGGGAGCCGGTTGATGGGGAATACCCAGCGTCATAAGAACCTTACCATCTAAGGTGCATCTTCGGACCGTATGATCTCCATCATCGGTACAGTAAAGGGTTTCATCGGGACCCATATCCACGCCGTGTGCCCGGGTAAATATCCCCTCCCCCCAGGACTTAATAAATTCCCCATCCCTATTGAAAACCATCATGGGATGAGGACCCCGGTTGAACACATAAACCCGGTCCTGGGAATCGACGGCGACCCCAGCGACATCCTTGAAATACCAATCGGGTCCGGACGGGAGTTTGGCCCAGTTTTGCTCAACCTCATAGGTAAACCCGCCACTCGATAAAATTTTATTCATATCTATACCTCCAAGGCTATTTTTAAACAAACGTAGATACATCGATGGCTTTTTTAAATGCTGAGAATATTTTTCAGCATGGTCGGTTTGCTCAAATACAAAAAGTAACGTTATTACTTTGCCTGGATATTGAATCAAAGTCAAGTTTTGTTTTGAAATATTTCCCTGTTTTTTTCAAGGAAAGGGAGTAAATTTTTCTCAAAATCAAGATTTTCGGCAAGGAGCGGATGACGAAGGGTGAGGGAAATTTATCAACCGTTCGCAATTCGCTTCCTCAAGATGATATCCCTCAGACCATAACCTACAGAAGGAAGGAAGTTAAATATGCCCAAGGCTTATCTCTGCATTCATGGGCATTTCTATCAACCACCCAGGGAGAATCCCTGGATTGAAGCTATTGAGCCTCAGGAGAGCGCTTACCCTTTTCATGACTGGCAAGAGCGGGTTACTGCAGAATGCTATCGACCTAATGCCTTTGCCAGAATTTTAGACGGACAGGATCGTATTTTGAATATTGTCAACAATTATGCCTGGATCAGCTTTAACTTTGGGCCAACCCTCATAAACTGGCTCAGGGTGAAAGCCCCCGATGTTTATCAAAGATTAAAAGAAGCCGATCAGCAGAGTCTAGAACGATGGGGATATGGGAATGCCATTGCACAGTGTTATAATCATATAATCCTGCCTCTGGCCAATGAGCAGGATAAAATTACCCAGATTGTTTGGGGATTAAAAGATTTTGAGTTTCACTTTGGGAGACCGGCGGATTCTATCTGGCTTCCTGAAACAGCCGTTAACTATGATACCTTAAAGGTTCTGGCCAACTTCAATTTGAAATACATTATCCTATCTCCCTATCAGGCAAAGCGCGTATCTCCCATCGGAAAGGAAGAATGGGTCAGTGTAGAAAACAGTCATATTGATCCCAGCCAACCTTACCGATGTTTTGTCGGTAAGGGAAAATATATTGATATTTTCTTCTATGATGGGCCTATTTCTCAGGCCGTTGCCTTTGAAAAGCTCTTATCATCTGCCGAGCTTTTCACATCCCGCCTGGAAAGTGCTGTAGATCCCAATCGTAATCATACCCAATTGATCCATGTAGCTACAGATGGAGAAACTTACGGCCATCATTTTAAGGGAGGGGAGAAAGCTCTGGCTTTTACCGTTACCCACCTGGCTGAAAGTCGCGGTCTGGAATTAACCAACTATGCCAGCTTTCTGGCCTATAATCCCCCCACCATGAAGGTTGAACTCAAAGAAGGACCTAACAATGAGGGGACAGCCTGGAGCTGCGCTCATGGAGTAGGCCGCTGGAAAGAGAACTGTGGATGTCGGGCCGGAGGACCTGAAGAGTGGACCCAGGAATGGCGAAAGCCTCTGAGGGAAGCTTTAGACTGGCTCCGCGATCAGCTTATTCCTCTGTTTGAAAAGGAAGGAGGCTCCTATCTTAAAGATGTCTGGAAAGCCAGAAATGATTATATATCTGTAATTTTAGATCGCTCCGAGGATTCCCGTGCCGAGTTCTTGCGAAAACATGCTAGGAAAAAGAATCTAACCCAGGAAGAGCAATCCTACATTTTTAAACTTTTAGAAATCCAGCGGCATGCACTGCTTATGTATACCAGTTGTGGGTGGTTTTTTACAGAAATCTCCGGGCTGGAAACGGTTCAAATTTTAATGTATGCGGATCGGGCGATTCAATTAGCCGAAGATTTTGGTCTCAAACTTCAAGAGGAATTTCTGAAACGACTTGAAAAAGCGCCCAGTAATATAGAGACGTTTAAAAACGGACGGGGTGTTTATGAAAAATTAGTCCTCCCCTGTCGGGTAAGCCTGGAAAAGTTTCTAAACCACGTGGCCATCCTTTCCCTCTTCAAAGACCTGATTCCAGGCATGGTTAATACGTATAACTATCAGGTGGACATGAAGTTCCATCATATTCTACGGGGAGAAAAGGTCTCATTAGCCCTCGGACATGCTCTGGTTACGGCTTCTACGACCCTGGAAAGGAAAGATCTTGTATTTGTTGTTTGTCATTACGGAGAACAGGATTTCCGAACTACCATCTGCGAATATACAGAAGATCTGAACCTGGAAGAATTTCTCAAAAAACTCAATGAACGGATAGAGAATCCCCCTCAACTTAACCAATTCATAGAGGAAACCTTGGGAAAGAATCATTATACCATTCGGGATATGTTCCGGGATGAGAAAAAACACCTTTTAAACCTGCTGGTTCAAAAAAAGACCCGGGACTACTATGATGCGTATTCTAGTATTTACGATAACGATCGGGAATTTATGGAATCTCTTCGCCAGGCCGGTCTGGACTTACCGGAGGAGTATCGAATTGCAGCGGAATATACTTTGAGCCGTCGACTCGAACATGAGATTGTATCTTACATTAAAAATCATGATGAAACTTCCTATCAGAGAGCTCTGGAAATTGTTGAAACCGCCAGAAAGAATCGATATAACCTGCGGACCGATTATATCACAGAATACGTGGATAAAGCATTGTACGAAAAAGTGCTCAATCTTAAACTGAATCCTACTCTGGAAAATTTAGAAATTTTAAAGGATTTCCATGATCTTCTCCGGCGTTTTAATCTCAATCTAGAGCTGGCCTCACATCAGAATCAATTCCATGATATTCTAACCTCTGAGTTTTCTAGAAAAGAACCCATCCCTCCAGATAAGAAAGAGGAAGTTATTCGTTTTCGGGAAACCTTGCTAAAAGTTGCAAAACAATTTTATTTTAATGTGGATCGTTACCAGAAAATTCTTGAAGAAATGAAGCGCTCTTGATCCCTTTGGGTAAGGGATTGCTCCTACGTAATCGGGTAGTGTTTTCATGGGGAACGGGTTGCAGTTCTCAGAGAACAGAGTGGATAAACAAAGTAAAAAACAGCCATTCCTGTCTTGTAGCTCTCGGGAAATGGAGAGGAAAAGAGGAGGGAAAAATGGAAGATGTGCGTATAGAATGGAAGGCTTTGCAGGAATTTACGGCCAAGGTATTTGAAGGGTTAGGTATGCCGCCGCAAGATGCGGCTAAGGAAGCTGAGGTATTGGTGTGGGCTAATTTACGGGGAGTGGATTCCCATGGGGTCCAGAGGATAGAGGAGTACGCAAAGCGGGTAGATGCGGGAATTATGAACCCACAACCCCATATCCAGGTACTTAAGGAAACTCCGGCCACGATACTCATCGAAGCAGATCGGGCTTTTGGTCCTGTAGTTACGACGTTTGCCATGGAGAAGGTCATCGACAAAGCCCGGAAAGTCGGAATTGGTTGGGGGTTAATTCGTAATACTACCCATCAGGGAGCCATGGCTTATTATACCCAGATGGCTGCTGCCAGGGGCATGGCCGGTATTGCTGTGGTTTGTAGCCCTCCGAATATGGCACCGCCAGGTGCTCGCGCGGCCGGTGTACATAACAGTCCCATTGCCATTGCCGTACCGGGTAAGAATTACAAATTCCTCAGTCTAGATATGGCTACCAGCGTAGCTGCCGGGGGTAAATTACACGTAGCCATCGACAAAGGAACCTCAATCCCTCCAGACTGGGCTTTGGACAAGGATGGACGACCTACCACAGATCCTAAAAAAGCCGTGTTTTTGCAACCAGCTGCAGGCTATAAAGGCTATGGCCTGGCCCTGATGTTTGAGTGTCTGTCAAGTTTAATGGTAGGTAATCCGCTCATTACCTCTACCCTGCTTAACCAGAATCCCGTGGCTCCAGGAACTCAAAACAGCTTCGTTGGTGCTATTCATATCGGTAACTTCACCGACATAGAACAGTATAAGGAAAATGTCGATAGATTGGTAACTGCCCTGAAGGGACTACCTAAAATAGAAGGGGTATCCGAAATCTTCGTGCCAGGTGAGCCGGAAGAGCGCGTTTATGAAGACCGTATCAAGAACGGCATTCCCCTCCCCATCGGTACCGTAGAGAAATTGCGAAAGGCCGCAGAACGATTTAAGCTTAAATTGCCACCGGGTTTGTAGGACGGGGAGACCTCCTTCCACCCTTCCATTCCATCCCCATGGACGGGGAAGAGAAGCTAAAGGGGTGAGGGGAATCGTACATATGCTCGTACAAAAATTGATAAGGCTAATCCCCCAATCGATAAAGAAACAAATACTGGGGTCATGGAAGTATTGGTTAAAGGACAGGTTAATAGGCCAAATTCCCAAAGATAAATTTGATGAATTGGCTACCAAAGAAGATGTTTACTACTGTTATCGCCTTTTCCTGGGAAGAAATCCCGATCCCGACGGCTGGCAAACGTATATGACCCATATCCTTAAAGGCGAAAAGGTCCATTCACTGGTTTCAATGTTCCTGGCATCCCCAGAGTTCAAGAACAGAAAGATTTTTCAGCCTAACTCCCCAATAAAATATGTTTTGGTTGAATTAGATAAATTTAAACTCTACGTTTCGCCTGATGACTGGGCAGTTGGCAGAACCATACTGGAGAAAAGGGAATATGAGCCCCATGTAACCGCTGCTCTCAGAAAAATCCTGGAACCCGGCATGGTGTTCGTTGATGTTGGGGCGAATATTGGTTATTTCAGTTTAATGGCAGCTCAAATCGTTGGAAATCAAGGAAGGGTTATATCCTTTGAACCAAATCAACATAATTGTGGTCTTCTATATTTAAGCGCCCAAAGTAACAACTTTGAAAATATCGATATCTATCCCTACGCCG
>JAUQPW010000142.1 GCA_030550175.1 bacterium
TGATCCAATGAATCGACCCATCCGGATCTATCCGATATATCCCCATCACCGGTTGATCGATCGGCTCATGACCCAAATACCGAGGATCACTAAAGTAAATCCGCCCCTTCTCATCGATGGTAATGTCGTTGGGAGCATTAAAGGGACGACCATTGTAAAGACCGGCAATAATATAGCTCTTACCAGTCTTCATGTCGGTCTTGGTCACCCGACGTCCCCCAAAGTCGGCCCCTTCGGCTACGATCATGTTCCCCTGGGCATCGAACTTGATCCCGTTGGACATCCCACTGGGAGAACGAAAGATGGTGGTTTGGCCGGTCTTGGGATCATAGCGCCAGATATGGCCGGCTTCCATGGCTCCGGTTTTGGGATCTTTACAGCGGAAGGTAAAGGTAATGTCACTGAAGTAAATCATTCCATCGGGGGCTGCAGCAACTCCTTCGGTGAGGACGCAGCCTCCTTCGAAGAGTTTTTCAAGCTTGGCTCCAGGTGGAATAATACTGGGATCCCCGGTTGGCTCAGCGCCTGGAGCAGGAATCTGGATAAGCACGACCCCCAAGACAACCATTCCTAGTAAATAGAAACTTTTTGAATAAGCATTATAACCTTTTAACATGGGCCACTCCTTTCATTTATAGAGTTAAGATTAGTCTAGGTTTACCTAGAGAATACCCTTCCACTAAATTACAAGTGTCATAAAAAGTCAATCAAAAAAGAAAGACGATTTTTCCCTACGACTGCCAATTTCTTATAGAAACATGCCTAAAAAGAGGGACTGGCAGAACTTACTATTTGACTAAGATTAGGGTTGATATTGCCCGTGAGGTAAGGTACAATGTAGTAAGTAGAAAAGATTTTTGAAGATGAATTTTAATTCATCTTGACTCTCAATTTTTTAAACAGGAGGAAAACAGCATGGGGAGTAAAACCGATGCTAATCTTCAAGTCGCCCTGGCCGGAGAGGCGGATGCAAATCGTCGCTATATTGCTTATGGAATTCAGGCTTTTACGGAAGGTTATCCGGATATTGCCCAACTTTTCTTTGAGGCGGCCGGTGCAGAAACCGTTCATGCATTGAATCATCTCCGTGTTTTAGGTGCGGTACACTCGACTCGAGAGAATTTGATGGCAGCAGCTTATGGAGAAGATCAGGAGATTGAGGAAATGTACCCACGCATGATCCGTGAAGCTGAGGAGGAAGGACGACAGGATGCTGCGGAAGCCTTTCGACTTTCTTTAGACCGGGAGCGCCATCATCGAGAGATGTTTCGTGCGGCCTTGGAGAAGCTGAATAAAACAGCGTCGACCCGATCTATAGGATCTTCGTTAGATAAAGAAAGTCCAAAGCCCAGGATCCCAAGCCTGGAGTCTAAAGTCCAGAGTTCAGAGGTCAGAGGTCAAGGTCCAGAGTCTCAAAGTCGAACGGATACGGGGACTAAGGTTTGGGATTCAGGAGTTAGGTTAAGGGGTATAGAGGAGTTGGAAACGGAACCGGCTCGGATCGAGCGTCTCTCCAACATTCGGGAAGTTATATTTGGTGCCCAGGATGCCCTGGTGTCAACTTTCTCTGTGGTTGCAGGTTTGGCAGCTGCAGAAACCTCGAATCATATTATACTTTTAGCAGGGGCGATATCGGCTATGGCCGGAATTTTATCCATGTCGGCAGGTACTTTTTTATCATCCCAGGCCCAGCGTCAGGTTTACGAAGCTGAACTTGCGAAAGAACGTCGAGAAGTTCGGGAAAAACCTGGGGAAGAGATTGCAGAATTGATGGCAGCCCTTGTAGCCCGGGGCATGTCGCGGAATGATGCGGTAGAGGTAACTCGACGCATAGGCCGCCACTCAGATCTTTTACTGGAGGTCCTTGCCGTCTTCGAATTAGGGCTCGCTCCGCAAAGGCTTGGGACTCCTGTTCGGGATGCCCTGATTATGGCGGCAGCCTTTGGAGCCGCTTCCCTTATCCCTCTTTTTCCTTTCCTATTCCCCAATATCCATATCGATCTGACCATATCCGGTCTATTGACGCTTACGGCCCTTTTTGTCATGGGTACGATAAAAGCAGCTCTGGCCGGATTGGCAAGAATAAGATCGGGTATCGAAGTCATGCTGGTAGGAGCCGGATCAGGTTTGATAGGCTATGCTCTGGGACGTTTAGCCTCGCTACTTTTAGGAGTGAATATAGGATAGTTCGTGGTCTGTCGTCCGCCGTTTGTTGGTTAAGGACTACGGGCTCCAGACTACGGATAGATAATTGATAATTATGGAAACCCGTAAACTGAACTCTTTCGGTACCAAGTCTGTATTGAAAGTGGATGAGCAGTCCTTCGATTTTTTCTCTTTAGAAGCACTGGAACGTGCCGGTGTAGGTCAGATTTCCAGACTTCCTTTTTCTCTGAAGATCATGCTTGAAAATTTGCTTCGCCATGAGGATGGGCGGACGGTAACCCGGGATGATATTGAAATTCTCAGTCGTTCGGTATCTCAGGCCTGGGTTGAAGAAGAAATCGCCTTTCAACCGGCTCGAGTGTTAATGCAGGATTTCACTGGTGTACCTGCTCTTGTGGACCTGGCCGTTATGCGAGATGTCATCCAACGGTTTGGCGGAGACCCAAAAAAGATTAATCCCCTGCAACCCGTCGATCTGGTCATTGACCATTCGGTACAGGTCGACCAATTCGGAACGGCAACCGCTTTCAATTACAATGCAGAGCTCGAGTTCCAGCGTAACAGGGAACGCTATGTTTTTTTAAAGTGGGGACAGAACGCATTTAAAAACTTTCGAACCCTTCCTCCCGATATGGGAATTGTCCATCAGGTGAACCTTGAATATCTGGCCCAGGTTGTTTTTAGAGAAGAAAAAGATGGACGTATCCTGGTCTACCCCGATACCCTGGTAGGTACAGACTCCCACACCACCATGATTAACGGTATGGGAGTGGTTGGATGGGGAGTTGGCGGGATCGAAGCAGAGGCGGCCATGCTGGGGCAACCCCTTTCCATGTTAATACCTCAGGTTGTCGGGTTCAGACTTTTTGGGGAATTACCCCCCGGAGCCACTGCAACGGACGTAGTTCTGACGGTTACTCAGATGCTTCGGGCAAAAGGGGTGGTAGGAAAGTTTGTAGAGTTCTATGGCCCCGGGGTGAGTCGTTTAAGTCTTGCAGATCGGGCTACCATTGCCAATATGGCTCCTGAGTATGGAGCTACCATTGGATTCTTCCCAGTTGATGAAGAGACTTTAAACTATCTTCGTCTAACAGGACGAGATCAGAACCTTATCAAACTGGTGGAGGCCTATACTAAAGCCCAAGGACTATTCCGTACCGATCAGACCCCTGACCCGGTCTTTCTAGATACCATCGAGTTAGATTTAAGCACTATACAACCCTGTCTGGCCGGACCCCGACGACCCCAAGATCGGGTACCACTTACAGAGGCCAAATCCGAGTTTCAACGGGCCTTAGCTTCCATGTTGGGTAGCTCATCCCAGGGAGTAAAAAATGGGCGGGTTGTTGTAGAGGTGAATAATGAGCGTTTTGAATTAAGTCATGGTTCCGTAGCCATTGCCGCAATTACCAGTTGCACCAATACTTCCAATCCTTCCGTCATGATTGGAGCCGGAATATTGGCCAAGAAAGCAGTTGAGAAAGGTCTCAAGGTTAAACCCTGGGTTAAAACAAGCCTGGCTCCGGGGTCCCGGGTGGTAACAGATTACCTGAAAGAAGCAGGATTGATGCCTTACCTGGAAGCGCTACGTTTCCACCTAGTGGGATACGGCTGTACAACCTGTATTGGTAATAGCGGACCGTTACCTCAACCCATTGCAGAGGCGATACGTGAAGCCAAACTCGTTGTGGCGGCTGTTCTTAGCGGCAATCGTAATTTTGAAGGACGAATCAATCCACTGGTACGTGCCAACTATTTGGCCTCCCCCCCTCTGGTCGTTGCCTATGCCATTGCAGGACATATGAATATCGACCTGTACCATGAACCCTTAGGGTATAGTCCCGGTGGGGAACCTGTCTATTTGAAGGATATCTGGCCATCCCAAAGGGAAATTCAAGAAGCCATCCAGACCGCAGTTCAAACCAGGATGTTCCACAAAGTATATGAGGAGGCTTTCAAAGGAGATGAACGATGGCGGGCTCTGGAAGCTCCCATGGGAGACCTCTTCCAGTGGGATCCCAATTCGACCTATGTTAAACGACCCCCTTACTTCGAGGGTATGACCCTGGAAGTTCCGCCCCTCAAAAACATTTATAACGCCCGGGTATTGGCAGTGTTAGGAGATTCGGTCACAACCGATCATATCTCACCGGCCGGCTCTATTGGGGTGGATACTCCGGCCGGCAAGTATCTTATAAGCCTTGGGGTAGACCCTAAAGATTTTAATTCCTATGGAGCCCGTCGGGGTAACCATGAGGTCATGATGCGCGGGACCTTCGCCAACATCCGCCTGCGCAACCTCATGGTACCAGGAATGGAAGGTGGGTGGACGGTTCATCTACCAGACGGTGAAAAGATGACCATTTATGAGGCATCCGAAAAATATCGGAATGAAGGGGTATCCCTGATTGTTATTGCAGGTAAAGAATATGGATCCGGCTCTTCCCGAGACTGGGCTGCTAAGGGCCCCTATTTGCTGGGGATAAAAGCCATCATCGCCGAAAGTTTCGAGCGAATCCACCGGAGCAATTTGATCGGTTTTGGAGTTCTTCCCCTTCAGTTTAAAGAGGGTGAAAACCGGGAAACCTTGGGACTTACCGGATTCGAAACCTATAGTCTGGAAGGAATCGCCGATGGGCTTAAACCTCATCAAATAATTCCGGTCAGAGTCAAGAAAAAGGATGGAACGGAAAAGGTCTTTGAAACCATCGCCCGTATCGATACACCCGTCGAAGTTCAATACTATCGACATGGAGGGATACTTCACTACGTACTGAGGCAAATAATCCAACAGAAAAACTCTTAGAGAATAGTAGAGGGTTCACGATGGGGAGTAGGAGGAGATTGAGGTGGATGGCCTTTCCGAAATTTAACAGAATCAACCTACACATACTGCCCATCGTGTTCGGTATATATCTATACGATGGACTGGAAAACTTTTTGGACTGTCTTTGGAACCATTTTCCTGGCTGAATTGGGAGATAAAACTCAGCTTACCACCCTGACTTATGCAGCTTCCAGCAAAGCCGGTTTTTCCGTTTTTCTGGGAGCAGCTCTGGCGCTGGTCTTAACTTCTTTCATAGGTGTTATTCTGGGACAGATAATTCCACGTTATATTCCAACTTATTATATTCGAATCTTAGCGGGAGGTTTCTTTATCTTTATCGGAATCTGGATGTTACTGAGCAGAAACTAGGACAGAAGTAAAATAGCAGGTAAAGACTTGGGATTATGTGTTTTTCGCTTGAATATAATTCAAAAGAGGGTTAACCTAAATGTCAAGAACCCGGGTTGTGAACAAATCCCCTGAAACCTTTACAAATTCATATGGATTATTCCTGACGTAGATTGGCGGAGTCAACACAGATTCCTGAGTTGGATTTGCCTTAACACCTGGGGATCTTGGAATTCATTTACTCCGAAAATCTGCGGTTTTAAAAATTCTATTTGAGCTATGATCTCGGTGAAATCTTCGACACCTTCGGTCTTAAAGACCTCCATTATTAAGAAAGTAATCACAGGTTTAACCGGATTGGGGCTTTTCATCTTTATTATTTTCCACCTGCTAGGTAACCTTTTACTGTTTAACGAGGATCCCGCTCCCTATAACAAATACTCCCATACATTGGTCAGTTTGGGATGGATTCTTATTGCCTTGGAGTTGGGGCTGTTGGCGTTTTTCATTTTACATATTATCTACGCCATATCTATCCGGTTAAGCGGGAAAAAAGCCCGACCGGTTGGATATTATAAACTAAAGAGTGCTGGAAAACCCGGCCGGAAAACCATTGCTTCTACCAACATGTTGATAACCGGCGTGGTTATCCTAGTCTTTACCGTTCTTCATCTGAAGACTTTTAAATTTGGTCCGGAATATAAAACCGTGGTGGATGGAATCGAAATGAGAGATTTACACCGATTGGTTGTAGAAGTTTTCCAAAAGCCGGGATACGTCATCTGGTATGTGGCGGCCATGATCTTCCTGGGATATCATCTGAGTTTTGGTTTTTGGAGTGCTTTTCAATCTTTAGGTATTCATCATCCACGTTGGACCCCGGCTTTATATACCCTCGGTTATGTGCTGGCTATCCTGCTTGCAGCGGGATATATCGGCATACCGATTTGGATTTATTTTATGGGAGGTACTCAATGACACTCGATGCCCGAATTCCCAGTGGTCCTATTCAAGAAAAATGGGACCGACGTAAATTCGAAGTAAAATTGGTTAATCCGGCCAATAAGCGTAAATATACCCTTTTGGTTGTAGGTACCGGGCTGGCCGGGGCGTCTGCAGCAGCTTCACTGGCAGAGTTGGGTTATAATGTTAAGAGCTTCTTTTTTCACGATTCACCCCGAAGGGCCCATAGTATCGCAGCCCAGGGGGGTATCAACGCGGCTAAAAATTACCGGAACGATGGGGATAGTGTTTGGAGACTCTTTTACGATACCATCAAGGGAGGTGACTATCGCTCCCGGGAAGCCAATGTTTATCGACTCGCTCAGTTAAGTTGCAATATCATTGATCAGTGTGTTGCGCAAGGAGTTCCCTTTGCGCGGGAATACGGAGGGCTTCTGGATACCAGATCTTTTGGAGGGGCGCAGGTTTCCCGTACCTTTTATGCCCGTGGACAGACCGGTCAACAACTCTTATTGGGGGCTTATGGAGCCTTGATGCGCCAGGTTGATGCCGGACGTGTAACCTTGTATCCCCGGCGGGAAATGTTAGATCTGGTTGTGAT
Organism: bacterium; assembly: GCA_030550175.1. Classification (GTDB taxonomy): domain Bacteria; phylum Moduliflexota; class Moduliflexia; order Moduliflexales; family JAUQPW01; genus JAUQPW01. The sequence goes on from JAUQPW010000142.1 coordinate 6,906, forward strand.
TAACGGAAAAGCTCGGGGAATTGTAACCCGAAATCTCATCACCGGGGATATTGAATCCCATGTGGGAGATGCCGTTGTACTGGCGACGGGTGGTTATGGAAATATCTATTACCTCTCCACCAATGCTAAAAACTCCAACGCAACCGCCATCTGGCGATGTTACAAGCGAGGAGCGTTTTTTGCGAATCCTTGCTTTACCCAAATTCATCCTACTTGTATTCCGGTTTCTGGAGAGTATCAGTCCAAGTTGACCCTCATGAGCGAAAGTTTGCGAAATGATGGCCGGGTTTGGGTACCGAAAAAAAGAGGGGATAAACGCCCGCCTAACCAGATCCCCGAAGAAGAACGAGATTATTTCCTGGAAAGAAAATATCCTAGCTTCGGTAACCTGGTCCCACGGGATGTAGCCTCTCGCAGCATTAAGGCCGTATGCGATGAAGGTCGTGGCGTTGGAGAGACAGGCCTTGCGGTCTATCTAGATTTTGCCGATGCGATTAAGCGATTAGGCCTGGAAGTCATTAAAGATAGGTACGGCAACCTCTTCGAAATGTATGAGCGGATTACCAATGAGAACCCTTATGAAGTCCCCATGCGTATCTATCCTGCGGTTCACTATACCATGGGCGGTTTATGGGTCGATTACAATTTGATGAGCACGATCCCAGGTCTGTTTGTATTGGGAGAGGCGAACTTCTCCGATCACGGGGCCAACCGCCTGGGGGCCAGCGCTCTGATGCAAGGTCTCGCAGATGGGTATTTTATCATTCCCTACACCCTGGGAGATTATCTGGCCGGTACCGAACTGCCCAAGATCGGTACAGACCATCTGGCCTTTAAGGAAGTAGAAGCAGAAATTAAGAATCAAATATCCCGACTTCTCTCCATTAAAGGTAAAAAGACCGTGCTCGAATTCCACCGTGAGCTTGGAAAAATTATGTGGGACTATGTGGGTATGTCCCGAAACGAAGCCGGTCTCAAGCATGCCCTGGAAGTTATTCCTAAGCTCCGTGAAGAATTTTGGCAAAACGTGCTGATTCCGGGTGATTCGGATAGCTTAAACAAAAACCTGGAATTCGCCGGGCGGGTGGCCGACTTCTTAGAGTTGGGTGAGTTGATGGCCCTGGATGCTTTGCATCGTAAAGAATCTTGTGGGAGCCATTTCCGTGAAGAATATCAGACCAAAGACGGAGAAGCCCTAAGGGACGATGAAAATTTCATGTACGTAGCTGCGTGGGAATACACAGGTCCGGATAAAGCCCCACAGCTTCACAAAGAACCGCTGGTATTTGAGAATGTGAAGGTTACTCAACGAAGTTATAAATAGATAAATTCTCTCACTCCAGTTTTTTAAACACGAAGAATCACGAAGATCACGAAGACTCCAGATATATAATACCTATTCACCGTGAAAAGGCCGCCTAAAGAATCGGGCGACCTTTTATAGGGTAAACGGTATTAAGTCAGGGTAGAAGCCCCTGCTGAAGATATCTTCCTGCTTCTCAAGGAAGGAGATGGAGATCCAGGTGTTCCCCTCTGCGATGACTGGGGAAGTCAGGAAGGGGGTCTTAGTACCCTTATCCTCTGGAATCTTCCTTCAACGGGGTCGTCAGATAAGATGGTTCCTATCCGTTAGGAGGGATCCCGATAGGGAAATGGTAGAAAATCTCCTTCGTGCTCTTTGTGATCTTCGTGATTTCTATTTCTTTACATGCAAAAGAAGATGACGTTCAATTTGCTTGTCTGGCGCCAGGCGAATGCCGAAAGCCCTGGTAAATTGGTTCCTTATACCGCCAAAGATATTTCTCCAGATATGTCTTTTCTTGAAATGCTGGATGTCGTCAACGAAGATCTCCTGAAGCGAGGGGAAGATCCCATTGAATTTGATAGTGATTGTCGAGAAGGAATTTGCGGCTCGTGTGGAATGGTAATTAATGGAATTGCCCATGGCCCTCTCCGGGCTACGGCAGCCTGTCAACTTCATATGCGACATTTTAAAGATGGAGATACCATTACTATTGAACCCTTCCGGGCGAGTACATTTCCCATTATAAAGGATCTGGTGGTCAATCGAAGTGCCCTTGATCGAATTATTGCTGCAGGAGGCTATATCTCAGTTAACGTAGGTGGAGCTCCCGATGCAAATACTATTTTGGTTCCCAAAGAAAATGCCGATCGGGCCATGGATTCGGCTTCATGTATTGCCTGTGGAGCCTGTGTAGCAGCCTGTCCCAATGCATCGGCCGCGCTATTTACGGCGGCTAAAATAACCCATCTTGCCCTTTTACCTCAAGGTCACCCAGAAAGAAAGCGGCGGGTCATACGCATGGTTCAACAAATGGACGCCGAAGGCTTTGGCGATTGCTCAAATTATGCAGAATGTGAGGCAGTATGCCCAAAATCTATTTCGATTTCCAATATTGCAAAGATGCGGCGAGAATATCTCAAAGCGATCCTGGACTTATCAAAATAAATAGAAAACCCGGTTCCATAACTTATGAATCAAACTTCTTCCATTTCAGCTTATGATCTTTATCAACGGCAGCGTGTGGCGGTGTTGGACACCCAGATGGCTTATATTGATACCGGCCAGGGGGCTCTTGTTGTTTTCCTACATGGAAATCCAACGTATTCCTACCTGTGGCGGAATGTAATTCCCCATGTGGAGGAGCGAGGCCGTTGTCTTGCTCCGGATCTGGTTGGGATGGGTGATTCCGGTAAGGCACCGAACGGTTCTTATCGTTTTGTCGATCATGCCCGTTATCTGGATGCCTGGTTCCATGCGTTGGACTTTCGGGAGAAGATTATCCTGGTAGGACATGACTGGGGAGGGGCCCTTGCCTTCTATTGGGCCTACCGTTATCCAGATCGGTTTATGCAGCAGATGTTCGCGAAGGGGATACTATATTAGATCCGGCTGCGGGATATGGAGGATTATTTTTACCTTTAAAGGGGAAGCCCGTATCTTTAACAGCGGTAGAAGTAGATCCTCGTCGGGGTGAGATTTTAAAATCTCTGGTTCCC
>JAUQPW010000034.1 GCA_030550175.1 bacterium
CGATCTATCACGGTCTCAAGATTACAGATTATGATAATACCTCGAAGGATCGAATACTTAAATTGAAAAAACGGCTTGGGATTCAAGATCAGGATTTCATCATAGGCGTCATTGCCAGATTTGAGTATTGGAAAGGGCATATTTACATTGTGGAGGCTATCCGGAAAATTGTTAAAGAACATCCCGAGGTCAAATTACTTATTTTTGGTTCTCAAGGCCCTGAATATGAAAAGATAATGGAAAAAGTAAAAGAGTACAATTTATCCCATCATGTGTTCTACAAAGGTTTTATAGAAGATCCCATTGCGTTGTTTCAGTTATTGGATATTCATGTCCATGTTCCTATTAATAAGTATGTTGAGACTGGTGGAATAAATATCATCGAAGGGATGATTTCAGAACGTCCGCAAATCTTAACAAGATCGGGGTATGCTTTTACAACCGCCCAACATATGAGCAATTGTATGGTGGTTGATTACGGCGATTCCGATCAAATTGCAGAGGCTATCCTGAAATTAAAGGGTGATCCTGAGCTACGTAAAAACCTGGCCAGGCAGGCCAGATTAGACGCCATCCGGCTTTTTAATAATCAACTTAAGGTAGAGCGGCATTTAGACTTATATGAACGGCTTTAATCTTGTGAAACCCCATTGGAAACGAAGAGGTACCGAATGGTTACCGATCCTTTAGTAAGTGTTATCCTGCCGGCTTACAATGCCGCACGCTTTATTGGAGCTGCTATAGATAGTGTCCTAGCCCAGACCTATTCCAGGTTTGAGCTTATTGTGGTGGATGATGGCTCTACGGACCATACGGCCTCTATTCTGAGAGGATATGGAGATCGGGTACGTTATATTTATCAAAGGAATGCACGCCAGGCTGCTGCACGGAATAAGGGATTACGCCATGCAACCGGGGAATTGATGGCTTTTATCGATGCAGATGATATCTGGCTACCCCAAAAACTTGAGAAGCAGGTGGCCCTTTTCAGGCAAAATCCGGATCTGGGTTTAGTTTATTGTTCGTTACGGGAGATTGATGTCGAGGGTAAGCCTTTAAGGGACCTTCGGGCAGATCTCCGGGGGTATGTACTGGAGAGAGTTTTATTGGGGAAGTTTTCAGGGGGTGGAGGAGGTAGTACCTCTCTTATACCCCGTAGGGTACTGGAGACGGTAGGAGATTTTGATATTAACTTGCCTCCCTGTGAGGATACGGATCTTCTCTGGCGTATCGCCAGCCGTTATCCCATTGATTATGTAGATGAGGTACTGGTACTGTATCGTTTCCATGGGAGTAATGCCCATGCCGATGTGAAGATCATGACCCAGGCCTGGAAGCGTTTATATAACAAAGCATTACATAGTCCCTGGGTTCAACGGCTGGGCTGGCGTTTTCATTGTCAGTGTTACGGACGGCTTTACTATATGTTGGCCGGTGATCATGCCTGTGCAAGACAGTGGTTAAATGCCTGTCAATATGGGTTCTATAGTATCCTGTGGTGGCCCCCCAACCTGTTCAAGGTAATGGGAAGGATGGTTCGACGATTGAAAAAGTCAATGGATTATTCCGGCCAAAGGCTTTCAAAAACAGTCTGATAAAACCATGCTCAATCCGTTGAATCGGATCCCAAAGATCCTCTACCTCGTTTATTGGGGAGCTGCCGAGCCGTTAGGGCAGTCTCTTGTTTTACCTTCTGTAGCCAGATTGGCAAAGTCAGGTGTAAACGTAACACTGGTTACCTTTGAAAAGCCTGAGGATCTGGCCCATCATGGCAAAGTGGCAAAGATCCGTGCTTTTCTTGAAGAACGAGGGGTATATTGGATCCCGCTCCGGTATCATAAACGCCCGAAGGTACCGGCAAAGATTTTTGATATTCTCCAGGGATGTGCTTCCGCCATTATGGCACGGTTACGTGTTCGCCCGGATATCATCCATGCTCGTACCTTTATCGGTGGCCTGATAGGATTTATCCTTGCCCGACTTTTGCGGGTAAAGCTGATTTATCATAATGAAGGATTTTATCCCGACGAGCAGGTCGATGGAGGCATCTGGAAAGCAAATTCCCTCCCCCATCGAATTGCTAAATTTCTCGAACAGCAATTATATGCCCATTCCCATGGGATCATTGCCTTATCGTATCGAGCCAGGAAGGTAATCGAGCAGCTTCCGGCTGTGCGGCGTAAAGGTATTCCTGTAATTGTAGTGCCCAGTTGCGTAGATCTGGACCATTTTCTATGGAGTCCACCCAAATCCCTGATCAGGCAAGATATGCTTCGTTTTGTTTATATCGGTAGTGTGGGAGGACGATACCTTTTTGATAAGATCGGGCGATTTGTAGCCGTTGCTTCCCGGGAAATAAATCGGATACATTTTCGTGTCCTCACCCGGGTGGAACCCGATTTGATCGATTCAACTCTCCAAGCAAGTGGATTACCTGCCGGTAGCTGGTCTGTGGCCAGTGTTCCACATACTGCGATCCCCCAAGAACTTTCGTACCAACAGGTAGGTCTATTTTTCCTGGCCCAGGGAATCAGTGAGCATGGATGCTCGCCTACCAAGATAGGAGAGTATTGGGCTTCAGGATTACCGGTTGTTACAACGCCTAACGTGAGTGATACAGATGACATCATCCGCCGGGAGCAGGTTGGAGTCATCGTGAAAGAACACTCTGATATCGAATATCGACGGGCTGTTCAAGAGCTTCGATCACTTCTCGAAGATCGTGGGTTACCTCTACGTTGTCGACGTGCTGCGGAAACCCATTACGCGCTTGAACCTGCCTGTGAGCGACAACTCACACTCTATCAAAGTCTTATTTCCTGGACTACACCCCTCGTTACCCGTTCCCGTGTATAATATCAAACATTTTTTAAAACGACTTCGGGCTTCACAACCTTTCAATTATCTGGCGACTTCAACCGTTCATGGCTTGTTAACAGTTACCGGCCTTCATTCTGAGTTTATTGTTAAACATCTGCATCGAGTCGGAACCGTAAAGTGCAGATTACCCAACGGGCGTATCCTGTATCTCTGGTCTCGTGGCGATGACTGGATCTCAAATCAAATCTACTGGAGGGGTTGGAATGGGTATGAACCGGAAACGGTTTCTCTGTTCTTTCAACTGGCCAGATATGCCCACGTGACCTTAGATGTGGGGGCCTTTATTGGTTTTTACGCGTTAGTGGCGGTCCATGCGAATCCTTCAGGACGAGTCTATGCCTTTGAACCGATGCCGTTTATTTACCAACGGCTGCAACGAAATGTCAGATTAAACCGATTATCCAATATACACTGTATCGCCGGTGCCGTGGGTGATAGAGATGGTACTGCAGAATTTTTTCATGGGGGAGTAGAACTGCCCAGTAGTTCCAGCTTATCCTTTGAATTCATACATCGTTTTGTAAAAGATATCCACAGCTCAATCGTTCCGGTGGTTACATTGGATCGATTCGCCCGAGATATCGGTCTGGATCGAATCGATCTCATAAAGATCGATACCGAAAGTACGGAGTCGCAAGTGTTACAGGGCGGGAGGGAAATACTCCAGAGAGATCGTCCAACGATTTTCTGTGAAGTACTGGGAGGATGTGGATCAGAGCGACTATTGGAGGAAATTCTTAATCCTCTGGGTTATTATTACTATTTGTTAACCCCCGATGGACCTGTTCTTTGTGATCGGATTGAGGGTCATCCCCGGTATTTGAACTATCTTTTTAGACCCTTGGTCCTGAGGAGATTTCTCATAAGTAGCAATCGTTTAAGGTTTATACGGTTTTAATATCCAACCTGCAGGCGGCAGGTGAGACACCTGCGCTCCCGGAATGTCTTGTTATGGCTCAAGGTATCGCTCCAATTTAGAGAACACTCCCTTAACTCTATATGCATCCGGCTAAGAAGAGGAAAAACCTTATTTTCGGCCTGAACACCCCCCTAACCCCCCTCCAGGGGGGAACAAAGGGTATCCCCCCTCCAGGGGGGAACAAAGGGGTATCCCCCCTCCAGGGGGGAACAAAGGGTATCCCCCCTCCAGGGGGGAATTTGGCAGGTAACCTTCTAAATCCCCCCTGGAGGGGGGTTAGGGGGGTGTTAAAACCCAAATGGCACGAAGAAAAATAATCCCTTATAACCCGGAATTAAAGGAACGGGCAAGACAGCTTCGAAAGAACAGCACTTTAGCGGAAGTATTACTTTGGAATCAAATTAAGAACAGGCGAATAAAGGGGTATCAGTTTCTCCGTCAGAAACCACTCGATAATTACATTGTCGATTTCTTTTGCTACGAATTGATGCTAGCGATCGAGATTGATGGAGATAGTCACCATTATAAAGTGGAAAGAGATCAGGTTAGACAGAAACGGTTAGAATCACTTGGAATCAAATTTATTAGATTTACAGATTGGGATATTAAAAAGAACATGGAGGGTGTTTTACAACAATTAGAGATATGGATTGATCAATTTGAGGGGCGGAGTCCCTCTTCAACGCTTCTCTAACCTTTCTCAAGGGAGGAATAAGAGATTACCTCAAAACCCCATGTTGTTGATTTGGGGAACACTCACTACCCCTCTTAAGCAGCTTGGTGAATGGTAGCTACACCTGATGTTTTCACTGTTGACTTGGTGGATACCCCATACGTATCCAGCTAAGAAGAGGAAAAACCTTATTTTCGGCCTGAACACCCCCCTAACCCCCCTCCAGGGGGGAACAAAGGGTATCCCCCCTCCAGGGGGGAACAAAGGGTATCCCCCCTCGGAGGGGGGTTAGGGGGGTATCTAGACCCTAGGTCTAATCCTTAAAACATACCCCTGAAAAGGGGGTGTCAGGGGATTTCTGAGAATTTCCAAGATGAGAAAGCGATTTTAGAAAAACCCTCTCAGGTTAAAAACTCTTATATCCATGCTTTCTACACGAACTCTCCAGGCTTTTTTGCATGTTCTTGTGCTTTTTGCCATGGCTTTTATTCCGGGGGTAGGACTGACTTTTGGTACTCCCGATGAGATATTTCCGGCCCTGATGGCATTGCCAGTATGTATGATATTTCTCTGGTTGTTCTTGCGCTCTCGTAGTCTGCCCGTTGAGGATCGTAAGTGGCTTTTCTATCTGAGTTTCATCGCCCTGTTCATCCGGGTATTAATAGCCTTTGCTATCTTTTATGGACCGATCGATCGGGATCTCTTCGGTGAGGATCAAAGTGGTTACGATCATATGCCGTTTTTCCTGGTTCGTTACTGGCAGGGGATCAGCCCTAAGCCTACCTTTCTTTTTGAAGGACGATCTGCCGACCGGATTGGTTACTATCTGTTTCTGGCACTTCAGTATTATATTTTCGGTCCCTCCCTGTTGGTCCCTCGAATGTTCAATTGCCTGGCTGGGGCTCTGACCATCGTTTACGCATATCGTCTCGGACTTCACGTTTTTGGGCGTATGGAAGGTAGGATTACTGCTATGTGGGCGACCTTCTTTCCGTCTCTGGTATTATGGTCTGCCTTAAACTTACGGGATATTTGGCTGACTTTAAGCATCCTTGTGATTGTATGGCATACCTTGCTCCTTCGCGAGCGATTATCTATGGCTTCATTTACCACCCTTCTCGGTGTTATGATATGGCTTCAGTATGTTCGGCCTTATCTTCTCGTGGTAATGGCGGTTACCGTACTGAGTGTATTTGTTTTATCCTATTCAAAAAATCTAGAACGTGGTCTGTTTCTCGGAGTCGGCTTCTCAGTATTGTTGTTCTTACTGTACTATCAATTCGATATAGGTAAACAAGGTCTCGAATTTGTAGACCTTGAGAAGATTGAGAAGTTCCGTCAGGGTATAGCCAGTGTATACTCTGGAAAATCGGGTTATTATGGGGATATAGACCTGAGTAATCCCCTTGTACTCATTACCTTTATTCCCATTGGGTTGATTTATTTCCTCTTCTCTCCGTTTCCCTGGGAAATAAGAGGTTTCAGGCAGGTGATTACATTACCGGAAATGCTGGCCTGGTATTTAACCATCCCCTTTATCTGGCGGATAGTGAAGCAGGCATTAAAGGAAGGGGCCAGGAAAAATCTGGCTTTATTATTACCCCTCATCATTATTAGCTTTGTTTACACCTTAGGATCCGCAAATATAGGTCTTGCTTATCGTTATCGTTCCCAGGTTATTATTCTCTATCTGGTCTTTACGGCTGCAGGTTATGTCCAGTGGCGTTTGCGCAGGTATAAACGAAGACGACCTGTGATGCGATTTACCTTGCCCATTAAACGGTCGGCTTAAAATGAGAATACTCTGTGTATTACCCTATGCCTTAAATCTTGTACCGGGACAACGGTATCGTGTAGAGCAATGGCTTCCTTATCTTCGGGGTGCAGGGATAAATTCTGAGATGTTACCTTTGCTGACTCCGGAAGAACAGCGATTCCTTTACTCCCCGGTATCTCCGGTAAAGAAAATGAAGATAGTGGGAATGAGTCTGATACGGGCTCTATGCCATCTTCCACGCCCCGGACAGTACGATGCCATCTGGCTTTCTCGTACCACTCTGGTAGCAGGACCTCCTCTTGTGGAGTGGTTGTTGGTTCGTACGGGTATTCCCCTGATCTATGATTTTGATGATGCGATCTGGATCCTGGATACCATGGAGGTAAACCGTCGTTGGAGTTTCTTGAAGTGCCCGGGGAAGACGGCCCAGTTGTGCCGAATGGCATCCGTTATCATTGCTGGAAATGAGTGGTTGGCAAACTATGCGCGTACTTACAATAGAAATGTTTGGGTAGTACCCAGTACCGTAGATACCGAGCGATATCTACCCGGAAATCTTACCCCTCGAAAGGGGCCTGTAGTCATAGGCTGGAGTGGTAGCCCTTCCACCATCCGACATCTTCATATTATCTCAGGAGCATTACGACGGGTAGCCGCTGCTACCTCTGTAGAACTCCGTGTAATGGGAGGCGATTTCCAGTTATCGGGAGTACCCATCTCGCTACGACGCTGGTCCCCGGAAACCGAACTAGAAGAGCTTCAAGGCTTTGATGTAGGTATTATGCCGTTACCTGATGAACCCTGGAGCTATGGCAAGTGTGGGATGAAGGTATTACTCTACATGTCTGTTGGGATTCCCGTTGTAGCCTCCCCCGTTGGCATGAATTCTACCATTATCCAGGATGGGAAAAATGGGTTTCTGGCTGCAAATGAAGACGAGTGGGTAGAAAAATTACTTACTTTGATTCGAGACTCTGAACTTCGCCACTCCATGGGTCAGGCCGGACGTACCACTGTAGAAACCAGATATTCCCTTCAGGTACAGGCCCCTCGGGTTTTAAGTATCCTGAAAACTGTGACTCGACCAGCCTGTCAGATTGAGGCTACCTCATTAAACCCCCACCAATTCGGTTAGAAGATTAGCGAAAAATGTTATTCTAAATATGTTGAAATATAATCGGCCACCAACAAAAGTAGTTAATTATCTGGGTAAAGATATTTACGTTTTTAACTCTGAATCAGATATAAGTATTGATCAAAAAACCATTAAATCATTTGGCCTCGAGTGGACGAGATTCAACTCTTTTTCTAACCAGGAAATCCAAAAGGCAGGAGATCAATACTTTGATATAGTCTGTAGCCATCATGTAAATAAGGATTCTCTGGTATTAGATGTAGGATGTGGAACTGGTAGATGGTCAAAATATTTATCAGATAAAGTGAAATTTATTGAGGCAATCGATCCCAGTGACGCAGTATATAGTGCTGTTCGTTTAACAAAAGATATCCAAAATATAAGAATTACCAGGGCCAGCATTGATACCATGCCGTTCGACGATAATCTATTTGATTTTATAATTTGTTTGGGTGTCTTACATCATGTTTCGGATATTCAAAGAGCCATCAACGAAATTGTCAAGAAGTTGAAGTCGGGAGGATATCTTTTAGTTTATATCTATTATAACCTGGACAATAAGGGATGGTTTTTAAGATCGCTTTTTTTCTTATCCAATAATGCTCGAAAAGTTATTTTTAGGTTACCCGATAAGATAAAAGTTTTAATTTGTGATCTCCTGGCAGTTGTTGTATATCTTCCGTTAGTCACCTTTTCAAGGGCATTAAAGAAAGCCTTTCCCCATAAAAATTTTTATTCAAAGGTTCCGTTATCCTATTATTGGGATAAAAGCTTTCACATGATTCGGAATGATTCTTTAGATCGATTCGGAACCCCCTTAGAGAAAAGATATTCCCGGGCAGAAATAAAAGAAATTATGGAAAAAGCTGGATTGAAGGAAATTGTGTTTTCTGAAAAGGAGCCCTACTGGCATGCAATTGGAGTTAAAAAATAAAAGTGTATATTCCATGAGAAAAATATTTTTCATTATGATTGGAAAATATGGTCTGATGGAACATGCGTGCTTCCAGGTATCCCGGGTTTTAAATATCCTGAAAACTGTAACCTAATCGGCGATCGGCCTCTGAATAGTTTTTAAGAACAGGTGATTATGCCTAAATCTGTAGAAGCAGCAAGCTTAAATAATCTTGCAGGTACTGCCCCCCCGAAGTCAAGGGATTGCTTTTTTTGAGTATTTCAACTATTGCTCTGCTGATGATAGTTTTCTCCATCTTTATGAACTGATCAACCCAGGAATCCCATGCCGATGGGATATCCCTCTAAATAAATCTTAGAGTGTGAACTTTTAGTTTTGGTCTATGTGTGGAATTGTTGGAATTCTTTCCGGTACGGCTAAAAACTTAGAGTACCAGATCTGGTCCATGTTGGAGGCCCAACATCACCGGGGTCCCGATGATTGGGGGATATGGTCCGATGAAATATGTGCGCTGGGTCATCGTCGATTGTCGATTATCGATCTTTCTGAAGCCGGACGTCAACCTCTTTCTAATGAGGAGGGTACCTGCTGGGTTACTTTCAACGGAGAAATTTATAATTTTCAGATACTTCGGCAAGAATTGGAAGGATGGGGTCACGGCTTCCGTACCCAGACGGATACAGAGGTTATTGTTCATGCCTATGAACAGTGGGGTACAGCTTGTGTTGAACGATTCCGTGGAATGTTTGCTTTTGGCCTCTGGGATCAGCGCCGACGTCGACTCTTCCTGGCACGGGATCGTATCGGCAAGAAACCGCTCTTCTACACCCAGATCGGTAACTCTTTCCTTTTCGCTTCTGAGCTCCAAGGCCTGCTCGCCAATCCCCTTGTTCCCCGTGAGGTGGACTTTACTGCCATCGATGCTTATCTTTCTTGGGGATACATCCCGGCCCCCAAGACCGCTTTCCGCAATGTTTACAAACTCCCGCCTGCACACAGGTTGACGCTGGAACCGACCCCTTCAGGTTTTCAGATTCAGGTTGAGCGATATTGGTCACTGACCTATCTTCCAAAATTGCCCATAGGTGAAGAGGAAGCTGCAGAAGCTCTACGCGAGAAACTTACTGAGGCCGTGCAGCTAAGGCTAAGGAGCGATGTACCTTTAGGTGCTTTTCTCTCCGGCGGTATCGATTCCAGTATCGTAGTCGGATTAATGGCAAAACTATCCCATCGCCCCATAAAGACCTTTTCCATTGGCTTTGAAGAAGTTAATTATAATGAACTGGCTTATGCTCGTTGCGTGGCCCGACAGTGGGATACAGATCATCATGAATTCATTGTTAAACCGGATATCTTCCCCATTCTCCCAAAACTGGCACGCCATCATGGCGAACCCCACGCAGATGAAGCCTCCGTTCCAACTCTCTATCTGTCCCAGATGACCCGAGCCTATGTCACGGTTGCCCTTAACGGAGACGGTGGAGACGAAAACTTCGCAGGCTATGAGCGTTACCGGGGAAATCAAATGGCCGATTGGATCCACAGGATTCCAGGAGGTGGACAGACTCTCAAGCTTTTAACCCATATCCTTCCAGATTCACCGGATCCTAAAAGCCCTCTGCGGCGACTACAACGCTTTTTAACCGGAATCCATCCATCTATAACAGAACGATATAGCCGTTGGGTAGGCTACTTCAGTGAAACGCAGAAAGATAAACTCTATAAAGGGGATTTGCGTGAACTACTCACCAAAAAACGACCGGAAGCCTGGCTGGAATCGCTGTTCGAAGAAGTAAAAGATCTGAATCCGGTAGAGGCTTCCATGGCCGTAGATGTGCAATCTTACCTGCCTTTTGCCCTGTTGGTAAAAGTGGATATCACCTCCATGGCTAACAGCCTGGAAGTAAGATCCCCTTTTCTTGATCATGAGGTGATGGAATTTGTGGCAAAACTCCCCTCCCAGATGAAGTTACGGGGAGGAACTTCTAAGTATTTGCTTAAGGTTGCATTTAAAGATCTACTCCCCACCGAAATTCCCAGGAGACGTAAAATGGGTTTTGGGGTTCCGGTGGGAGAATGGTTTCGAGGCCCATTGCGCCCATGGCTCCCAGATACCCTTCTATCGAAACGAAGTTTCATCGGTGAGTGTTTTAAACTCCAGGAGGTTAACCGCCTCCTCACTCAACACCTGGATCGTCAGGTAGATCACTCTCTTAAACTGTGGAATTTACTGATGCTGGAGTTGTGGTATCAAGAACTCCTGACACGGTAATCCCCTCACCTCCCTATCCATTCGCCTGTTTCAATGTAGAAACGGTATCGTTCCATGAGCAAACCAAAAGGTATTTTTGTTATCTCGTTGGATTTTGAACTCTATTGGGGTGTGCGGGATAGAAAAACTCTGGAAAGTTATAAAGAAAATCTTTTAGGGGTTCGTTCCGTAATACCCCGCCTTTTAGAATTATTTGGGGAGTATAATATCCATGCCACATGGGCAACGGTTGGGTTTTTATTTTTTGAAAATCGAGATGAGTTACTTCGAGGACTCCCTGCTAAAAAACCAGCTTACGTAAACAGTAAACTCTCTCCCTATGGAGAGATTCATCAGATTGGTTGGAATGAAGAAGAAGATCCTTTTCATTATGCACCTTCGCGGATAAAACTCATCTCCTCTTTTCCTTATCAAGAAATCGGAAGTCATACTTTTTCTCACTATTACTGTTTAGAACAGGGTCAAGATATCGAAACCTTTAAAGATGATTTAAATGCTGCGATAAAAGCTGCCGGGAACTATAGCCTCGAGCTTAAAAGTCTGGTTTTTCCCCGAAATCAATTTAACGGTGAGTATCTCTCCGTCTGCAAGGAAATGGGTATAAAAGCTTATAGAGGAAACGAGAATTCCTGGATATATAGGCCCAGAAGTCGGAAGGACGAATCCCTGTTAAGAAGAGCCCTTCGGCTCATAGATGCCTATGTTAATATCTCCGGATACAATTCTTATTCCATGGATACACTGGGATCTACCCCTCCCTATAACATTCCTTCAAGCCGTTTTCTTCGACCTTACTCGCACAGGTTGAAAGTTTTCGAACCTCTTCGATTACGGAGAATTTTATCCGACCTGACGTATGCGGCCAGAAGGGGATGGATTTACCATTTGTGGTGGCATCCCCATAATTTTGGAATCCATTTAGAAGAAAATCTGTCCTTTCTCAGGAAAATATTGGATCATTTTTTAAGTCTTAAAGAAGCATACGGGATGGAAAGCCTCAACATGGGAGAACTGGCTCAACGTCGTCTGGATAATTCCCTGGCTTATGAAAACTGATACCCTTGTTATGCTGGCAGGTCCTGGAAAACCGACCCATATACTTTATCACGCCCTCAAAAACGATTTCCCTATAGAAACCGTCGTCCTGGAGGAGCCGGTTCCCAGGACCGAATTTTTAAGGAGGCGGATTCAAAGGCTCGGTTTTTTTAGAGTACTGGGACAAATTCTTTTTCAGATAGGAGTGGTTCCTTACCTTCGCAGGATCTCCCAGAAACGTATTCTGGAGTTGATGAAGGAATTCAAGTTAAATGATGAACCTATCGATGAGGTTAAATTAACCCGCGTAAGATCGGTCAATTCCGATGAGACCATGGGCATTTTGAAAGAAATCCACCCATCGGTTGTGGTTATCAATGGTACCCGCATTATTTCAGATAAAGTCCTTAATTGTGTTCCTTCTAAATTTCTTAATATCCATGCAGGTATTACACCTCTCTACAGAGGGGTCCATGGGGCTTATTGGGCCTTAGTTGAAAACAACCGAAAAGCCTGTGGGGTTACCGTTCATTTGGTTGATTCAGGTATAGATACCGGAAAAATACTTGAGCAACAGGTTGTGGAGCCAACCGAAAAAGATAATTTTGTCACCTATCCTTTGCTTCAGCTGGTCACGGGCATTCCCCTATTAAAGAAAGCAATCCGTGAAGTATTTGAAAATCGAATTGAAATTAAACCCTACCCGGAAGGAAGATCCAGGTTGTGGAGTCACCCTACCCTGTTGGAATACCTCAGGTACAGAATTTACCGTGGGGTTAAATAACTTCAACAAAAATAATTAAACCACCCAAAAGTCCGGTTGATATTCCCTGATGAATCGAAAAGAGGCTTCGACTCATACTCCTATCCGTGTTGTACGTATCATTGATCGGCTTAACATTGGAGGTCCGGCCAAGCACGTTACCTGGTTAACCTCCGGGTTGAATCCAGAAGAGTTCGAAATCGTGCTTATCACGGGTATTGTTCCATCGGGTGAAGGCGACATGGGCTATTTTGCCCGTGCAGCAGGTGTCAAACCGGTGGTGATCCAGGAGATGAGCCGGGAAATCAACCTGAGGGATATCGTGGTCATCCTGAAACTACTCTACCGGTTCTGGAAATTAAAACCCCAAATTATCCATACCCATAAAGCCAAAGCCGGCGCCGTGGGCCGTATTGCCGGAATCATTTATAAATGGGCAACTCCATCGATCTTATGGCTCCGTCCACGGAAATGTTATCTCATACATACTTACCACGGTCATATTTTCCATAGCTATTACGGTCCCCTCAAGACCCGGTTTTTCATCACCATCGAACGGATTTTAGCCAGGCTTTTTACGGATCGGATCATTGCCATCAGCGAACAACAACGTCGGGAAATCTCAGAATGTTTTCGTGTAGGGAGACCCAAACAGTTTCGAGTCATTCCGCTGGGTATTGATTTAAATGAGAGGGTTGAAGCCGGGAGTAGTTTGCGAGAAGAACTCGGCGTAACCCGGGATAAGCTACTCATCGGGATGGTAGGTCGGTTATGTGAAGTCAAGAATCCTGCTCTGCTGCTCGAAGCCGTAGCACAACTTACCGCAGAAAGGGTTCAGGTTCACTTCGTTGTGGTGGGGGATGGTCATTTGCGTAAGGAGTTGGAATGGTTATCCCATAAGCTAGGCATTTCAGACAAAGTGACGTTTCTGGGTTTCCGCAAAGATGTCTTATCACTCTATTCTGCTTTCGATCTGGTGGTACTCACCTCACTTAATGAAGGAACTCCCTTGACATTGATTGAGGCTTTATGTTATCATCGAGCGGTCATAGCAACAGAAGTTGGGGGAGTCGTTGATCTGATGGGTACGCGCAGAGAATTACATAACGGTTTTTCAATTTGGGATCATGGAATTACCGTACCCGGTCAGAATGCTTTCCTGTTTGCCCGTGCATTGAAATATTTGATGGAACATCCAGAACTCCGTCGTGAGATGGGAAAACGAGGGCATGCCTTTGTGAAGGCAAATTTCTCTAAGGATCGACTCATAGGGGATATAGAAAATTTATATCGAGAATTAATAAACCATTCTAACGTTTCAAGTTTCGAGTTTAACGTTTCAACTTCTCAAGCTTTTTTACCTGAAACCTTCAACTCGGAATCTTCAACCGGATACGGGAGGTAGCACATGAAGGTTTTAATTACAGGCGGGGCAGGATTTATCGGCTCGCACCTCGCTGAGCGTCACCTGGATCGAGGGGATGAAGTTTACATTATCGATGATCTTTCAACCGGTACCATCGAGAATATCCGGCATATAAAAACTCATCCTAACTTTACCTATTATATTGATACGGTCAACAACTATCGCCTTACCGCCGAGCTTGTGGATTTATGCGATGTTATCTATCATCTGGCAGCGGCCGTTGGTGTCCGGTTAATTGTTGAAAGTCCGGTTAGAACCATCGAGACAAATATCCGGGGTACCGAGATCGTGCTCGAGCTGGCGGCTAAGAAACGTAAACGGGTGCTTATTACCTCAACTTCAGAGGTTTATGGTAAGCGTAACCAGGTCCCATTTCGGGAAGATGATGATTTGGTCATGGGTCCAACCAGTAAGGCCCGATGGAGCTATGCCTGTTCGAAGGCCATCGATGAATTTTTGGCTATTGCTTATTGGAAAGAGAAGCGCGTCCCAACCGTCATTGCAAGGCTATTCAATACGGTAGGTCCTCGTCAAACCGGTCGTTATGGAATGGTAATCCCTAACTTCGTGCGTCAGGCTCTTACAGGGGAAGATATCACGGTATTTGGAGATGGTTCTCAGAGCCGATGTTTCACCCATGTTTCCGATGTTGTAGAAGCACTGATCCAACTTGCAGAGCATCCCCAGGCCGTAGGAGAAGTGTATAATATTGGTAGTAGCCAGGAAGTTACCATCTTAGAACTCGCTGAAAGGATTAAACAGCTAACCGGGTCTAATTCCCGCATAGTTTTCATCCCCTACGATAAAGCCTATGAACAAGGCTTCGAAGACATGCTGCGGCGGGTTCCAGATCTATCCAAAATACATAAGTTGATCGGTTATACCCCGAAAATCACTCTAGATGAAATACTCCTGAGTGTTATTGAGCATCAGAGATCTAAAATCGCCAAACAAATTGGTACTCCGGCTCCTGCTGCTTTTCAAATCTAATTTCCCTACCTTCTGAATCAAGCCAATCACTTTCATATGATTCTCTTAGGTGGACTCTGTACAGGGTTGTTGGGATTGGCTCTGACCTTCATAGTCCGGGCTGTTGCATATTGGATCGGCATCGTAGCTACCCCCCGGCAAGATCGCTGGCATAAAAAAGTTACCCCTCTGCTGGGAGGTGTTGCCATTTATCTGGCGTTTGGTACAGGTTACCTTCTTTTTGTACCAAAACTCTCCCACCTTTATCCTATTCTGATCTCGGGTACCTTACTGTTTTTGACCGGGTTGATAGACGATATTATCCAAATTAAACCGTATACCAAACTCATCATCCAGTTGATTGCTGCTGCCGGGATCGTTTACTTTGGATTGCACCTGCCCTGGACAGGCTACAAGGCCATAAACGATGTCATAACCATCTTTTGGCTGGTAGGGATCACCAATGCCATTAATCTGCTGGACAATATGGATGGTCTTGCCGGTGGAATAACCTTTATTTCCTGTGTGTTCCTTACGATTACCTTCCTCCTCAATGGACAGACCCCGGAAGCACTGCTTTCGATCCTTCTGGGAGGTGCCGTGCTCGGGTTTCTGGTGTTTAACTTTCATCCGGCCTCTATTTTCATGGGGGACTGTGGCTCTATGTTTTTAGGTTTCATGCTGGGTAGTATCGCTTTACTCAGTGACTATGGTCGCTCACGTAATCTCATCGCAGTTTTATTCACACCGGTCTTAATTCTGATGATCCCCATCTTTGATACCTGTGTGGTGACGCTTACCCGGAAGTTGTCAGGTCACCCCATCTCTCAGGGTGGACGGGATCATACGTCCCATCGGCTTGTGGCCCTGGGTATGTCTGAACGTCGAGCCGTTCTCATGCTTTACCTTTTTGCGACGGCTTCAGGTATACTGGCGTTGCTGGTTAGAGTGCTAAAAGTCGAAGCCGTATTATTACTTGTCCCGGGCTTTGCACTAACCATCCTGTTTCTGGGACTTTACCTCGGTAAAGTAAGTATCCATGAGGCGAAAGAACCTCCCATCTCGGGGAATACAATGATTAATGCACTGGCGGATTTCTACTATAAACGTCGTGTCTTTGAGATCTTGCTGGATGTGATCCTTGTGGTCATGGCCTACTATGGAGCCTACGTATTACGCTGGGATGCCAGTTTACCAAACCAACAACTGGCCATTTTCATCAAAACACTCCCTCTAATGATTATGATACAAATGCCGTTTTTCTTATTGGGCGGGGTTTACAACGGGTTGTGGCGTTACACGGGAATCGATGACCTCATTGTCATTGCAAAGTCTATCCTGGTAGGAGCCACAACAAGTTCAGTGGTTGTGTTTGCTATCTATGGATTCCAGGGTCCTTCACGGGGCGTATTGGTACTGAACGCCCTCTTGTTGTTAGTGTTTGTAAGTGCAAGTCGGCTATCCTTTCGACTACTACGGGTGTTGATGGTAGGTCGCTCAAATCTTCATCCAGATGCAAAACCGGTACTCATCTATGGTGCAGGAGATGGAGGTGAACTCTTGATTCGAGAAATCCTTAATAATCCGGATCGCCGCTACTTGCCGGTAGGCTTCGTGGATGATAATGCCCGTAAGACCGGTAGGCTTATCCACGGTTGTCGTATTTTTGATACCCAAAAACTACCGGATTTGATCCGTACTTACGGGGTTAAAGAGGTGCTCGTTTCAAGTGCGAAAGTACCTGAAAGCAAATTGGATTATCTGCGTACCATGGGGGTAAATCCTAAGAGACTACAGATCCGTATTGAGTGATCATCCATGAACGTATCAAGGGGAGTTAAGTTCTTTCATGTTCTCATCCAGATAGGTATCCTCTTTCTTGTCCTTTTTACTCCCCTGGCTTTTGGTTCTATAGATCTCTGGGCTACCACGGTGATGCGGCTCACAGTAGGGTTTATAACCCTGGTCTGGATCCTGCAGATTTATCTGGAAAGTAAAGAAGAACAATCTCATCTTTTGAATCGATCTCTAACCCCATTGAATACCCCGATACTGTTGGGTTTTATCCTCGTGGTTCTTAATACCTGCTTTTCTATCTATCCCTACGTGACCAGGGAATGGCTCTACCAATTTTTAACTTATGGTCTCCTTTATCTGGTTTTAGTTTACCATCTACGAACCCAACGCCAGCTGGTCGGGTTGGTTTCTATTCTTGTGATTGCCGGAAGTCTGGAAGCTTTTTTTGGTCTTATCCGTTATTTTCAAGGGTTTACTCATTTACCAGGACGGGAAGTTACCCAGAGTACAGTGGTCGGAACCTTCATCAGTCCAACCCACTTTGCCGTTTATCTTGAATTACTAATTCCACTGGCCATCGGCTTGACTTTTTTAACCCAGCACTGGGAAAAAAAACTCCTTTTAAGTCTGCTGGTTGCCATAATGGGAACTGCCCTGGCGCTTTCTCTATCCCGGGGCGGTATTATCAGTCTTCTCCTGTCACTGATTTTTTTAAGTATTTGTCTGGCCATCCGCCGAACAGACCAGAAACATGTTTGGATCCTCTTAGCTCTCTTCTTAGCCATTTTAACCTATCTGTCCTGGATAGGAATCACGCCGGTCATTGAGCGGATCGAGAAGACCCGGGTAGATGGCCGATGGGATGAGTCCACACTTATCCGACTCACCTTTTGGCAGAATAGCCTGGAACTCCTCAAAGAAGCACCTTTGCTGGGCACCGGCCTGGGTACCTTTCAATATGTTTTCCTTAAATATGCCCCTTATCTGGGTGAATCCCTCAGGGCCTTCCACGCAGAAAGTATCTATATCGAACTTCTCGTAGATACCGGATTACTCGGATTGGTTGTTTTCCTTTGGGGGATCCAACGGGTTTTTCGATCAGCCTTAACCGCCTATTTTTCACCCGGGGAACGATCCCTGAAACTTCTCACTTTGACAGCCCTTACCAGCGTATTGGCTTTTCTACTCCATGGAATGGTAGATTTTAATCTCCGTGTCCCGGCTAACGCCCTCCTCCTTACCACCGTCCTGGCTATTTTAATGGTCTCCTTACGATTCATCACAACCCCCCAAAGGAAAATGGAAAAGGGAAGGGGTGGAGGGATTTGGAATCCGGTATTCCACTTCCTGTTCTCCCGTTGGCCTATTCTCCCGTTTTGGGTAGGAGTATTTCTGATTCTGATTTTTATTTCCTGGACGGCAAAAGCATATTTGGCAGAGGTTTACTTTCAACAGGCTCAGAGTTATCAAAAAAATGGTCGGTGGCGGGAAGCCTTTCAAGCTTATGAAAAGGCCATTCGCCTGGAGGGAGGAAATGCCGTTTATCAAACCGGGTTGGGAAATGCTTATTTGGAAGTGGGAGATAAGCATATAACCGTGCAGGGGGAAAAGGAAAGGGAAGAAGAGAAAGAAAAGATTCAAGAAAATTGGAAAAAAGCCCTGAAATTCCATGCCCGATCGGTAGCCCTTAATCCTTTTGAGCCGGGTTCTCATCTAAATTTAGGATGGGTTTATGCAAGACTGGGAAATCAGACCAAGGCCCTGGCCGAGTTTGAGAAAACTGTTTTATTATACCCCAATAACCCTTATTACCATCGGAACCTGGCTCGCTATTGCTTTTTACAAGGGAAGCCGGAATGTGGAATTTCTGCTTATCGTCAGGCTCTCTTACTGAATATCTCCCAGCTTTCCGACATCTTCGAAGAATGTCTCCTCTATGGAAAACGCTATAGCCTATGCGAAGAAAGCGTTCCAAATACGCCGGAGGCCCGACTTCAATTTGCTCGATTCCTGGTTCACAAGAATCTTTGGTCGGAAGGAGAAGCTGAATATGAGAAAGTTCTTCGGTTAACCCAAAACGATCCCATCTATTGTGAAGAATTTGCCAGATTTTACACCCAACGAGGGAAACACTTGAAGGCCATTTCTCTTTGGCGCCGCCTTCTGGAGAAAGATCCTGAAAATGTGTCGATTCGTTTTCAAATCGCTCAAGCTTACCAGGCTCTTGGTAGGAGTATGAGAAGACCTGGATATGGAGAAGTCAGAAGCAGTGAGCCGGAAGAAGAGGAAAGTGAAAAGAAAGCATTGGAAGAATACGAGAAAATTGTTGAGATAAAACCCGATAATGTTCAAGCCTGGCGAGGAATAGGAGATGTATGGATTCAAATGAAGCAACCGGAACGTGCTTTGAAAGCTTATCATAAGGCGCTGGAGTTGATACCTCGGCAACCGGAACTTTATGGGCTCCTGGCAGAAATATATGTTCAAATGGGTAACCTCCCCAAGGCCATCAAGGCCTATCAAGACGCTATAGGTTTACAACCCCATGAACGGAAGTATTACGAGGGACTGGCGAATATTTATCACCAGATAGGAAAATCCTTTGAGGTTATTACTACCTGGAATCGGTATCTGGATATAAGGACTGATGACGCAGTAGCCAGGCATAAACTGGCGTTTTATCAGAACCAGATAGGAAACTGGTTAGAAGCCGTTAAAGAAACTAAAGTGGCCATCGCTTTAGATTCTCAAAATGTATCCTATCGACGCTTCCTGGCGGATCTTTACCTGAACAAGGGGATGATCTACGAGGCTACCCAACAATGGGAAGTGATTGTTCGGGGGAATCCCAAAGATCCTGAGTATCGACTCCAACTAGCTGCCCTCTATGAAAAGCTTTCTCAATTTGATAAAGCACAGGAAGAATATCGGGCCGTGCTGAATCTTCAACCGGGCAATCAAATCGCCCAAAAGAAAATTAAGGACGGGAATTAAATCCTACCCATTGTTCCGGTTTTTAAACCCGTGTAATTGTAACTATTCAGTAAAGGGCAGGTTTTTTTCTCACCTAACCCCCTCATCCCCTGCGCGCCAGGACAAGCTGAAAAGCCCTATCAGGGGCAAACAGTTGGTAGCCCTCAACGAAAGTCGGAGGATTCAGAATTTTTCAAGCTCTGTAGTGACTTGTTAAACAGGTTGCCCCGCTGGGGCTAACCTTCTTATCCTGGCGCCTAAGGGGAACACCTCCGCTGTTCCCCCCTCCAGGGGAGAAGGGGGTGTTCAGGAAGAAAATAGGGCTTTTCCATTATGTATGAAATTAGGGGGTGTTTCTTCTTCCACCTGCTAAAGTGATACAGATACTAAACCCGTAATTTAACTTGACAACTCCTTTATTTTAGATTAGTCTGAGGCGGTTTCAGGATATTAACTTTAAAGGCTAAAGGCTGAATTGTTAAATCAGAGTTTGGAAGTTAAATCCTGAGGCTTGTCTTGAGGGATGAGGTGTTACATGAATCATCGGATTAAGTTAATTTTTGTATTAAGTCTATTACCCCTTCTACTGACGTATTGCGCCAGTTCTTCTTCGAGAATCAGGGCTCCTGCTGGTCCAGAGTTATCCTCCCCATCGGTAGTTTCCCCTTCAAAATTATCTACGGTGACCCAGATCACCCATACTTATCTCGAAGGAATCGATCGGTTCATTTTTGAGTTGGATCAGGAAGCCCAGTATAGCCTCTTACAGGCCCGGAATAAACTCATTATGGAGATCCCGCATACGGTGATAAATCCTCCTCATCAAGAGATTCCGGTTCAGGATGGTCAAATCAAGTCAGTAACGGTAGAGCAAATCGGAAGTTCTATGGTTCGAACTATCTTTACCCTGACCGATGAGCAGTTTGCCTATAGCCCTAAGACGTCGGAGCAACCTTTTCGCATCATACTGGATATCAAGAGGATATTACCCACGGCTACCCTGGATTCCCCTAAATCCGATGAACCCGGGTCTTTAGCGCTATCTTCTGAAACTTCCAGAGGATCGTCTTTACCTCCCAATCCACCCTTAAATCAGATAAAAACTCCGTCTATGCAGAAGTCTCAACCCCTACTTTCTTATACCGAATCCTCCTCTACTTCTCAATTTTCTCCTTCAGATATGAGTACTTCGCAAGGCTATCTCATCGGACCAGGGGATGTTTTCAAGCTTACGGTTTCCGGAGAGGAGAGTTTGAGTAAAACTTATACGGTTTCACCGGAGGGTTTGGTAACACTTCCCCTTTTAGGGGATATACGGGTGGAGGGTCTTACCATTAACCAATTGGATGAAAAAATTACGGAGTTATTGGCCAGGGACTATTTGGTGGATCCCCAGGTTGTCGTAGAATTAGTTAAACTCCGATCCAGAAAAGTCAATATTATTGGAGCGGTTCGTCAACCCGGATCTTATGAACTGACCGGAGATAGCCGGGTTTTAAGTACCTTATTGAGCGCCGGTGGACCTTCTTCCTTTGATTCAGAATTAAAAATTCTCAGATTGTCTCAGAGGGGTCTTGAAAGCAAAGAAGGTATGGAAATCATTAAGCCGATCGTTGTGGATCTTCGGAGATTATTCATTCAAGGAGATATCAGTCAGAATATTCCACTTCAAGACGGAGATGTACTCATCGTATCCGAAAATGAGAAAAGATCCCATGCCACCGGGGGCCCCTCATCTTTGGAAAAAGGCCAGGAGGTCGGTCTGATTTATGTATTAGGCAGTGTGAAAAATCCAGGGGCTTATGAGTATCAAAATGGAGATACCGTGTTAGATGTTGTTCTGCGAGCTGGAGGATTTACAGACTATGCCGCAAAAAATGGAACTAAAATCGTTCGAGAAATCGATGGGAAGACAGAAACTTTCAAAGTTAAAATGGAAGATGTGGTAAAGAAGGGAGTTCGAGATAAGAATCCACCCGTCTATCCCGGGGATATGATCATTGTCCCGGAGAGCTTCTTCTAGGAGGTAAAAATAATGACCGAATGGAAAGAAGGAGAAATGGCCCTTTTGGAAGGAAGAGAGTTACACCTTATTGATTACTGGATGATCATTCGAAGACGGCAATGGATAATCCTGCTGGTTTTTATCGCCCTGGCGTCTACGATCACTATCGGAGTTTATTTGCAACCGGACCCCCAACCTTTATACGAGGCCGTCGCAACCCTCATTATCGATTCTCAGAAGCCTGCGTTGGTTACCGTAGAGGGTGGAAAGTCCGCCTATGAAAACTATTTTGGTGAATCTTACGATTTAAATACTCAGTTGGGTATCCTCAACAGCAATATTATGGCGGAGCGGGTGTTAACAACGCTGAAATTAGCAGACCCGGAGAAGGATCCGGCCGGTTATGAAACTGCTCTGGCCCAGTATCGAAAACAGGTTGTCGTCTCTCAGGTTCCTGGAACGTTGATGGTTAAGATTCTGGCTAGAGATTCAAATTCAGAACAGGCTGAAAAGTTAGCCAATACCCTGGCCGATGTATACATCGACCACAACCTTCAAACAAAGCTTACGGCAGCCCGACGAGCAGTAAGTTGGTTGAGTGAACAGATTGTAGATCTGAAAGCAAAAGTTAAGGAAGCTCAAGAAGCTTTGCAGAAATTTCAAAAACAAAATGAAATTTTTTCCCTGGAAGGAAATCAGAAGGTTCAATCGGAAAAACTGGCCGAACTCAATACCATGTACGTCCAGGTGAAGGAGAAACGTGTAGAAGCGGAGACTTTATTGAACGAGCTTAAAAAATTTCAGGATCAGCAACCGACCTCTGCAGCAACCGTTGCCAATGTAAACCTGAATATCCCTTCTTTGATAGCCCTCAATACCGAATTGGTTAATACCGAAATCGAACTCACCAATCTTCGGCAAACCTATAAGGAGAAACATCCGAAGCTTCAACAGGCCGAGTTAAAACTTCAAACTTTAAAGGATAAAATGAAAAGTGAAGTGGAATCCCTTTTTAAGGCTAAGGAGGCCGAAGTGACGGTTTTAAAAGCCAGGGAAAGTGCCCTGTTGGATTCCATCAATCAATATAAGCAAGAAACCATCAACGAGAATAAAAAGGCGATGGAATACGCGGCTCTCCAACGAGAAGTCACTGCGAATGAGGAACTTTATAATATTCTTCTTCGTCAGTTGAAAGAAACCAGTGTGACAGGAGGCCTTAAGAAAAATAATATTCGAATCCTGGAACGGGCTAAGGCCCATGATATTACTCCAGGTAAAAACCGTGCGCGAAATATTTTGATTGGTTCTGTCATTGCCTTGATCTCAGGCCTGGTGGTGGCTTTTTTGACAGAGTACTTTGACCGATCGATTAAAACCCCAGATGATGTGGAATATTACTTAGGACTACCGGTTTTAGGCATCATTCCGAAGGTTATACCTGAAAAGAAACCTCTTTCTTTAAAAGGAAAAGAACCTTTTGCCCTCATAGAAAAGGGGAGTGATTAAATGAAAAGATATAAATTAAAAAAAGAAGAAACCAGGTTCCTGATTGACGAAGAGAAAACACCCTGGGCCGTTTCAGAATTCTATCGAACCCTCCGAACCAACATTACTTTCTCACGGGCGGATAATCCTATTCGTTCCTTATTAGTTACCAGTAGTGTTCCTGAGGAAGGGAAGTCTATGACGGTAGCAAATCTGGGAATTACTTTTGCCCTGGCCCGGCATAAAGTACTTCTGATAGATTCCGATCTACGTCGTCCGATTCTGCATCACTTATTTGGACTTGGCAATACCAAGGGTTTGACCCACCTGCTGGTAGGAACTGTGGAACCCGATGAAATTTATCAGGCTACACGAGTAGATAACCTCTGGGTTGCAACTTGTGGTTTAATCCCTCCTAACCCTTCAGAATTATTGAGTTCCCAAAAAATGCAAGACTTTCTTAAGCTCGTTCAAAAACGTTTTGATATGGTTTTGTTGGACTCTCCACCTGTCACTTCCATGGCCGATGCAGCTATTTTGTCTTCTCTGGTCGGCAATGTGCTTCTGGTTGTTCGGGCTAATATGACCAGCCGGGATATGATCTTAAGAGCCAGATACCAGTTGGAAACGGTTAATGCCCGGATTGTTGGAGTTGTTCTAAACTCCGTGGATTTGAAAAAAGAAAGATATTACTACAATTATTATTACTATTATTCTTCCTATTATGGCTATGGAGATAAATAAGGAATAAGGAGAGTTGGATTTCCTACAAAATTCTTTGCTCCCCACGTGCCTACCTGAAACAAGGACCCGGCCGGAGTTGTTTCATCTTGAAACAGAAATCTCCTTCCCCCTAATCCCTCCTAATCTTTAAAAAATATTCTAAAAAAATCTTCTAAGTAGAAAAGAGTTGATTATTTTTTACCTTGATAAAGGATGGAGGCTATCAAAGATAGCTTCGTAGCTCACCCATGAGGAGGGTTATTCATGATCCTTAAATTGTACTTCTGGGACCCGGTTCTGTTCTCTACTTAGCCAGGTTACAGAAGTAAGCTTTGAGAAATTAAGGAATGGAGTAAGGATAATATGGCTCTGGGGAATTGGAGAGGAAAAAATCGTCGTGGATATTTTACCTTTAACCGGAATCCGGATTTGTTCCAAGGGAGGCAAGATAAAACTATCTCAGCCGGTCCTCTTCGCCGATTCTGGAAATTTGTAACACCCTATAAACATCTCGTTATTTTGATGACGGTTTGCGGGGTTATCCGTTATAATACCCCTCTTGTCTTTCCCTGGACGTTTAAGGTCCTGATTGATGAGGTCCTTATCAATCCAAACCGGGATACCTCTCAGAAGTTTCGAACTTTACTCATTATTGTCTGGGGATTGATTTTCGTCTATGTGATCTATGCCCTGGCTACTTTCGGTCGTAGTTATTGGGCTGGTAAAGTAGGTCAGCGCATCATTTTCGATTTTCGTTACCAACTCTATCTTCATCTCCAACGGCTTTCCCTGGGATTTTATCAAAGTCACCAAACAGGTAGTGTCGTAACCCGAATCATCAACGATATTCAGGTTGCCCAAAGTTTTGTGGGTTCCGCGATTACCAATGTTCTTATGGATATTACTTCCTTGATAACGAATTTAACTATTCTTTTTTACTTGAATCCGCACATGGCCTGGGTATCTCTGAGCGTCTTTCCGTTGTATGTCCCTTCCATGATCTTTTTTAGCCGGAAACTGCGAACCTTAACCCATATCGAGCATTCCAAGATAGAGGAAATCAGCGGAGACCTGCATGAAAAAATCGCCGGGATCGAAGTGGTCCAGGCTTTTACCCGAGAGCATGCCGAAGCACGGAATTTCTTTCATAAAAGCAAAGAATATTTCAGGCTTGTTATTCAAAAAGTTTTATATAGTTCCGTTTCCAATACCTTGACCGATTTTCTCACCTCCATCGCGCCGGTCATTGTTTTAGGCTACGGGGGTAAATTGGTTTTAGAGGGTCGCCTTTCTCCAGGGGCTATTGTGGCCTTCTATGTTTACTTAAGGCAATTATACGATCCCATCAAACGCCTGACGGAATTGAATCACGTGTTGCAAACGTCTTTAGCCGCTATGGAGCGGGTGTTTGAATTTTTCGATATTTTGCCGGAAGTCGTGGAGGTTCCACAGGCCAGACCTATCCAAATTTTGAAGGGAGAGATTATCTTCAAAAATGTTTCCTTTGCCTATGAGAAGCAGAAAGGAGTTCTTCGCGGAATCGATCTCCAGGTAAAACCGGGGGAAGTTTTGGCTCTGGTGGGACGGAGTGGTGCAGGGAAATCGAGCCTGGTTAAGCTGATCCCCAGATTTTATGATCCCAATGAGGGGGACGTTTTCATAGATGGAGTGAATATCCGGCAGGTAAGCTTAAAGTCCCTCAGGAAACAGATAGGGATGGTAATGCAAGAGAATATCCTTTTTAGTGGGACCCTTTTTGATAATATCTGGATGGGAAATCCGGAAGCTACGCGAGAGGAAGTTATAGTTGCCGCAAAAGCAGCCCATATCCATGATTTTATTATGTCGTTACCCAAACAATACCATACAGAAGTTGGGGAAAGAGGAATTCGGTTATCCGGAGGTCAAAAACAAAGGATTGCCTTAGCCCGGGCTTTTTTAAAAGACCCTAAAATTCTCATCCTGGATGAGGCGACCTCGGCCCTGGATTCGGAATCGGAAAATCTTATTCGAGACGCACTGAAAAAGCTAATGAAAAATCGGACGACTTTGATTATCGCCCATCGACTCTCCACGGTGATGAATGCCGATCGAATTGTGGTATTGGAAGAAGGAAGAATGGTGGAAATGGGGAATCATGAGGAACTTTTGAGGCAGCAAGGTCTTTACGCCCGGTTGTATTCTGAGCAATTTAAAAATAGTTTTCTCCACCATCCGCTGCCCGGACCTAAGGGTCTTTCAGAGATAGGTTTTTTCTAACCTGATCCCCTTCCCCCCGCATGCGGGGGGATCGAGGGGGGCGGGAAGGGAGGAGCTGTCTGCTTAAAGGCCCACAGGGTCACTTCTCCCCAGGATGCAGCCTCTTCAAAGGGAATGGGATAGGATGCAACCTCTTCAATCAGAGTGGATATATGGATCCGAATCCTCTGTTCCAGGAACCCCAGGGCCGTTATAAGGTCAGTCTTTCCATGGATTTTCGTACATCTTCCGCCGAAGTCCTGAGGGCCTCGCTTTCCTCTTTCGTGAGTTCGATTTCAAAGATCTTTTCAATACCGTTTGCACCTAATAAAACAGGTACGCCTACATAAACACCTTTGATTCCATACTCTCCTTCTAGATAGGCGGCACAGGGGAGAATACGCTTTTTATCTTTAAGAATGGCCTCTACCATTTGAATGACCGCTGCGGAGGGAGCATAGTAAGCACTTCCGGTTTTAAGCAGGTTTACAATTTCTCCACCTCCCTTTCGGGTTCTATCGACAATGCGATCGATTTGCTCCCGGGTTAAGAGCTTTTCGATGGGAATCCCACCTACATTGGAGTAGCGGACCAGGGGAACCATGGAATCTCCATGCCCTCCCAAAACAAAGGCCTGGATATCTTCCACAGAAACCCCTAGTTCCATGGCAATAAAGGTTCGAAATCTTGCCGTATCTAAAACCCCGGCCATTCCAATGACCCGATTTTTCGGAAATTGACTGACCTTTAGGGCCACATAGGCCATCACATCCAGAGGATTGGAAACAATAATCAGGATGGATTGAGGGGAAAGGGCTACAATCTTTTCTGTAACTTCTTTCACAATCCGGGCATTGATGTCCAGGAGATCCTCTCGACTCATCCCCGGTTTCCTAGCAATTCCGGCGGTTATAACCACCACATCGGATCCTCTGGTTTCTTCATAACTATTGCTCCCGATGATTTTTACATCGTAACCTTCGATGGGTCCTGCTTCTTGAAGATCTAAAGCCTTTCCTTGAGGAACTCCTTCGATGACGTCGACCAGGACAATATCTCCTAATTCCTTAGTACAAGCCCAGTGAGCCGCCGTCGCTCCTACATTACCTGCGCCTACAATAGTAATTTTCTTACGCATCTTTTATCTAAAGGGAGAAGGAGAGAAAGGATGCTACATCTTCCCTTCTCCCCTTCTTCCACCTTCTTTGAGTATCCTTTTCTACATATTCTCTATAATGGCATTCCCAAATTCCGAAGTCTTGAGTTTTGTAGCTCCTTCCATGAGTCGTTCCAGGTCGTAGGTCACCCGCTTCTGCAGGATAGTTTTCTCGAGCCCTCGCGTTATCAGGTTAGCCGCTTCGGTCCATCCCAGATATTCCAAAAGCATAACGCCAGAAAGGATCAGGGATCCGGGATTTACCATGTCTTTATCGGCATATTTGGGGGCCGTACCGTGGGTAGCCTCAAAAAGGGCAATATAATCCCCTATGTTACCCCCCGGGGCCATTCCAAGCCCTCCAACCTGGGCCGCACAGGCATCAGAAAGATAATCCCCGTTAAGATTGGGAGTTGCAATGATATCGTATTCATCCGCCCGGGTTAAAATTTGCTGAAACATACTATCGGCAATTCGATCCTTTATGACAATCTTCCCTTCCGGAGCTTTCCCCTCATAAACTGCATTTACTTCATCTTCGGTAAGGGTCTGATCGGCAAATTCTTCCTTTGCTAGTTCATATCCCCAATCCCGGAAAGAACCTTCGGTAAATTTCATAATGTTTCCCTTATGGACTAAGGTAACACTTTTGCGCTTACGCTCGATGGCATAACGAATAGCTTTACGGACTAACCTTTTAGTACCTGTAATACTGATGGGTTTAATTCCAATGCCCGAATCTGCCCGAATCTGGGCCCCCATCTCCTGGTTTAAAAACCGAATAACCTTTTTCGCTTCTTCAGATCCCTCCTTCCATTCAATCCCTGCATAGACATCCTCGGTATTTTCTCGAAAGATAACTACATTCATTTTCTCCGGATTACGGACCGGCGTGGGAACTCCCTGGAAATAACGAACCGGTCGAATACAGGCATAAAGGTCCAGTGTCTGCCGGAGAGTTACGTTCAAGCTTCGAATTCCTCCTCCAACGGGAGTTGTTAAAGGACCCTTGAGGGCTACGATAAAATATTCAATGGCCCGCAAGGTATCTTTGGGTAGCCATTCATCATAGAGTTTTTTGGCCTTTTCCCCTGCATAGACTTCAAACCAGATGATCTTTCGACGTCCCTGGTAAGCTTTCTCCACCCCGGCATCCAAAACACGTTGAGTGGCTCGCCAGATATCCCGTCCGGTTCCATCGCCCTCTATAAAGGGAATAATCGGTCGGTCTGGAACCTTGAGACGGCCATCTTGAATTTCTATTTTATCTCCTTCCGTAGGTACCTTCAATTTGTCAAATGTGATCATATGATATTTAATCCTTCAAAGGGTTACTAAAAATTTAACTGTTTTCTCTTTACTCCTCTTGTTCTATGAAATAGAATTAAAAAACTAAAAAGAGGATTCAAACTACCTATCCGTATCCATTTAGTAGGTGGAAAAAGAAACACCCCCCTGGTCCCCCCGCCCCCCTCCCCCCGTATACGGGGGGATTAGAGGGGGGAGGCCAGGGGGGGTTTCAGACAGAAAAAGTGACACCTACTAAATTGTTACAGTTACTCAAACTACTCCACCATCTTGGTGGATCTTTGTGGGATTGTCAAGAGTTTTCTTGGTAACGACCTGGAATCGAGGGAGCTGGAAAACCATGATGAGATTTCTTTCACAAAAAGACCTGAAGCAACTTCTCCGTATGGAAGAAGTCATCGAAGCCGTGGAGAATGCCTTTCGAGAGTATGGAGAGGGAAAGTATCGGATGCCCGTCCGATATTCCCTGGAGATTCCGGAGTTGGAAGGGACCTTACTTTTGATGCCGGCTTTTTTAGGAGGTTCCGAGGTTATGGGAAGTAAGCTGGTCTCTGTTTATCCTCAAAATCCTCAAAAGGGGCTCCCTTCGGTGATGGCCCTGTACATCTTAAATGATGCAAAGACCGGACAACCTTTAGCAGTTATGGATGGGACCTATCTGACAGGTATCCGAACAGGGGCCACTTCTGCCATAGCCTCTAAATATTTAGCCCGTAAATCCTCTACGGTTTTAGGTATCTTTGGTGCAGGAGTTCAGGCAGAATTTCAATTGTGGGCCCTTAAGACTTCTTTTCCGTTGAAAAAAGTTTTGGTCTATAGCCGAACCCTGGCCAGGGCGGAGATATTTGCCAGGGAAATGAGCAGAAAGTATCAGATTCCCGTTGAACCCATGTCCCAACCGGAGGAAGTCGTCAAGGACTCGGATATTCTGGTAACGGCTACGACCTCTAAAGTACCTGTTTTTCAAGGCCGCGAAGTTACACCGGGAACCCATATTAATGCCATCGGTGCTTTTACCCCTCAGGCCCGGGAGGTCGATGAAGATCTGGTTCAGGCGGCTAAAATTGTTGTAGATACCTATGAAGGGACCCAGGCTGAAGCAGGAGATCTCCTGATACCGATTCAAATGGGGCTTATCACCATGGAAGATATTTATGCAGAACTGAGTGAACTGGTGATGGGACAGAAGGCCGGACGCACCAACGATCAGGAAATTACCTTGTTTAAATCGGTAGGGGTTGTCATTGAAGATGCGGCTACGGCGAAGCTGGCTTATGATAAGGCCGTGCAACTAGGGGTCGGAACTATTCTGTACAATGAAACATAACAGGATACCATACAGCTATTCCTCTCCCTGATCCCAGGGTACCCGGCCCTCCATCTTCAAGATCCTTACCTGCTGGACCGGAATCCATGAGGGGAAAGTTCCCGGAGAGCCACTAACCCGGAATAGCTGCCTCTTCACTCACTTTTTCCCATTCGGGTTTCCATTCGGGTAGGGTTAACCCGACCTGTTCTACAAACTCTTTCACTTCCCTGGCAAAAGCCTGCCGAACTTCCTCGTTGTCTCGTTGTTTAAGGCCCAGTTTACGGTAAAGTTTATTACGAGGAGAGTTAGGACGTCCGAAGATATTCATGGTACGCGGATACCATCGATTTAGAGCTTCTTGAATTTCGTCTCGCGTAGCCGGATCCTGGGCCATACGCTTTACCCAGGTTTCTCCATGGGAGATATGCATACTTTCTTCTTTGAAGATGCCTTCCATAGCCCGACTCCAGGGGCCATAACTGCAATGCAAGGCATCCACCAGTTGATGACCTGCACCCCGATCCATACAGAAGTTGAACATGACAAAATCGGCCCAGGTCTCAATGGGATAGTAGAAAATATTGACCCGGGCATCCCCGGCCACACGCCGACTTCCCAGATCCATCTTATCGCTCACCCTCAGGGTATAGTCGTACTGCTTAAACCGGGTATCCACATCAACCCCCAGATCTTCCAAAAGCTTATACATAACCCGGGCATGGCGAATTTCATCTTTTACAATGGTAGCTACAACCAAAGCTTCGGTAATATTGGGAGCTTTCATGATGATGGGTACATAACCGTAAGCTCCTGCCAGTTCAGAGTCCGCCTGCATAAGCATCAGATGGATAAGATTCTCCCGATACTCCTCGGTCATTTCTTCGGGAGATTCTATTTTCTCCCCCGCCCGAATCTTTGCCATCATTCTTTCCTCTTTTTCCATGTCAAAACCTCCTTTACATATCTTTTTACGTTACGCAAAAACCTTGCAAACCGGATCTTAAAGATTATCGGCGAAAATAACGGTTTGATTTCTCCCTAAACGCTTGGCTTCATAGAGAAGACGGTCTGCATAACTGACCAGGTCGTTGGCCGTTTGAATTTTTTCATGGGGGTAAGTCGAGATACCCAGACTAACGGTTATGTTTAAGATTTGATCCTGACAGGGAAACTCTGCCATGCTGACACGGACCCGAATACGTTCTCCTTCCAGAAAGGCCCCTTTTATGTCGGTATGGGGTAAAAGAACAGAAAACTCCTCTCCTCCATATCGGGCGGCTATGTCGGTATGTCGAATCGTGGTTTTAAGGATTTCTGAGAAGCTCTTGAGAATTTTATCCCCTTGTAAATGTCCGTAAGTATCGTTGATCTTCTTAAAGTGATCGATGTCCAGCATGATACAGGATAAATGTAAATTATGGCGTGCTGCTTTGGCAAATTCTTCGGTGAGACGCTCGTAGAAATGTCTATGGTTGTAGAGCCCGGTTAATCCGTCGGTGGTGGCAATCCTTTCTAAGTCTCTATTTTTTTCTTCTAATTCATCATACAACTCCTTTAGACGTTGATTCTTTTCCTCAAGCTCATCATACAGCATCTTGATTCGTAAGTTAGCTTTGATGCGGGCTACAAGTTCTAAATTATCAAAGGGCTTTGTAACATAATCGGTGCCTCCAATCTCCAGTCCCCGGATGATATCCTTTAAATCTCGATGGGCCGAAGAAATGAAAATAATGGGAATCGTCCTGGTTTCCTTTGTTTCCTTAAGGATTTGACAAACCTTATACCCATCAATTTTAGGAATTTGAACATCAAGGAGAATCAAATCAGGTTGCTCTTTTATGGCCTTTTCAATGGCTTTTGCTCCATCTTCAGCGGTTATAATCTCATAGTTGTACTGCTTCAGGATTAGGGAAATAAGTAGCAGAATATTGGTATGATCATCAACTACAAGTATTTTTGCCATGAAGTGTGTTCTCTTAGGGCTTTAAGGAGATTTGGAGGTATCCCTCGTCAAACCCCCGAAAAAGACTATTCAATCTTCTAAAATTACCCAAGGCTCCCGGACAAGTCAATAGATATTTCTTAAGATTAGGTATGGGGAGAGGCGTTTGGGTTTAATAAAATTTTATAAACGAGAATTCCTAAAATCCCGGAAAGTCCGTTCATGAACACATCCCGTATATCGTAAATCCGGTTTGGTAAAAGTCCTTGAATACCTTCATCGATCCATCCCAGAAGGAAAGTTAGACCCGCAGCCCATATATAAAGCGACGGAGGAGAGAAAGTGTGGGCTAGGGCTCGGAGGGAAAGATAGCCCATAACTCCATATTCCAGGAAATGGATCCGTTCCTCCGGTAAAGGAAGTTGTTTAAACATGTACACATATATTCCAAGAATCGGAACAAGGAACAAGTAGGAGGTCCATTTCTTTTGCCCCATCTGAATCACAAAGAGGAATCCCATTAACAGGATGAAAATATTCACAAAAGGGGAATACCAGGGCCCTAACCGTTGTCGGAGAAAGGTGGAAACCATGCGGGCGTGGTAGAGTGTTGCGTATACGATCCCTGTATAAAGGATTAAAATAAGCCAATCTAAGGCTTTTTGTTTGGATTTGTAAGGTTCCATAGGGTTAAACCATCGGTTGCCAGACGGATCGTACCCATCTGATCGGTCCTTAAAATTTTAATCCCCAATTGTTGATATAATTCCAGGGTTTCAGGTAAAGGGGCTCCATAAGGGTTTTCTCCTACAGAAATAACTGCTATCTCCGGTCGAACGGCTTCTATAAACTCCCGAAGCGTGGCATGACCGTGATGACCGGCCTTGAGAACATTGGCCTGTAAAGGAATCCCGGCCAAAAGAAGTTCCTTTTCAGCTCTCGGACTGATATCTGCGGTAAATAAAAAACTTATATTCTTAAATTTTAATCGAATTCCTATAGAGCTGTTATTCAGGTCTTCGTCTACCTGGGCAGGATGAAAGATCTCCATGCTCAGTTCGTCGGATTCAAAGAGCTTCTCTCCCCGTCTTCCAGGCTTATAGGGGATATTTTTATTTTTGATGGAACTTACAAAGGCCTCTGGAAGCAAATCCGAGGTCAGGGGGTGACTTCCGATGACCCTATCCACCTTAAAATTATTCAAAACCTCGGCAAGTCCTCCAATATGATCGGGGTGGGGATGAGTAGAAACAACCAGATCTAGTCGGGTAACTCCTAATCTTTTGATTTCGTCCACGACCCGGGCTCCATATTCAGGATATCCCCCATCGATAAGGACATGCCGATCTTCAGGCAATCGTATCAAAATGGACTCTCCATATCCCACATCAAAGAAAAAAACTTCCACCGGAAAGGATCCTCCGGCAAGGATTGAAAAGAAGGTAAAAATAAGAAGCAAAGGAAACATATTCACCTTTTATTTATAATGGGTTCTACCCATTCTGATTGAATAGGTGGCATCCATTCCCTCTGAAGAGGTTGCTTCCTGGATAGGGACAATCCTGCGGCTTTCAAGGGTATTTTTTTCCCTTCCTTAAGGGAGAACAGTATTAGTGAAGGATTTTATTTCTTAAATGTCAAGAAATTTTCTATTGACAATACTGATCCGCTTCTTCTGTAATCCGGTTTAACTCTTTTTGTAATTTTTCCTGATAATCGACAATCATTTGTTCCGTTGCGTTTGAAGGTACAAAAAACGGCTCTCCAAAGAGGACCACAGCCTTTGAAAAAGGATAGGGAACTAAGAATCGATCCCAACTCTGAAACTGCTTATACCTTTTAGCTGAAGCCGTTACCGGTACAATGGGAGCCCCGGTTTGTTGGGCGAGATAGATAACTCCAGGCTGAACCTGATGGGCAGGCCCCTGGGGGCCGTCTGGGGTAATGGCCACATCGTAACCCTCCCGGATTGCCTTGATGAGCCCGAGTAATCCCCGTACTCCACCCCTTGTTGAAGAACCCCGAACGGTACGGAACCGGGCCCATTGAAGCATTCGACTGAGATATTCCCCATCCCGACTTTGACTCACTAAGACCGTAATCCCTCTGTTTCGATGGCTATAAACCAGAAGCAAAAGCCGACCGTGCCAGAGCGTATAAATCAGGTTCGGAAATTGCTTTCGTAACTCGGCATGGGATGATTCATTAAGAATGGTTAAATCCAGGGTTTTTCCTAAACCGTAAAGAAATCCTGCTGCCAGGGGAGGTAAGATATATATCAGGGGAGAACGAAACGGCTTCATGGATATACCTGAATTTCATGGATAGACCAGGCCCATTGTTTATCTTGACCGGTCTGGGAAATTCGGATAAATTTGGTCTCTATAGGTTGTGCAAAGGCAAGGTCCAATCGAGGATGCTTGGGGATTTGAATAGCCGATTCGGCCAAAGATAGCAGAGATCCCGGAAGAAGATTTGCAGACTCCCAGTGGCTCCCATCGGTGGAGACCTCTACCTGGAACTGTCGAGGATATTCTGGCATGGAAGATCCCATATCTAAGAGAACTCCCGAGACCGGGGAAATATTTTTCAATTCCAGCTCGAAATACATATCCGGTTTCTGGGGGATTCTCGTCGTCCACCGAGTTTTTAAATTCCCATCCACGGCCAGTTTAGCCTCCTCTGAATTATAATTTGAGCGGGCTACTTGGATCTCCTGCAGGCTCCTGGGGCTTAAATTTATCGGCTTCTCATTTTCTAGACCTTTTTTTAATCCGGTAGAAAATGCTTTAATTTCGTAAAGATAGTCCCGTCCAAATTTATCCCGAAGGATAAGCCGGTCATCAAAGCACTCTAAGTCTTGCAAGAGTCTGCGGACATACCAGGGGGGATACATTTCTGAATGGATAATCAGATACTGGGTCCCCAGTCGTTGAAGAATCTGGATGGATGTTTCATCGGGAAAAGCTTCCATAACTTGATGGAGTAAAATAGCCAGTGGGGGAGAGAAGCCACTATATCCGTTTATAAGTTTTTTCCAATGGTACGTAGAGAAATATACATAGTGGGCTTCCCGCCAGTAATCCTGTAGGTTCGACTGAAGGGGAAGTTCAAAAATGGGAAAGTCTCCTTCCTGTTTGGCCAGCCATTGGTAGACTTCTGGAATCTGTTCTCCGATGGGTACCTTATGGAGAGAAAGGGGGGTTGAGTCGTATTCCATAACCAATAAGGCCGAAAGCAGCGCACAGACTAAAAATGGAGTACGAAGAAAAGACAGATATCTTTTATTTCTCTCGCTGCCTCCGATATTCCTGAGTAAAGGGAGAACGCCATATCCGGCTAAGACACTGAGGCCGAAGGATACCATCATACCCCATCGAGAGGGAACCCTTAGCCCTTTAAATCCAGGTACGTAATGGTATAAAATCCCATAAGGACCCTCCAGAGTTATTCCAAAAAGGTGGAGTTGAGGTCCCAGGGATAAAATTCCTGCTAAAATAACCATACTTCCATAGGCCCCGATAACAGGAACACTTTTTAAAAATAAACCTCTCTCCGGAGAGATCGTCCTCCATTTTAAGTGACAAACCATGAATAAAATACCAAGGCCGGCAAACAGCAGAGCCAGGGTCCCGGGAAATAGCATTGCTTCTGTTTTGGCAAAGCGAACTAAAGCCTTTCCATATAATTTGTTGAAATGGGGGACTCCCAGATAGTTTTTAAGATCCGCAGAAAATAGTTTGACTTCTTCCAGGGTTCGGGTAAAACCCATTTCCTCCTGTACTTTAAAGTAGGGACGGCTGACCGGATAAAGAATGAGAACCGACAAAATTACAAAACCTCCCAGTTTACCCCAAATGGAAGATCGAAGGTCCATCCGGGATATTAACCCATAGACAACCAGCCAAATTCCCAGGGAGAGGGAAAGAAACAAAGCATAATAACTTGAAGATAGAGCCTGCAGGATAAAAAATAGCCAGAAAAGAAAAAGATATCTCCAACGATGGGTTTCTAGGAGGCGATGAAGGAATAAAAAACAGAAAGGAATCCACTGGGTGGTCAACAATTGCAAGTGTCCCAGGTGGCTAAACTTATAAGGACTAAAAGCAAATATAATTCCGGAAAAGACACCGGCATACAGGTTATGGGTCAGATGTCGAACCAGCAGGTAAGTTCCAAAACCTGAAAGTATAAAGGAAATCAGAAAGACGCTATTGTGGGCCAGGATGGGGTTTTGGGAAAGGAGCAATATGGGAGCGGCTAAGAGACTGCTGGCCAAAAGATTCTCCGAGTAAGCCAGAACATTTTTATAGGGATAAAAGATATTGGCCTGGAACAGGTTCTGAGGGTCGGTGAAGAGCTTATGGACATCCCAGGCCAGGATCCAGGTGGTTAACAGGGGATCTCCGTAGGCGGCAAATACCGAGGAGTTTAAGCGAAAAACTAAAGGATAAGTCAATCCAAAAGTAAGAAAGGTAAAAATAAGTAAAACTGCCAGGTGCGAAGATTTCAAGCGTAGTGCGTAATGCGTAATGCCTAATTGATCTCAAATAATTAGGCATTACGCAGGGTGTTTTATAGCTGTTTTACCGGATTCGATAACGTTCCGATGCCATCCACTGTGATTTCTACATAATCTCCTTCCTTCAAGGCATATTCATTAGGTATCATAATGCCGGTTCCTGTGGAGACGGTGGTTCCCATCGGAACAAAATTATCGCGATGCAGATATTCACTGAGTTCTTTAAAGGTACGCTTAATCATGGAGGTATGGACCGAACCTTCAAAGATGGGCTTTCCATTACGAAGAATCCGACAGGTCATATTGAGATTATAAGGGTCTATTTCGGAGGTTGTGACCAGTACAGGTCCCAGTGCACAACAACCTATAAAAATCTTAGACTGGGGAAGGTAAAGAGGATTCTCCCTTTCAATGTCCCAGGCAGAGACATCATTGGAGATGGTATATCCTAAGATATCCTGATTTTTACCTATTACAAAGGCTATTTCCGGTTCTGCAGCCGTTAATTTAGAATCACTGCGGATGGTGATATAATCATTGGGGCCTACACAACGGGGAGCAGTGGCTTTAAAAAACAGTTCCGGTCGGGGATTGTTGTAAACATAATCATAAAGGCTACTTCGGGCCTTCTGCTGGAGGGTCACATCTTCATCTCTCATCTCGGCACTTCGCTTGTAAGTGACGCCGGCCCCCCAGACTTCAGGAGGAAAAATAGGAATTAACAGATGGGGCTTAGATTTATCCGGAGGAATATTTAAAGCCCTAAAGGAAAACGTATTTATTTTTTTTGCATGATCCCATTGACGTTGAAGGAAAGATTCAAATCCTTCCCCTGCTTCATAGGTAGCTTCTATCAATTCTATAACGCTTCTTCTGTTTTTCTCGGTAATATCCAGGATCGTCTCTCCATCCAGAATCCCTACTCGATTTCCTTCTCCGGGAAGATAAAACTGAACGAGTTTCATAAATAATTTAAGTGAAAATCAGAATTCAAGGGTCAAAATTTAGAATCTTCTAAATTCTGACTCCCGAATTCTGGTTTCTGGTTCTTATCGTTTTCAAATACATACTTCATAACCAGGGCATCTTCTCGATTATCCGTATAGTATCCCCGACGCATTCCCGTTACCTTGAACCCCATTTTTGTGTAAAGATGTTGGGCATTCAAGTTGGAAACCCGCACTTCTAGAAAGGCATGGCGAGCACCGGTTTTTCTCCCATAATCTAAAGCCACTTGAATCAATCTCCGGCCTATTCCCATCTTTCTAAACTTGGGGTGCACGGCAATATTGATGATATGAATCTCATCGGCTACCGACCAAAAAAAGATATAGCCTGCTATAACCGGCTTTTTGGTGGGATCTTCTTGAATTTTTGCAATGTAAGCATGGGAAAAATCGTGCCCTTCTAACTCCGAAAGCAACATCTTCCGAGACCAGGGAGCCACAAAGGAACTTCTCTCTATTTCTGCGATAGCATCAATATGCTTAAGACTGGCTTTTTCAATGATAATTTGGAAGGGCATATATAAAAATATACCTAACTATTATACCATCCTCTAAACTCTACTCTACTTATACACCGAACCCTGTAAAGGTCAAGAAGAACTTTCCGTTAGGTATCCGTATCCATTTAATAGGTGGGAAAAGAAACACCCCCTAGCCCCCCTCTAATCCCCCCGTATACGGGGGGAAGGGGGGCGGAGGGACTGACGTGGGGGTGCTGCTGCTGAAGTCCCCCCCCTCTAATGTTAAGAGGGCTTTAATGTCAATCGAGGCGATTGACCTACTGGTAACTTACTAAACTCCTTATTCTTCTCAGGATTAAATTTTTCTTGTTTCAAGATGGTATTTAACGGTACCCGGCATTAAACTATGGGAGTGGGGGATCAGATCCTCACCCCCTGATTCCTTCCCGAGGTTCGGAGGAGAAGACATGGATGGGGGAAAGGGATAAAAGGGTTAAAAAATTTTTTTTCCTATTGTTATTTTATCACAAAGGGTGGAGTTACGTGGTGATATAAACTACTCCATAAGATAGATAAAGTTAAACTATCTGGCAGTAAAAGCGTCTAAATATTAGATATTCTAAAGATAACCAGGGCCAGAAGAAAATTGTAATTTTATTTTGAGAGGAGCCAATTAATTTTCGACAAATCAGGAAAATGCGTCTGATTCCCAAACTTGGCATTAGATTTGATAGTTAAAGGGGTTCAGAAGGAGATGATTTGAAGTTAGAAGCTAGAAACTAACGTTGTTAGGGTTTCTGGCTCCTGACTTCCAGGTAGAATGTCCTACTTTCATAAGTGGAGTGAATTTCCTGAAGTCCAGGGGTTGCGTGCTGGTGCGAGTCGAAGGACGGTAAGCGGTCAAAAAATTACAATAGTTAAAGCTGAAATTCGACCCGGAACTCAATTTGATGGGAAGTTGCATAGTCATCCTTCGGAACAGATGGTACTTATGTTGGAAGGACGACTCAGGCTCAAGATAGAAGATGAAGAACAGTGGATAGAGCCTGGAGATGTGGTTTGTATTCCGGAAGGGTTATACCATGGTGCGACCGGAGTAGGAGAATCGGGAGCTAAATATTTTGAAATCTTTTCTCCTATTCGAGTTGATTATTTAATAGGATATTTAGGTCCTTCTCAGATAAAGTTCCAGGAATAACTGCTTAAATTCCGTATTTTTAGTCGGTGGTCTGGGTTATAAACTCTGTTTAGAGGAACGACCGATAACAGATAAAAGACAACGGACCATTGGTTAAAAACAACGGGCAAAGGACGGATGACCTATTCCCGGAAATGGATAGTAGGTCTTTCCTTCTGCTTTATGGTAAGTCTGGTAGGCTTTTCTGTCTCCAAACCGGTTCTGATCCAGTTTTGTCCTTCCCTCAATCAACTCGTCCAACTTGTAGAGGATGATCCCCAGGATTTAATTAATCGAGAAGGACGTACGCCTTTAATTCTTATCCATGGAATTTTTGGGACGGAAGACCTGAATCACTTAGATGATGCGTATTGGAGAAACTTCTTAACATACTTTAAATCGACTCCGGCATTGTATGAAAAGTTCAAGATTTATCGCTTTCATTATTTAAGCAATAAGTGTCAGATATCCGATCTGGCCAAAGGGCTTGGTCAGCAAATCGATCAAATGATACGTCGTGGAAAGCTCGAAGATAAGCCTTTAGTTATTATTGCCCATAGTATGGGAGGGTTGATTGCAAGGGCTTATATGAGCAGCTACACCCACAGGGGTATCGGCAATTATGCCGGTCAATTAGGCGGCGAACGGGTATTAAAACTTATTACGCTGGCTACCCCACATCACGGAACTCCTGCAGCAAATAAAAAGGCCCGGGATGCTTTGGCTGCCCAATCGGCAGTTTTGTACGGCTGGATGGATGCCTTAAAATTTAGTGATATTGCCTTTTGGTGCTC
This sequence comes from bacterium, assembly GCA_030550175.1. Lineage (GTDB taxonomy): Bacteria > Moduliflexota > Moduliflexia > Moduliflexales > JAUQPW01 > JAUQPW01. The sequence goes on from JAUQPW010000034.1 coordinate 39,663, forward strand.
GGGAGGACTTTCCTCCTGTGATAATGCCCTTGTACCCCATCTCCCCAATCGAGGCGCTGTCAGATATGATAATTTTGATCAGGCCCTTCCCCCTTCTGAATACGAAACAAGTTCGGAGCGAAATGACTGGCTGATTAAGCTGAACAGTAAAGATCCTAAAAATCCGGACAGGCGTTACGATGAAAAAATTATTGCCTATTACGGATATATAGATCCTGAAGATCCCTACCGGCTTTATTTATCTGATTGGTATGAAGGAGCCAGTCGAATTACAGGGATTCTGACTCCTATTATTAACTTCCCCTATGCAACCGTTTTCAATTACCATTTAGGACTTATCGCTTCTAATGTCCTGATGGATATGGGTCTTTCCCATGCTTTTCCTTTAAACGATGGTCTGGTTCCCGCACTCAGTGGAAGTTTTTATGGCTATCAAATAGGCGGACGACGAATGTTCATCGGTTATGATCATTTGGATATGAAAGACGGGAAGGTGGATAAATTTGGAGAGATCCCCCTCTTTGAGTCTATCGAGAATGATCTTTTAGATTTAACCACCCGGGCGGTCATTTCAGTGAGTGAAAGACCGGCAGCGACAAGTGATACAGAAACTAAAGGTCCAACACCGGGAAATGATAGGCCAATACCTGCAACCCATTGTTCCATGCCCACTACCCCCTGCAGTTTTCCTGCTTTAACCCCTCTTGTTTTTAATGGGACGGCCTCTACAACCGATGCGACTCAAAATATCCTCTCCTACTCCTGGGACTTCGGGAATGGTTTTACAGGCACAGGGGAGGTTATAGAGCATTCTTACCTGGTTCCGGGTACTTACAAGGTGACCTTGACCGTTCAGACCAGCTTAGGGGATAAAAACAGTACTACGATCTGGGTAAATATCCGTAACCCTCAGATTTATGTCGTTCCAGATACGGCGTGGACCAGAAAATTTAGTATTTCCGGGTCTCCTTCTATAGCTTCTTATACCTGGGATTTTGGAGATGGAACTCCCCCGGTCCATGCGGCCCAGGTCGAGCATACCTATGCGCAAGGGGGGTATTATAAAGTTTCCTTAACCTTAACCTTTGCTGAGGATCCTCTCAAGTCCGTTCCTAAAACTCTACAAATTACGACCAATGTTACAGTTGGAGTTGGTCCCACCGTAATTCCTGGTGGAACTCTCTCCTCCAACGAAACCTGGCTGGCCCTGGGGAGTCCTTATCTGATTCATGAATCGGTGACGGTTGCCGAAGGTGCTATCCTGACCCTGGAACCGGGTACTGTGATCAAATTCAGTCCCAAGGCTTCTCTCATCGTAAAAGGTGCTTTAAAAGCCCTGGGTACCGCAGATCAAAAGATTATTTTTACTTCCTATCGAGATGCTTCTTTTGGAAGAACAGGGAAGCGGGAAACCGGGGGGACAGGTATGAAGGAGGGTGAAGAAACCCTTACTTCTTCACCTTCTCTACCGGCTCCAGGGGATTGGGGACAGATTTACTTTTCCAATACCAGTGTGGATAGCCTTCTGACCCATACGGTGATTCAATATGGGCGACATAATGTACAAATTTCAGGTTCCTCTCCGATTCTAACCCATAGCCTGATCAGATACGGAGCCGAGAGTGGCATTTATTTATCTGAAGATTCAAGGGCCATCCTTTCACAAAATATCATTTCCGAGAACCAAACCGGTATTACCGTCCTGGCTTCTTCACCGGATATAACCCAAAATACCTTTGAAAATAACCAACATATCGGGCTTAAAGTAGATGCTAAATCGAGTCCACGAATTATTCAGAATGTGTTCAACCGGAATGAAGTTGCTTTGGATATAACGTACGGCCAGGATATGAACGTGATTCTATTAAATAATGAAGGCTTGACGGTTAAAGATGTTGCCCGGGTTCGGGGGACTGTTTCGTCAAATACCATCTGGAGTAATAAGATGGTGTATACCCTTGATAAAACCGGTCTTGTGGTAGCTCCGACCGGTATTTTAGCTTTAGCCCCTGGATCCATTGTAAAGGGCTATCCCGAGAGTTTCCTGATCGTTCGGGGAATACTTTTAACCGATGGAACCTATCAGAATAAGGTTGTTTTTACCTCTATTAAGGATGATACCTTCGGAGGAGATACCAATGGAGATGGAGATGCGACCTGGCCTTCTCCAGGGGATTGGAAAGGAATAGACTTCCAGAACCCAGAATTTGGGGCAACCTCTGGTGCACTCCGGTACTGTGTCATCCGATATGCCGATAAGGATTCTATCCAGGATGGAAACGATAAGGAACCGGACAAAGAAAAAGTTAAAGACCTTCATTTCCCCTCTATGGAATCCCTGGACGATCAAAGAGAAAAAGTGAATGATCAGAGTGAAGAGTCTTCTTTACCTCATAATACCGAAGAAGAGCTTCATTCAACGGGCAAAACTTCGGTAGTCTTCTCTAGAGGAAATGAAGATCCTGGGTTAAAGAGGGAGGAAAATTCTGGAAATGTGGAGAGTAGGGGAATTCCTTTACCTTTTCAACCGGCCCTATTTAACCTGAATCCCCTGGTTCCAACTTCTGAAGTTCAAAACCTGATGTCACGATCCTTCCAGGATACTTCCTCTACGCCTCTCTTATCCACGCCTATACCTGTGGTATCTACCCCCACGGTTCCGGTGACCACACCGACTGAGTGGACTCCACAACCTGCATTACCCCTGACAACTCCGGTTTCCTCAACACCCGTTCCAGTATTTGCTCCCCTGGTTTCTTTACCGACAGTGACAAAAGCCCTAACTCCTGTTCCTACTCCCGTACCTTCTTCGTCTCTATCTCCACAAACTCCAGATAGGAGTAGAAGTGCCGGATGCAGTACCCCTGGGGATGTGACCTGTAACGGTCCCTTATTGCAACCGACACCGGATATGGGGGGAACCAATAACCTATCAGAAACACCTCAGCCGTCGGCTTCTCCCTTACCGGCTGAAGAATCTACCACCGTACCTTTAACACCAACCCCTGAGCCTTCTCCCCTTGTTGTGGGTTGGGGGATGTCCGGGGATATTGCGGTTCCTGAGGATTATGATGGAGATAATAAAGCCGACCCGGCGGTATGGCGTCCTACCAATGCAACCTGGTATGTACTTTTAAGTTCAGCCGGTGGGAGGTCTAATATGTCGGGAGTTTTAACCCAGATGTGGGGAGCCCTGGAGGATAAACCCATACCTGCCGATTACGATGGGGATGGCCGAAGTGATATGGCCGTGTGGCGCCCGCGAACTCAAAAATGGCTTATCCTCAATTCCTCCGGAGGAGTCAGTATAAAACAGAGGGGTAGGAATAACCAATCCAATGGCTTTATCCTCCCCCTATTGGGGGATTATAATGGGGATGGAATTATGGATCTGGCCCTTTGGCATTCCTCTGCCGATCAGTCCGATATAAACATGATTTCACTTAATAAATTCATGGCGTATAAATGGAGTACTCCCGAGGATATTCCCCTCTCAGGAGACTTTGATGGCGATGGGAAATCAGAGATAGCCGTATGGCGACCCAGTGAAGGGACCTGGTATGTTCCTTTTTCTTCAACCGGGTCTATGACTCTATCCTGGGGCCTTCCGGAAGATATACCGGTCCCTGCCGACTATGATGGAGATAATCAGACAGATATCGCAGTTTGGCGACCCAGTGAGGGAATCTGGTATATTTTGCTCTCTTCAAAGGGAATTTTTATCCAGCCCCTGGGCAGACAAGGAGATATTCCGGTTCCGGCCGATTATGATGGAGACAAAAAAGCTGATCTGGCGATTTGGCGGCCCAGTGAAGGAACCTGGTATATTTTCCTTTCTTCCCATTCACCGGTCGTTTCTAATCCATTGCCCCTGCTAACGAATGGCAATCAGCCCTTGCTGGATAACAAACTGCAAATCCCCGACAAATGACAAACAAAATCTTTACGGTGGTTACCACAGATTATAATTTCGGCAACCTTGACATTGAAAAAGCTATTCTCTCGGAAATCGGTGCTGAACTGATTCCCAGGCAGTGTCACTCGGAAGAAGAAGTCATCGAGGCGTGCAGGATGGCAGATGGCATCTTTAATCAGGCCGTACCTATGCCGCGGCGCGTGATTGAATCTCTGGAAAGGTGTAAGGTGATTGCACGATACGGAATTGGGTTTGATACCATAGATGTAGAAGCAGCCACTCAAAAAGGAATTTGTGTAACCAATGTGACGGATTATTGTATTGAGGAGGTCGCCATCCATGCATTGGCATTATTTCTGGCCTGTGCCAGAAAAATTGTGATACTCAACCGGGAAGTCAAAAGAGGGAATTGGTGCTCAGGGGTTCCCCAGCTTCCCCGTCCCATTTTTCGCCTGGAAGGACAGACTTTTGGTCTTATAGGATTTGGAAATATCGGCCGGAGTCTGGCTAATAAAATCAAACCTCTTGGATTAAAGATTATTGCCAACGATCCCTATATTCCCAGGGAGATTGGACAGACTTATGGAGTAGAGCTGGTTTCCCTGGAGGAAGTTCTCAGACAATCCGATTATGTCTCCTTACATCTACCCCTCAATGCAGAAACCCGAAATCTCATCGGAGAATCTCAACTTAAATGGATGAAACCCACTGCTTTTTTGATTAATACGGCCCGGGGTCCCATTATCGATGAAAAAGCTTTGATTAAGGCGCTAAAAGAAAAATGGATAGCCGGGGCTGCACTGGATGTCCTTGAAAAAGAACCTCCTGAACCCAATAATGCTTTATTAACCCTGGATAATGTAATTTTAACTCCTCATGCTGCCTGGTACTCCGAAGATTCTGTCCCAGAACTGCGAAGGAAGGCTGCCCTCAATATCCGGCAGGTCTTGGAAGGTTATTATCCTAAATATTTAGTTAATCCAGAGGTGAAGGCGAAGGTAAATTTGCGATCCAGAGACTAGAAGATACCAGGTACGACAGGTATTTCTTTATTCTTGCGTCTCCCGGTCTTCACATCCCCGGATCTCTCTACTCCCATTGGGTTCCCTGGTGGGGGATATAGGTACCTGAGGAAATCACCGTGCCGGGAAGGAGGGTGTTGCTGGCTCCGACTTTAGCATAATCTCCGATGAAGGACCCAAGCTTTCTAAGATGGCTATCGGTAAGGGGGACATTCTGTTGGGTTCCGGCGTAGGTCTTAACTTTAACGGTTTCGTCGGTCATCAAATTATTCACCGTCATGACGCCTGAGGCGATTTCTACGCCTTCTCCCAGCACACTATCTCCTATGAAGGAAAGGCGCCCCACTTTACAGTTCTCAAAGAGCACGCAATTTTTCAACTCTACCCCAAACCCTATGGTGCAACGGCTTCCTATGGAGGTATATTCCCGCACTAAAACATTGTTTCCGATGAAGGATCCCTTTCCGATATAGCAAGGCCCGTTGATAACTGCTCCGGATTTAATAAGAACACCCTCTTCGATATAAACCGGACCTCGAATCGTGACACTTCCATCAAAATTCACACTGTTGGCAATATGGGCATGGGTAAAGGATTTCATAAGCAGTTTATTGGCATCTATGATATTCCAGGGATAGCCCAAATCGATCCACTCTCCTTCAAAAATAGAGGCAAATAAATTATTTTGATCGATCAGAAGGTCGAATCCTCGCTTAATGTCTCCATCTACCGTTTTGAGTAAAGAAAAAAACTCGGCAGAAAGAATAAAAACCCCTGCCAGTACATAATTACCTCCCCCCGTATAGGATAATCCGACTTCTCGATAAGGCTTTTCCACAATTCGGGTGATTTGAACGTCCCGGTCTAAATAAACATTTCCATAGAGTTCCGATGAGGGGGCCAGCGTAATGGTCGCAATGGGTGCCTTTAAAGCATTAAAGGACATTTGGGCCGCCAGAAAAATATTAGGTTGGAAGATGATGTCGGCGTAAACCAGAAAGAAGTGCTCTCCTATGGCAAATCTATCTTCAGCTAACATGACGGCATCTCCAATTCCATTTTGATTTTCTTGTTCAATGTAACTGATCGAGACCTTAAAATCCTCTCCACGCCGAAAATAATTTATGATTTTTTCTTTTTTATGACCCACAACCAGAATAATATCATGGACTCCTATCTCCCGGAGACTTTCAATGATATATTGCAGAACCGGTTTCCCGCACATGTAAATCATAGGTTTTGGACGGGTATCGGTTAGCGGATGAAGATTACTTCCTCGCCCGGCAGCTAAGATCAGAGCTTTCATTATATTTTATTGGCAATGGACAGTGAACAGTCGGCAGTGAACAAAATATTGGAGTTACTGCCCATCACCCACTGCCCACTCCTCAGGTATTCTTATATTTCGTAACTATCTGAGATAACCATGGACGAGCCCGGTCCACGGTATTCGAGTTCTACAGGTCCGATAATAATTCGATCCCACCTCATCAGAACTTCAGAAGCAAAGCTTTTTTGAGGTAAATCTGCACGGAGGGTCCCGTTGGCAGAAATAATAAAAATAGAGTTACTTTCACTGATATTTTGAAGGGTAGCCATTCTTTCTCCTGTAAGAGATAACCGGGCATGACTGGCCGAAACGTGGAGATCGTCGGAGATTTTAATAAATCCCCTTTTCTGTTCTTCCCCACCCACCAAACTGGAGGAGGAAGAATCGGGAGCTTCTCGCCCCAAAATATAAGTTTTTCCTTTACTCAATTCTGTAAGGATATGAACAGGACGTCGAGACTCTGCGGTTAAAGTTAGTTTGGCACAGAAAGCAGAAGGTAAATCCCGCCTGGACACTTTGATACTCACCTTTCCCATGGTGAGAATATCCCCGGAAGATACAGCCTGTTTACCTTTAACTTCGCTTCCATTGATCAGCAAGGGAGGGGCTGTTTTACCCTTCTCCACGAATAAAACTCCATTTTTAAAACTGATTCGCAGGGCATTATGGGGAATCGAACTCTCGTTTAAAAAAAGATAGTCTTCATGCCCAGGTCTTTTGGCTTCCCCGGAGATAATGATCGGTTTTCCATAGAGAGGAAAATGTCGGACCTTTTCCATATCTGCCACCGTGATTTCCAACATAGCCAGGGGAGTATCCGATCGTTTTTCGAGTTTTTCAAAGAAGAACTGAACATATCCGATCTCCAATTTATCTTTGATGCCGGACAGCTTCCGCTCGGCTCCCTCCGGAATTTCCTGACCATTTAGTTTTACCGTGACGGGAACAATGGTACTTAATTTCTGAATGTAAAATTCTCCCTCTTTATAGATGATCTTGGCGGGAGTTCCTACGTTTTTCATACCCGGCAGAGGAATCTGCTGAACATCCCTTAGGCCTTTCATGCTCCCGTCTGTCTCAGAAAAAAATACAGTAGGATATCGGTAGGTATTTTGAGTTGGATCCAGGCTTCGTAAAATATAATAACCGGTCTCAACCAGGCGATATCGAGAAGAGGGCTGATCTTCGGCTCTAACATCGAAATCTACCAGGAAGAATTGGAAACGCCGCACACGATTTTGAAAACCGGCAATGATATAATCTTTATGGTTAAGCAATTGGTACTGAGAAGTTATAGAAAGTTTGATATTCTCATTTTGGATAAGTTCGGTAAAAGCCTCTTTTTCCTTTGAGAGGTGATAAAGGTAGAAATTGGAACCCTGAACCGAGATCCCAAAATGCTCATCGGCCAGATCTGAAGCATAATAATCTACCAGAAGAGGGTTTCCTCCCACAATAAACTCGCGTTGGTGGCTTAATAACTCCAACTCTATCCCCTGACTTTCTGGTCCCACCTCGACCAGCCGGGCCATGATACGGGCATCTTTCGGAATCCGCTCCTTCAGTCTAAAGGTAAACTGATTTCCCTTAAGCTTAAAAGAAGGGATTAGATTGACAATAATTCCCTCTTCGTGCTCAGATTTTTCATACTCCGCATGATTCTCCACAAGTTCCTGATATTTTTGATTAATTGCCCGTGAAACATCCTGAACCGTCTTGGTTGTTTTACGAATCCTTTTATTCAACTCAACCCCTAAAAAAATATCGATTTCATTGGCCAAACGATAATAAACCATATCCCGGGTGGCGTCTCCTTTTTTCTCGACCGCAACAACTTCTTTTTTGTCTTCCAGTCTCTCCCGGATAGCCTTATCCCATAGGGATAATCCGATTTCATAGACGCTCCGATCCAGCTCGCGACTACTCAGCTTATAAATCTTCTCTTTGGTTAGGTCCTGCTTTTTTCGTCTGAAAAACATGGTTTCAACGTTAAGCTTTCGATTTTAGGTTTTAAGTTATGATAAAATCTATATCCTATACCTTAATTATACGTCAAGTTTTTTCTAATCATCAGAACAAATGTTAAAATTTAAGCCTCTTCTTTGAATCCCCCCTTGTGGAGGAGTTAAAAATTAGTCCCGTGCAGTTAAAACACTCTGATAAACCGCCAGCGTCTTTTGGGCCGTCTCTTCCCAGGAGAATCGCCGGGCCTGATCTAAGCCTCTGCAAATTAATCGGGTGCGAAGACCTGAATCTGAAAGAACTTGCCGGACAGCTCGGGCTATCTCTTGTGGGGATTCTGGATTAACAAGAACTCCGGCCTCTCCTACAATCTCAGGAAGAGACGATCGGTTTGAGGCAACTACAGGGACTCCGCAAGCCATAGCCTCCAACACAGGAAGGCCAAAACCTTCGTATAAAGAAGGAAAGACAAAAACGTCAGCACCCCTATAAAAAATCGGTAACCACTCCCAGGGAACAAATCCCGTCAAAATGACCTCATTCTGCCATCGCCGGGTGATAATAAAGTTTTCTAACTCCGGTCTACTTTTTCTGTTATCTCCTACAAGGACTAATTGATGGTGAAAACCCGACTGATCCTTTAAAAGGCTATAGGCTTCCATTAAAGTTTTTAAATTCTTATGGGCCATGAAATTTCCCACATACAGAAGATAAGGACCCGTGATTCCAAACCTGTTCAAGAATTCTTGTGTCTTAGCCTTTTTTTCTATCGAGTTAAAATCAGAAAGAGTACCCGGTCTGTACACCTCTGCAACCCCGTTATAAATGACCTCGACTTTAGCCGCCGGAACCTTTAGTGTTTCCACAATATCTTTTTTGCAAAACTGGGAAACTGTAATGATTTTTTTAGCCGAACGGGCAGCCAAAAACATCATCCCTTTAGCATAATAATAGGCCCCTAAAGAAGGCAGGTATTGAGGAAATCGAAGATGGATCAAATCATGGATGGTTACAACGGCCTTACACGGCCTTAAAGGGGGAAGGGTATAATGTGGAGCATGGAACAGATCGAGCTTATGATACCTCATCTGAAAAGGAAGTCGAATCAACTCTTTTAAAGAATACTTCCCTGCATTTTCTATAACTTTAGAAAAGTTTCGTCCCGGTAACTCAAAGGGTTCATGGTGGGAGGGGTAAAAGAGAATATAGGTATTGTGGGTATCTTTCTTAGCAAGATGATAGACTAAGTTCCGAATATACGTACCGATCCCAAAATCATCTAATTTGCGGACATCAATTCCTATACGCATCTCATATTCATCCACGATGGGGGTGTGGGGGTGTGGGGAAGTAGGGGTGTGG
>JAUQPW010000035.1:0-14477 GCA_030550175.1 bacterium
TTGGAAAATCCTTCTTAGCCTCATAATAATCGTTTTGCTTGTCTGGTTCCTACAATCGGGAGGATGGAAACACCTTCAAGAAAGGAAAAGTTCGAAAACCCCTCCTCTATCGGACTTAGATTTTATGAAAAAAACTCCTGAGGAAGGAACCCGGCAGAATACTAAAGAATCCGGAGTACCTCTGGAAAAAATCGAGGATCCGGCTACCGAGATTATTACCCGAGTGTACGAGTTGGTGTCCCCTTCGGTTGTGAACATTATAGCTACCACCCTTGAAGTCAATTTCTTCTGGCAGGAAATAATCCCCCAACGGGGGCAGGGTTCCGGATTTATCATAGACCGAAGGGGGTATATTCTCACGAATAATCATGTCGTAGCCGATGCTAAGCTTTTGGAGGTCACACTGATCGGAGGAAAGAAATTCAGGGCCACATTAGTTGGAAGGGATCCCAGCACAGATGTAGCCGTAATCAAGATTCCGGAATCTGAGGTACCCAGAGTTGCAGTAATCGGAGATTCCGACAAACTTCGGGTAGGAGAGCGGGTGATTGCCATCGGTAATCCCTTTGGATTGGAACACACGGTAACTTCCGGGATTATCAGCGCTTTAAACCGGCAACTTCGCCTCTCCCAAGATTCCGAAATGCACCGAATGATCCAGACCGACGCCTCCATCAATCCAGGAAACAGTGGAGGTCCTTTGATTAATGCGAGGGGGGAAGTGATCGGAATCAACACGGCTATTTTTTCTACCAGTGGAGGAGCCATGGGAATAGGATTTGCCATTCCCATTAATACGGCCAAGGAAGTCGCAGCCCAATTAATCACGAATCAGCGGGTGGTGCGACCCTGGATGGGTATTGTGGCCGGATTCGCCTTAACCCCCGAACTGGCCGAAGCCCTGGAACTCCCGGTTCAGGAAGGGATTATGATCGGTCGGGTGTCCCGAAACAGCCCGGCCGATAAAGCAGGACTTAAAGGAGCCAGTCGGGTAGTTATAGTAGGTAATATGAGGCTTCCTATCGGGGGGGATATTATCCTGGAGGTGGCCGGACAGAAAATATCCAGTGTAGAAGATTTAATTCGTACGATCCGGCAGCATAAGGTAGGGGAAACGATTCCTGTAGTCGTAATGCGGGGTAATGAAAAACTAACCGTTAATGTGACTTTAGAGGAAAGTCCTGAAAATATCGAAGAGAGATAAAAGCCGGAGCCCCAGAGAGAAGAATCTAGAGACCCGGAGACCTTCCTCAAATCTCCGGGTTCCTATTCAGGGGTTCTTACGAATAACCACATGCCGATTCCGACCCTCCCCTTCTGAAGAACTTTGCAAGCCAAATTTTGAAGCCAGTTGATGCTCGAATCTTCGGATATAACTGTTCGTGGGAGGCAGGTGAAGTTCGGTAAGAGCTAACCCCATAAATTCTATAATTTGCTTTTCGATCTGATCCAGTAATTTATCCTGCGAACTGGTCAAAACATTTAAAAGCCCGGCGGGAGGTTCTTTAGAATAATCAAACGCCGGAAAGTAGTAGGGTTGTGACGGTTTTCCTTTTTTTCTCTCCACTAGCCTGTAAAGAATTCGGGGATTTTTCACCTCCGTCTTAGTATAGGAAATGGAAAGAACCAAATCTCTTTTGTCCTGGATGAATTTATATAAATCTGGAAAATCTGATTCGGACAGATCGATGATAGCAAATTCTATCTCATCGGTTTCCTTTTTACTCTGAAGTGTAGCTATTTTGTCGGAGACAATCCTATTTTCAAGAAGTTTCTTAAAAATTTCATTCCATCCCTCTGCCTGCACAGTTTACCTCCAAATGATAAAACTAAAATTAGAAAGCCTATGCTAAGATATAAGATATAAAAGAGTGGGTCTAAAATTTGTATAGAAAATCTTATACCACGAACTTACACTATCCGGAGGATAGTTGTCAAGGGGGTAGGGATCGAGGTGGATATTTCGAAAGGAGAAAATTAACTTGACTTTTAACATGGAAGAGAATAAGAGGTAGGAGATATCTGATGAATGTTTAAGAGGGATCATGAAATGTTTACAATGTCAGTTTGATAATCCTCCTACCATGAAATTCTGTGGAGGGTGTGGAGCCCGGTTAGGATTTTTTTGTCCGCAATGTGGCGCTGAGAATCCACCTGCGTTTAAGTTTTGTGGGCAATGTGGAACTCCACTGGAAGGTCCGGAGTCACGGAAAGAGAAGGTTTCTACCGAGAAGGACTCCATTTCTCACCTTCGGGAAGTAAAAATCAAGAATTACACGCCCAAACATCTGGCCAATAAAATCCTTACGGCACGTTCGGCTCTAGAAGGTGAGCGCCGCCAGGTTACAGTCTTCTTTGCAGACATAGCCGGTTTTATGGCCCTTGCCGAGAAGTTGGATCCTGAGATTGTTCATGAGATTATAGATCATTGCTTTGAGCTCATCACAGCCGAAGTTCATCGTTTTGAAGGAACGATTAACCAATACACCGGAGATGGTGTCATGGCGTTATTGGGTGCCCCTATTGCCCATGAGGATAGTCCACTTCGAGCGGCACATGCGGCACTAAGCATCCAACGGGCTATCCAGGACTTTTCCCAAGACCTTCAAGTGCAGCGCGGATTTGGGCTGCAAATATGGTTTTCAGGAACTTGCGGCCCTCTCCTTTCAATGCTTGGCCCATGCCGGATTAGCAGAGTGGGATCTCGCCCTGGAGTGTCTAAACGAGGGAATGAAAAAAGCCAAGGAACGAAATAAGAAGTTCATAATTGCTCGCCTAACCAATAGCCAGGGTTGGTTCTACAGCGAGCTGGGAGACGTTGCCAGGGCAGTTGAGTACGATCAGATGGGCTATGAGTTGGGGCGTACCGCCAAAGTTTCCAATGCCGAGATCAGCTCCCTTATTAATCTGGGAATGGATTATATCCGTCTTGAACAGCTCGATCGGGCTCGTACTTTAATGGAAGAAACGCTGGATCGGGTAGAACGCAAAGCCTTCGGCTCCCATCGCTGGCGGTGGAAAATCCGACTTTTAGTAGGATTGGGTCAATTGTGGAAGATGGAGCAAAAACCCGAGAAAGCCTTACAATTTCTAAATCAAGGCCTTAGATTGGCGGAAGATACGAGTTCTCGGAAATACCTCACTGAAGCCAAAGGACTCTGGGGAGAGATCCTTCTGGCGAATGGACAGATAGAAGAAAGTTTCCGTGAACTTCAAGAAGCCTTAACCCTGGCTCAAGAGATGGTTTCCCCAACTCTCATTTGGCACATTGCCCGATTACTGGGTCGGGTTTATATTCAACACTATGATACAAATTCCGCCTTTGCAGCTTATCAACTGGCCCTTAATACTATCACCACCCTGGCAGACCAAATTAGCAACAGGGAACTCCGGGAGGTTTTTCTTACCTCCCCAGAAGTAGCCTCTATTCGGGAGGATTTTATCCAGTTAGGAAAACAGGGAGTTTAACCTGTCACTTTCTCTCCATTACTCAGATGGAAATCTCAAAAAATGAAAGTAATCTTAAGAGTTAAATTCTACTCTTTTACCTTTCTAAGCCCGGAGATCTTCACCTGAATTTTCACCCTATCTAAAAGGTACAAAATTTGCGATCAGAACTACTTACAGATTACCTATTTCCATTAACGCTTCGAGAGGGAAGGATGGCCTGGTATTATCTAAAACGACTTTGAGATTCTAAGGAGGAAGTGCCATACCTACTCCATCAGTTACACAGGAGGTTTTAAGAAAATGAAGAGTCTATCTTTCTGGATTTTTTCTCTCTGTATCACCCTGATCTGTATGATTTTCTATGGGAGGATGGTCGCAGAAGAAAAGAAAGACGATAAAAAAGGAAAAGAGCAGGTGATAGAGAAGAAAAATGGGAAGATTAAAAAATCTGACCTGATTAAAGTCTCCATGGGATTTGAGGCAAGTATTCTGGCCGATAAATTGACGTTTCCCACAGGGATCACCTTTGATGGTCAGGGGCGAATTTACGTAGTTGAGTCTGGAGCCTTCCCCGCGGCCAAACCTAAGGTGTTAAAAATTAACCCGGATGGCTCTAAAGAGGAAATCAAAATTACGGGAATCGATCTGGATAATACCTTACTCGGGATTACCTACCACCAGGGTTATCTTTATTTATCTCATCGAGACAAAAATGATCTTGGGGTTATTTCTCGGATAACGTTGGATGGACAGGGTGAAACGCTCATTGAGGGTCTCCCCAGCCAGGGGGATCATCACACCAACAAAGTCGTTTTTGACAGGCAGGGACGGATGTACTTCGGACAGGGTACTGTAACCAACTCGGGCGTGGTTGGGCCTGACAATGCTCAAATGGGATGGCTTTCTAAACATCCCCAGGCTCACGACATTCCCTGTAAAGATATTGTTGTGACGGGCCAAAAGTTTACCAGCAGGAACCCTCTGACAAAAAATCCTTACGATAAAGTAACGACCGGGGCTTTTCAACCCTTTGGTCAGGCTGAAGCTACCCGTATTCCAGGGCAACTAAAGTGTAATGGTGCCATCTATCGGGCTAACGCAGATGGGAGCGGTCTGGAAGTTTACGCCTGGGGATTTCGAAATCCATTTGCCCTTGGCTTCGATGCAAAGGGTCAGCTTTATGCCACTCAAAACGGTTTTGATTTCCGAGGAAGTCGTCCGATAAATAATGACCCCGATGTACTTTTTAAAGTAGAAGAAGGAAAATGGTACGGATGGCCGGACTTCAGCAGCACCCTCCTGCCGGTTACCGACCCCAGGTTTGGCGAAGCAGGTAAAATTCCCACCTTTCTCATCGACCATTCGGCCAGCGGACTCCAAAGTCCTCGAAGGGATAAGAACTTAGTCGCCGTCTTTCCTTTGCATTCTTCAGCCGATCAATTCGACTTTGCGCCGGCAACCGGACCTTTTAGTAAATTCGCAGGGGATATGTTTGTTGCGCTATTCGGGGATATGTTGCCCTTTACCCATCGTACCGGTCGGCACCAACAGGAACATCAAGCCAAACCATCGTATTCAGGTGGTCAGGGAATCCAGGGTGGTCAAGGCCATCCGGCTAATCCGGAAAGCCCGGATCATCAGGATGAACAAAGCCTACAAGAACCTTCCCAAGGATATCCAGAAGGTCAGGGTGAGCAGGGTAAACAAAAACACGTGGAGGAAGAGGAGTACCCCCATGCAGGATATGGCGTGATTCGGGTGGATTTTAAATCGGAAGAGATGATGCCTTTTGTCTCCAATGCGACCTTTAAACCCGCCTCCAGAAGTAATAGAGAAGGAGGTTTAGAGCGGCCTATAGATGTCAAATTCGGACCTGATGGAGCTATGTACATTGTAGATTTTGGTGTACTTCAAATTACCGAGCAGAGTATAAACCCTATTCCTCAAACAGGCGTAGTCTGGAAGATAACGGCAGTGCAGAAAACAAACCCATAAATCTCACCCATCCTCACTTCATGGGATAATTGCGGAGTTCCTACATAAGGGCAGGTTTGAAACCTGCCCCGACTTCGGGTTTTCTTTCAAAGATAAAAACCTATGTCATGTTTTTGATACCCGGTGGGTATTATTTACCCACCGTCTGCTGCCTTTTGCAAGAACAACTCCAATTTATATATAGCCGTGATGGTGAGCTGATCTAAGATGATCTCTTCCTGAATCATTCGTCGAATCTCGGGTAGGGTAAAAAGCTCGACCTGAATATCTTCTCCACCTTCGGGATGACTGCTCCCTACCGTCAGGTTTTCAACCAGGTAAGCGTATCCTATTTGACTGCTATAACCGGGGGCTATGTAAAACCGACCCAGGGGGGTCCAGACCCCTCCCCTGATTCCCGTTTCTTCCTCCAGTTCCCGACGGGCTGCCATCTCAGGTCTTTCTCCCGGATCGGCCGTACCGGCCGGAAGATGAAAAGAATACTGCTGAATGGGGTAGCGATACTCCTTGAGAAAATAAATTTCGCCGGTATCCGTCCGGGGAATCATAAGAACCGCCGCTCCTCTCTCCAATACCCCATATACCCCTTCAGTCCCATCGGGTCGGATGACCGTATCTTCTCGAATACGGTACCAGGGATTCTCATAGGCAATCCTGGATCCCAGCGTTCTCCACTTTGTACTCATGATTTTACTCCTCTCGCCAAAGACAAAAGTTGCTTCCATTGAACTTCGGTCACCGGCATTACCGAAAGACGTGGCAGTTTAACCAGTTCAAAATCCGCAAACTCAGGCCGGTTTTTTATCTCCGCCAAGGGTACTGATCGGGGTAACCGCTCCCTGGGCTTTATGTCGACCACAACAAGTTTCCGGTCCTGTCGGGATGGATCCGGATAAGGATCGGAAACAATCTCGGCAATCCCTATCAAAGCCTTCTCATTTCCAGTATGGTAAATAAAAGCCAGATCCCCTTTGCGAATCTGTTGTAGATACTTCAAGGCAAGATTGTTGGAAACCCCATCCCATACAGTTTTTCCGTCCTTCTCGAGATCATCATAAGAATATTCATCGGGTTCTGTTTTTAAAAGCCAGTAACGAGCCAACGTGACCCTCCTCCTCCCTGCAGGTTCAAAAAATATAGCTGAAATTCAGCCCTTTAAATTTAAAGCAGATTAAAAAAACAACCTACCATCCGATTCCTACCCTAAAGATAGAACATCCGGAATCGTACGCAAGAACTATGTGAAAAAATAGAGAAACCGGCTTTATAAAAGCCTCTCCTTGACGTATGGGTAAAAAAGCCGTACTGTTGTATTATAAACTTTGTTTGAGCAGGCTTTAAATTTACCGTTCCAGTTGTTAAAATAATACCCATGGATCAGATGAATTTGTCCCCTGAAAATCAGGATCCTTTTTATAAACCGGCGTTTTATTCTGAAATCTTACACCAGACCGACCTTCCAGGACCCAAACAGGCTTTCTACCTGTTTGCTTTTTGTTTGATTTTTGTTGCTATGATCGGAAGTTTACTTCAAATCTGGCATCGCCAGATCGGTCTGATACTCACCGAGATTCTCTATATCTTCCTTCCAACTCTGGTATATGCAAAAAGTCTGCGGCTTAATTTCAGAAAAACCTTTCGACTAACCCCTATAAATTTTAAGACGGCCTGTCTAACCGTTTTAATAACAGGGGCAGCCTTTATACTTATCACTCAATTCGCCATCCTTCAGGAAAGGTTTATCCCCACTCCTCCCGAGTACGCGAAGTTTCTTGAGGAATTTCTGCTAAACTTTAAGGGTTTATTTTTAATTTGGGGTATCCTTCTACTGGCAGTCCTTCCGGGAATTTGTGAAGAAATGCTTTTTCGAGGATTTATTCTAAGTGGCTTCTTGAAGGGTTTTCATAGAGAAACAGCCATAATCTTGGCCGGAGTCCTTTTTGGAATTATCCATTTAGACATTTATCGATTTATTCCCACCTCCCTATTGGGTATCCTCTTTGGTTATCTTGTTTTAAAGACCGGAAGCATTTTGACCGCTATGCTGGCCCATACAACCAATAATTCTATTATCCTGTTTCTTGCTCAAATAGCCCCTCCTGAAGAGGTTCGTATGGCGGTTGGGGAGCCAAAACAGATTCCTGCGCTCCTTCTATTAACCGCCGGTATCACCCTTGTTTTGAGTTTTCGTGCCATAGAACGAACCAAGCCGGTCTAGCAGACCTCACTTTAATTGAAAGACAGGAAGTGAAGGGGCTGCCTGCGTAAGGGCCACGCAGCGTCGCCCCTACCCAGGATACAACCTCTTCAGAGGGAATGAACAAGATGCAATTTATTCCATCAAAATGGGTATAAGATCATGGCCATCATCCTTAAAAATATACGAAAAGTTTATAAGAACATCGTCGCAGTCGATGGAATTTCCCTGAATATCGAGGAAGGAACTGTTTTTGGGCTGTTAGGACCCAATGGAGCCGGGAAAACTACCCTTGTGAAAATACTTACGACCATCACCACCCCCACTTCGGGAGAAGCTTATATTCATGGATATGATATTAAAAAAGATTCGATTAAAATTAGAAGGATTATCGGGGTAGTTCCCCAGGAGAACAACTTAGATCGCTACTTAACTGCCCGAGAGAACCTGACCCTCCACGCTAAAATGCAGGGGATGCCCCGATCTGAATATAACGAAAGAGTCGATTACTTACTCAACATGATGGGTCTTTTTCATCGGAGAAACGACTTTCCGGACAAATTCTCCGGCGGTATGCAAAGACGTCTGGTGATTGCAAGGGCACTGATACATTCTCCAACTGTGCTTTTCCTAGACGAACCTACGACCGGACTTGATCCCCAATCCAGACGGGCTGTGTGGGAGTATATTCAATCTTTAAAGGAAAAAACAACCATTTTTCTAACCACCCATTATATGGAGGAAGCGGATCAACTCTGCGACCGGATTGTAATTTTAGATCATGGCAAAGCCTTGATAGATGGAACCAGTGCCTCTATCAAAGAAACTTTAAAAGGATCGGATCTCTATGAAGTGGAGTTTGAGCCTGACTTCAAACCAGATCCTTCCCAGCGAGAGTTTTTATACTTCATCAGCGACAATCCCTATGAAGAAAATGGCTCTATTCGGATTAATTTGAAAGACAAAAAGTATTTAAAGCCCTTGATAGAACGTATTGAGACTAAATACATTAGAGGAATCCGTCGTCTTGAACCTACCCTGGAGGATGTCTTTATTCATCTAACAGGGAGAAGCATTCGAGACTGAAGGAATCATAGAGTTGCGCGGTATTTTTCCTATTTGCGAACGAGATTTTATCGTAAGTTGGCGAAATATTTCGTCGGATCTTTTGCCGACCATTGTTTCCCCCCTGACTTTTTTCCTAGCCTTTGGTTTTGGGTTACAGGGCTACCTGTCCGATATAGAAGGCGTTCCCTATACGATGTTTGTGGTGCCCGGATTGGTCTCCATGACCGCCGTAACCAGTGCCTTTGACCACGGGGCCTGGAGTTTGTGGTTCCATCGAATTGTCCAGAAGACAATTAACGAATACCGGGTAAATCCCATCTCCGTCTACGAGATCGTGATCGGCAAAATTCTTTCCGGTTTTCTCCTGGGTGCCATCAAAGGAATTGTGGTTGCCATAATTTTACTGTTCCTGATAAATTTCCAAACTTCAACAGGCGCAGAATCTGCTTTAGGTCTGTTGATGGACTATTCCCTTGTTTTCTCCCATCTTCTGTTCTATCTCCTATTTGTTTTCCTGGGTTCTATGATCTTCTCTTGTGTGGGAACCATGTGTGGAACCGTGATGGACCGACCGGAAGATCTCAATAAAATTCAAGGAGTGGTAATAACTCCTCTGGTCTTCCTGGCAGGCTTATTTTTTCCCCTCTCTTCTTTTCCGTCAGAGGTACTCCCCTTGATTAAATTGCTACCTACAACGGCGATTTTCGAGGGTGCACGGCAGGCACTTCTTCAGGGGAGGGTGGAAAGTCAGTATATTCTGGAACTTTTTGTCTATGCAGCCGTAAGTTTTATTTTAGCTGTTATAATTTTTCAAAAGTACATCGAAGAATAAGTTAAAGATGCGAAGATACCAGATCAGATAGGCTACTTTCTATTGGTGTCGCCTCGCATCTCTATATTGTTGTCTTTTTCCTTATGGCCATTATCACTATTTCTCGGTTACTGGCCAGTGGTGGCGAGGATATTGCCAATCGGTTAGCCAAAGAGTTAAGTTTTACTCTGATTGATCAAGGATTTCTCCGCGAGCAATTCCGGAGTTATGAAATCCCCGGCCTCCACCTGGATGAGATCGATGAAAAAATTCCGGAAGGAATTCAGGAGACCGATGATCAGAGAAGATTGTATATAGATTTGGTTCGAACTATTATTGCAGACATGGCCCTGGAAAGGGATATCATCGTTCTGGGTCGGGGTGGAACTTTTCTCTTCAAAGGCTTTTCCAGTGCCCTTCATATCAAAATCCTGGCATCCTGGGAAAGTCGAATAAAACGGCTTTGTGAAAGACTTAATGTGGATGAAGCCAGGGCAGCTTCTCTACTGGAAGAAAGTGACCGTCACCGCCGGGAATATATCCGATACCTGTACGGAGAGGATTGGATGGACTTCAAATTCTATGATTTAATCCTCAATACAGATAGCTGGACGCAGGAGAGTGCGATTAAATTGATCCTTCAAGCTGTCGAGCTGAAGGAAATTAGATTTAAAAAGAAGGAAACTTCGGAGGAATTGGAAAAATTAAAATTTAACAGTAAATTAAACCTGGCTAAATTTCTAACTGGAAAAAAACCTTCCCATCGTAAAACGATTTTTGCAAACCCTAGTGAAGAAGAATTTGCCAGGCTTTTAGATTTTTATCAAATTCGATGGGAATATGAACCCAGAACTTTCCCTCTATCTTGGGATGAGCAAGGAAACGTGGTTACAGCCTTTACCCCGGATTTTTATTTACCCGATCTGGATCTTTATATTGAATTAACCACCATGAAGCAACAACTGGTTACCCGAAAGAATCGAAAAATCAGGAAACTTCGAGAATTGTATCCTAACATCAATATCAAGATTTTTTATGAAAAGGACTACCAACAGCTCTTTTATAAATACGGATTGAGTCGAGGGGTAAAAAAAGAGGAAGGCCCCAAGTGATCATCCGGTCTACCTAGCCTTCCTGAAGAGGAAGAACTCCTGTGGTCTTTTCTCCATTACCGCAACCTTTACTCCCCTTACAGGTTTCAATTTGCGGTAACTTCACCGAAATTACCACTTCTTTAGGTCAGCTAGATCAACCTTCCTACCCCTTGGAGCCTTCTACCAATAAGATAAGATTTTCTGTTTAGTTTGTCAAGATAAAATAAAAATTTTTTAACTTTTTTGTAGGAAATTTCTCTTATGCTATCCAACGATATTCAAGAAATTCTCGTATCTGCAGACCAAATTCAACATCGTGTTAAAGAACTGGGCGAAGCCATTTCCCGGGATTACCAGGATAAAGAACCTATCCTGGTAAGTATTTTAAAAGGCGCGGTGTTTTTTCTGTCCGATCTGGCCCGGGCCATCTCTATTCATATATCCCTGGATTTCATGGCCATTTCCAGTTATGGAGATTCTCAAAAAACCTCCGGAGTGGTTCGTATCTTAAAAGATCTGGATGAAATAATCACCGGACGCGAGGTTCTCATCGTTGAAGATATTATCGATACCGGTCTGACTTTAAGGTATCTACTCAACAATCTGGAGGCCAGAAAACCTGCCAGTCTAAAAATCTGTACCCTTTTAGATAAACCATTCCGAAGAATCGTAAAACTTCCTATTGCTTATCAAGGTTTTGAAATTCCAGATAAATTTGTCGTGGGGTATGGATTGGATTATAAACAGAGGTATCGCAATCTTCCTTTTATCGGGGTATTAAAGCCTGAGCTTCTTGAGGATCGTTAGTTCGTTCGTTAATATACGTTTTTTGTCCGTTCACTTCTAAAACGCCTGTGAGGTGCTCCCAGGATACCTTCAAAAGAACATTTTTCTTGAAAGCCTGGTTTTGCACTGATACCACCGGCCCGCTCGCCTTTGAAAAACTCTGAGATAGAAATCTTTATCAGTTCATTGCTCAATGCGTACGTTGAACGATGCGAGATCTTCTTCACTTAACGGAACACAGACCGGCCAAAACAAGAACGCTCCAAAGATTAGGATAAAACCGGTTATTACCACAAGTACTAGCGATCTCGCCGACACGAGCCCATACCAATTCTCCCTGAAGGCATTGATCTTCTTTTGTCACCTGAAAAAATATCTTAACGTTTTAGACGGCAGATTCGCCGTCTAAGGGGATTTACCATGCTTTTCAAAGATGACATAATTTACTTAAAGTATGGGAAACTAAACTTTCTCGTTTACTGATTTCCTGTTTCAAAATAGGAAGAATTTGGAGTGTTGCCTCTTCTCCCCGGGCAATAATCTCCTTACCCCGGTGGAGTTCGGATAATCCAATGCCATGGGCATCAACCGAAATTACAATATCTGCTTGTTGTCTGGATTCCAGGGCATTTTTCCGGGATACGGTAGAAAGAAGGTGAAAAATAAGGGTTACAAGATTGGTAGGCTCTCCATTACGGATCTCGTTATAATTGACATCGCAGGCAATCACCAGATCGGCTCCCATTCTTCTGACAGCCCTGACCGGAATCTGGCTGACAAAACCTCCATCGATGTAATGGCGGCCCTGGATCTTAACCGGTCTAAAAATGGCCGGAATACTACAACTTGCCTGGATGGCCGGGAACAGTTCACCCCGATCAAAGATAACTTCCTCTCCCGTCATGAGATCCGTAGCCACAACACTAAAGGGAATACGCAAATCTTCGAATCGACTCTTGAGACAATTTTTTTCTAAAAATCGGAGCATTCTTTTATTAGAAATAAAACCCCGATTGGGAAGTGCCAGATTAGCAATGTGTTTCCAGGTGAGGGTTGAAGCTATACGTTCTAGATCTTCGATGCTGACCCCAGAGGCATAGAGAGCGCCGGCTAAACTTCCGCCACTACAACCGGCCATACAATCAATGGGAATTTTCTCTCTTTCTAAAACTTTAAAGATACCTACATGGGCGATAGAGCGGGCAACTCCCCCACCCAGTGCAAGGCCAATTTTAACCCTTCGTTTCAGCAAGCCCATACCCAAATGCTCACCCCCTATCCTTGTGTAAGGTTGAGCGCAAACTATTTGCCAGCTATTTTAGCTGGGCGGAAAGAATCGCTTTAATCCGTTGTGTTACTTCATTGACAGGAACTTTTTCAACTTCTCCCGTTTTACGGAATTTAATTTCAACCTTTCCTTCAGATACGGCCAGGTTGCCTACCGTAATCCTCAGAGGAATTCCAATAAGATCGGCATCTTTAAACTTAGCCCCCGGCCTTTCATCCCGGTCATCTAGAAGTACTTCAACCCCCTCTGCCAGAAGCTCTTGATAAATTTTTTCGGCTGTTTCCACCATGCGGGAGTCTGTCATGTTAACGGGTAAAATCAGGACGTGAAAAGGTGCAATGGGGAAAGGCCAGATAATTCCGTTTTCATCATGATTTTGTTCGATGGCAGCCGCTACCGTTCTTCCAACCCCAATTCCATAACAACCCATGATAATGTATTTTTCCTTTCCATCGGCATCCAGGAAAGTAGCTCCCATGGCTTTGCTATACTTGGTTCCCAACTTGAATACATGCCCAACTTCAATACCTCGGGTAATTTTTAGTCTTCCGGTTTCACACCGTGGACAAAGATCCCCCTCCATTGCCTGACGAATATCTGCAAACCGATCTACTTTAAAATCCCGATTCAGGTTAACATTCTTTAGATGCCTATCCACTTCATTGGCCCCGGTAATGAAATTTACCATCCCCTGAACGGCAAAATCTGCAATGATTTCAATACCCTTAAGTCCTACAGGACCTGTAAATCCTATCGGAGCACCGGTAATTCTTCGAACGGTTTCCTCATCGGCCATTTCCACCACATCGGCTCCCAGAAGATTTTTAAGCTTTACCGGGTTAATTTCATGGTCTCCACGAACCAGAGCCGCTACAGGTCGCCCATCGACTTGAAATATCAAAGTTTTAACCATTTGATCCGGTTTAGCAGATAGAAAAGTGGTCAGATCCTGGATCGTCTTAACCTGGGGCGTATAAATTTTTTCCAACTCCTTCATTTCAACCCCTTGGGTTTCAATGGATTCCCGTCGAACTTCGGCTTTCTCCATATTCGCCGCATAGCTACAGGTATCACAACCCACCACAATATCTTCCCCGGTATCGGCCAACACCATAAACTCATGGGAATAGGAACCTCCTATCGGACCTGTATCGGCCTCCACAGCCCGGAAATTGAGATCGCACCGCTCAAAAATCCTGCAATAAGCATCGTACATGTCCTGGTAGCTCTTGTTGGCCCCCTCTTCATCTTTATCAAAGCTGTAAGCATCTTTCATCTCGAACTCTCGACCCCGCATAAGCCCAAACCGGGGCCGAACCTCGTCTCGAAACTTTGTCTGGATCTGGTAAAGGTTAAGGGGAAGCTGGCGATAGGATTTAACCTCTTTACGTACAATATCGGTGATCACTTCTTCATGGGTGGGACCCAGACAAAAATCCCGAGCATGTCGGTCTTTAAACCGTAACAGTTCTTTACCATAAAGCTGCCATCGACCCGATTCCTGCCAGATCTCTGCAGGCTGAACTACGGGAAGATAAACCTCCAGCGCTCCCTTCCGGTTCATTTCCTCCCGAATAATCTCCCTAACTTTTTTTAAAGCCCTCAATCCAAAGGGAAGATAAGAATAGATCCCTGCGGCCAATTTTCTAATCATTCCTGCCCTTACCATCAATTGATGACTGATGACTTCGGCTTCTGCTGGCACCTCCCTTAAAGTAGGTAAAAAATACCTTGACCAACGCATGAAAGAACCTCCTATCTAAAACAGATTAAATGGAAAATTTTCAA
>JAUQPW010000035.1:14487-49116 GCA_030550175.1 bacterium
CCTATTCGGGTCCCTAAGCAAGTCCAAAGATAGAACTTTCCAGGCCGTGTTTACCCCCTTTAATCTCAGAAAAGAGTGTAAACCTGCTTCTCTCAAACTGTCAAGATTTTATCATAACGGTAAGAAACTATCGATCTCGCAACTAAAATTTTAAATAGCTCTCTAACCCCTCGAGGGCTCCTGGGTTGGAATAAGATTCAGGGACTTTAAATCGAGGTTATCGAACCCCAGGGAAAGGGTTAAACCCGTTAAGCTCCACCGGAATGACTGATCCCAGATCCAGTTACACAGTTGGAGCTTTCCGGGGATTACTTTAAGTCCAGGATATTGGAGAAGGCCTGGAAACGAAAGCCCCATTCTGCAAAGGGATATGACCTGTTTTTAAATTTAATATGGCAGTAGAAAATGTCTGTGTTATATTATAATTACAATCATTTAAGCCTGATGGCGGGTTAAACAGCTTTTTTAAAGAAGATCAATTTCTTATTTAATCCCTGATGAATACTTCAACATTTAAATCACCCAGTATAGAACTTGAAGAGCAGAGACAAGGAATTCTTGAGCTTCTCCATCAAATCACCGGGGATCTCACCAGGGTTTACTTTCTCCCCGGTTATCCAGATTATTTAAAAAAAACAGAGGAGTTATCTGAGATTCGTTCTCGGGATCTGGAAGGCGCGATCTCTATTTTAAGCAACCTTAATATGCCCTTTATCATCGCCTTTGCCGGAGGCTCGAGTTGTGGGAAATCGACGCTGTTTAACACCCTTGCAGGCGAGATCGCAAGTTTGGTCAGCCTTTTAAGGCCGACTACTTCGATCCCGGTTCTCTACCACCACCCTTCCCAAACGGTTTATTTCAATCGAAAAGATTTCCTGGAACCGTACGAGAAGATTGTGTCTCAACAGGTCATGTTGCAAGTATCTGAAAACCGGGTCACAAGATCTTCCAGGGACAAACCAAAATCCTTTCCTAAAAAAATTATCCTGTATCCCTCCCAACGACCTGACTACCCGGAAGATTTTGCTCTACTGGATACCCCCGATATAGATACAACCGAGGCTCAAAACAAGGAGGTTGCCCATGATCTGTTTCATATCGCGAGCTTAATCCTGTTTATATTCAGCACAGAAAAGTATGCAGATAACCGTCTCTGGGAGGATGTCCGGTACCTACGAAGCCTGGGAAAACCTATCGTCTTTGTTCTTAATAAGCTTACCCCGGAGCATAAAGCCGAGGGGCTTATAGAGGATTTTAAGGAACACTTACGGGAAAAGGGAAGGATCCCAAAGATGGGCCCTACCGACTCCCGTTCAAGAATCCAGGGATCCCCTTTAGAAGAAAAAGTTTTCTATATAGATCGGGAACAACCCCAAACAGAGAATTATCCCCAGCAGCTTTCTCAAAAAGTTAGAGATGAGTTTTACGAATTTTTTAACACCTTTCTGAATCCGGCAGAGAAAAGAAAGTTTAAGTTTCAACTCGTCTCCAGATCCCTGGATCATCTGATTGAGCGGGTAGAAGCCCTGCTTACCCATCTCCAGGAACAGCAACGGGAACTTCTCAGCCTGGAAAGTCAAATTGAAAAAGATTTTCGCCTTACCACCGAAGCGATGATCAATGAAATTAAACTCGTGGGAGGGCTTAATAACCGTGCGGTTATCAATTTGATTCGAGAAAACCTGGCGAGTCTCATCGGATCCCTGAATGTAGCTCTTTTAAAGGGAGTTAAAACGGTTTGGGAATGGTTTAAGAGCATCTTCGGTCAAGAAGAAAAGACCCTCCAAAGAAGTCGAGATGCCATCGAGCATTTTATCGAAGGGGATTTCGATAAGAAATTCAATATTCTGATGAGCCACCTGGGAGATGTAGAAGACCATGTGCAGCGAGTGATTAAAGAGAGTTGCATTGGATCCGGTCTGGAAGGGGTAGCTTCAGACTCGGTCTATACCTTATATAACCAGGAAGTCGCCCAATTTAAGAAGTGGCTAGAAGGAGAGGTACACTCCAAAATACAAACCCTTAGGGAAGTTGGCTCTGTGTGGATCAATTTGATGGATAGTGTCATTTTAATACTTATTTTACTTCTTTTCATTTACATTGGAGCCAAGGGGGGAACCATCACAGGGGAAGAAGCTGCCGCTGCAGCCGGAATCTCTTGGGTATGGGATTGGCTGGTTACTAAATTTTGGGGAAAAGAAGAACTGGAACGGTTTATGGTTGCCGGAGGGGAAAGATACTTAGATATTTTCAAAAATGTAGTAAACAAACGAAAAGAACGCTATATAAGGTTTATCCAAAAGTATCAAAAGGATTTAGAACACATCGATCGTTTGGTAGATCATGTAAACCTCCTTAAAACAAAAGCCGTACCCTTTATACAACGGCTGGAAGCCGAAAAGGATTAGGCGAAAGGAGCCAGATAAGAGGTGAAAGGAAGGCTCACCGGACCTCTCACCCTCCACCTTCTCGATGCAAAGTAAACTCAAGGGCCATCTCAAGGACCTGGTCAACGATCTAGAAAGGTTCGTAAATGAACTGGACTTTATCCAGCCGGATCCTGCCGTTTTGGAACCATTTCAAAAAAAGGTCCGGTCTATTCAAGAAAAGTTGAATGCCCTGGATGAACCTTTATTTATAGCACTCGTTGGCGGAACCGGGGTTGGCAAATCTGCTTTAATCAATGCCCTTGCCGGGAAAGTTATTTCTAAAAGTTCTGCAAAGCGTGGGTTCACAGATCATAAAATCTTTTTCTGCCATCAGAAACGGATCGATCAGATTTTAAAATATCCCTTCTTCCATCCTGGTCGGGATGAGATCTCTTCCCACAAAGAATTCTCCCTGGAAGAAGTGGTTCTGATAGACTTACCGGACATTGACAGCGACGAACCTTCGCATCCCCAACAAGTCAATGAAATGATTCCCCATGCCGACATCGTTATCTGGATGGTAGATCATGAAAAGTATAACGATGAGGTCCTCCATGAAAAGTACTTATCGGTTTTAGCCAACTATCAAAAGAGCTTTATTTTTGTTTTTAATCGAATCGATGAGCTCCTGGAAAATAAACCGAACCGCAAACAGGCCAGAGAAAGTTTGGAAAGGATCGTGGATCATTTCCTGGAAGTTTTGAAGGAAGAGGGCTACCCCAACATTCCCCGAAATCGGATATTCCGGATTTCTGCAAAGCGAGCTCTCCAGAGTAAGCAAGGAGAAGTGAAAGATTTTAACGAAAATGAATTCGGCCAGCTCGAAAAGTTGATTCGGGATCAGGCCACTTTGAAGCAGATGGGTCAGATGAAGTTTTTAGAAGATATTCATTCCCTTTTCCTCGACTTAAAAACCCTGCTTCATTTTGAAAAGGGATTGGAAACGATCCAGAAATGTCGATATTTACTAACCGAGGCCAGTCTAAAACCCTCCGACAGGCCCCGGACAAGTCTCCCTGACCGGACCGGAATGGGTTCTCTGGCCAGTATTCCTAAAATTGTGGAGGATCGGGTCGTAGATCCGTTATTTACTCGAGATTTTAGGAGAACTCTGGAGGACGTTTTTATGAATCGCATCGATCTCCTCGTGGGAGGTCCTCTGGGGTTTATGATCAGCTTTAAATTTCGGTTGTTTTCTCCTTTTTATATCCTACGTCAGATAACCTCCGACTTTAAAGGCTATTTACAAGAATTTGCAACCACATTTTCCGGACAGGGTCAGGAAAAAGATTTTCAAGATATCTCTGCTTATTTAGATAAATGGGATGCTCTGATGGATTCAGGCGCCGTTTATCATCGCCTGAATACCCTTCTGCGGGATATTAAAAAAGAATGGGAGAGCGTATTCTCAGAAAGTGGGAGTAGGGGAGCGACTTCCCGTACGTTTACACACCCGTATACTTATACACCTATCCATCCTCCTGGCCGGGATCAGATCAAAAAGCTTTTAGAAGTTGAAAAAGAAAAATTAAAGGCCTCTTTAAAGGAAAGCTATACCCGATTATCCGGATGGGAGAAATGGAGATTTCGACAACATCTGTTTCCTCTGCTGGCCACCATAGCCGCCGTTGGGATTCCGGCTTTATCCTATATCAGTCGAATTTCCCTTTATGAGATCCATTTAGACGAGATCCTTCTCCACATTCAATCTCTAATTTTTTCTTTAATTTCAGTTCCTCTGCTCAGCTACTTTATAGAAGCTTTGGTCCTAAAACGGAGAATTCGCCATTTGATTCGAAGGGAGCAAGATAAGCTTAAAGAACAAGCCCAGAAGGATATTCTCAAATCTTTAGAGGACCATATCCTCCGACCGGTTGAAATACTCCTCACAAAGTATGAAACCACCCTCCAACGATTGGATACCCTTGAAAAAAACTTTCAAGAGATTCGATTCAAGATCTCTACCTGATACGGTCCCCTTTCAGGATGGAATCGAGATTTTTTTCAGCCTCTCTGAGGAGTCGGACCGCTTCATCGGGTCTATTTCGATCCAAAAGCCGTAAGGCTTCATTCAGGTTACTTTGGGCCTGTTGAATCTGAGGAGTTGTATCCGGAAACCACTGCCGAAGCAGATCTAATTCAGCTATGGCGGATCGAATACGCAGGCTGGCCACCCGGATATTACCTCTTCTGGAATTGAAGCCTGCCGTGAGAAGATTGGTTTTTATCGGGATTAACAGAAATTCGAAGTTTGCCGGGATTCCAGGCATAGCCGGAGGGATCGGTATGATCCAGGGACGGGGGATGGATAGAGGTACTTGAGGTTTAATGGGTCGGGTGGGAAGGGGAGGAGGAGTTTGGGGTTGAGCGGGCGAGGTCTGCGGCATATTGGGCTGAACGGGGCTTGCCTGAACTAACTTATCCCGCAAAATCTCCCCCGGGCCACTATACGCTATTTCCCAAAAATAAAGAAGAATCCCCACAAGGGATACCAAAACCAGCCTTCTCATTGGAATATTTCCCAAGGAATTTGCTTAGGCACCTACCAGCAGGATTCGTAAGTCCATCACGTTGGTATTGGTAGGTCCTGTAAGGATCAAATCCCCAAGGGGTTGAAAAAAATGGTACGAATCATTTTCCTGGAGATATTTAAAAGGATCCAGGTTTAAATCTTTGGCCCGCTGCACGGTAGATCCATCGACGATAGCACCGGCTGCATCGGTCGGACCATCGGTTCCATCGGTTCCAGCGCTCAGTATTACCACGTCTTTTAAACCGGCTATGTCTATAGCGGCAGCCAGCGCGAACTCTTGATTTCTTCCTCCCAATCCTTTTCCTTTGAGGGTCACGGTAGTTTCTCCTCCCGAGATGATACAGGCGGGAGGAGGAATAGGGTTACCGGAGTTTAAGATCTCTTTGACGATCGCCGTATGAACTTTAGCTACTTCCCGGGTCTCCCCTTCCACAAAGGAAGAGAGAATCAGGGTGTTATAACCCAATTCCTTGGCTTTTTGGGCGGCTGCTTTAACGGCCAGGAGATTGCTACCCACAATGAGGTTCTGAGTTTTAGCAAAGGCCGGGTCACCGGGTTTAGGGGTTTCTGCAACCCGACCGGATAAACCCGCACGAATATGGTTAAGAACAGAGCGAGGGATTCGATCCACCAATTGATATTTCTCAAAAATCCGCCAGCAATCCTGGAAGGTACTTTCATCGGGTACGGTAGGGCCTGAGGCGATGACATCGAGAGGATCTCCAATGACATCGGAGAGAATCAGACTGATAAGGGTTGCCGGCATAACGATTCGGGCCAGTTGGCCCCCCTTAATTTGAGAGATATGCTTTCGCAGTGTGTTTATCTCGTTAATCGTAGCTCCACAGGCTAATAGAAGTTTGGTGACCGTTTGCTTTTCCTCCAGGGTGATTCCCGGAACAGGAAGAGGGAGAAGAGCCGAGCCACCCCCAGAAATGAGGCAGATTACCAGGTCTTTCTCTCCAGCCTGACGTGCCAGATCCACAATCTCCTGAGTACCTTGAACCCCTGCCTCATCGGGAATAGGATGACCTGCTTCGTTAAGCCGAATAACCTCCAGATCGGCTAAATGCCCATACTTCACGTTGACAAGCCCGGCCGTAATTCGACCTTTTAAAAGGTCTTCAATGGCTCGAGCCATGGAAGCCCCAGCTTTTCCTCCTCCGATTACAAAAATCCTTTCATAATCTGAAAGATTGTAAACCTTTTCACCTACCTGAAGCTTAAGGCCGATCCGTTTGACATGGCGATGAATAGCTTCTAAAGGATCTGCAGCTTGAAGTCCTGCCTTAAAAATGGCCAGGGCATTTTCTCGTAAGCGCGATGGGATCTTCATCATCTTCTCCTTTTCTTCTTTGATATAAACTTGACAAATAGAAGACTTTATTTTATAAGGTTTATCTGAAAGATACGACTAGGATTTGAATACTTCTAACCTACTTACATAACGAGGTTACCCCCATGACGCAACAGATAAACAAAAACCTTTTGTTTTGGATTCTTACCGGGATAACTGTAGGGATTCTTTACGGCTGTGGCTTAAGGGTTCCTCTTCTCTATTCTCCACCTTCGGTGGTTGCTCCCCCATCTCTATCTTCACTGACTATTACTCCGAACCCGGCCAGTCCCGGGCAGATTGTGACCCTGACTACCGATTATACGCCTGGTTCTGAGCGAATAACCTCGGGAACAATCTATATTTTTATCACCAACGGACCTTCTCTTTCCCCTATCTCATTCCGAGTTAACGGAGCTCCCAAAACTCTTCATATACCTGTCCCTGTTAACTCCTTTACTCCCAGATCCTCACAACTCGAAATTAATCTCTATGTGAAAGATGCCGGTGGGACCAGTAATACCGTTTCTACGGTCTTAGATATTCAGTGACCGGGATACGGAGACCCTATTAGATTATCCATTTTTCGATGAAATGAATCGCTGGGCTATTATCCCAAGTCTCTATCAGCTTTACCTAATTTAATAGGGTTGAGCTACGGGTATAGCCAATTACTGTTGCTCTATCTTACTGACTTTTTCTTCCCTATCCCGCCTGGAGAGATATCGCTCACGATGGAACTCAAAATGCACTAACTTCTGCCTTGCATTGCCAGCTCCCTTTATATAGCCAATCATTTGGCCCATTGCATCTACAGTCAACCCTAAAATCAACGTTGGCAAGACGCGGGGTAATAGATGATGCGGCCAGCCACGCTGATATAACTCTTGCAAAATACGCCATAGCACACCTTGTTGGATGATGGTTCGCGCCTGGCGCACCAAGCGATGCCAACGTAAATTAAAGCCGACCATCGTAATGCTCGAAGAGCAGGTGGCGCGTTGAATCAATTGATCACATTGCTCCAGGCTCAACGCCAGAGGTTTTTCAATAAACAGATGTTTTCCCGCATCCAGTGCCGCCAGCGCTACTTCCCCATGTAACTCGGGCGGGACGCAAACCGCGATAGCCTCTACAACCGGGTCATCCAGCAAAGCTGTAAAATTGGAGTAGCGACGCTTGATGTGAAACCGCTCAGCCACTCGCTGGAGACGATTTAGGTCGATATCCGCTACTGCCACAACTTCAATCTCTGGTACCCATCGAAGCGCCGGCAGATGCAGAGTTTCTGCTGCTCTCCCACATCCAATCAGACCTAACTTTATCAATTTACTCCTGTCTCTCATGATGGGTTAGACCTTCCTCAGGATGCTAGAAACGGCTCTACTACCGCATAAAAAATTATAGGAGAAGAAATCAATCAACCTTATTCGATGATTTGTTTAACCGTTCTGATTGGTTGAATATACCCACTTTAACTGACCCTTCTGGCTAAGGGTTAGAGACAAAATGAAGGGCTTTTACGAGTTTCCCCTGAATCCCATCAAATCCACCGTTGGACATGCAAAGGATCACATCTCCGGGTTGGACTCTTTCCATTACATAGGCTACAATTTGATCTGTTCCGCTAATATGCCGGGCGTTTTTACCTTCCCGGGTCAAATCTTCGGCCAGTTGGTCCGGAGAGAAACGGACTCCCTCCGGAGCCTTCTCAGGAAGGTAAACGTCGGCTATAATAATAATATCGGCCTCTTTAAAAGCCCCAACATATTCTTTTTGGAAGACATTACGTCGATTGGTAGCACTCCTGGGTTCAAAGATACTCCATAGCCGTCTACCGGGATATCGAGATTTCACCGCTTGAAGGGTTTCTCGAACCGCCGTAGGATGATGGGCAAAATCATCCAGAACGATAATATCTCCTACGGTTCCTACCAGCTCTTGACGTCTCCGGACACCTTGAAAAGTCTCTAATCCTTCCTGAATCTCCTTGGCAGAAAGTCCCAATCCGGCAAGGAGCGCTACCGAACCCAACATGTTTTGGACATTGTGACGACCCATGGTACCTGTGAAAAAGTTTCCAAATACCTCTTTTCCGCGGTAGATGGTAAATTCGGTTCCCTTTTCCGAGAATTTCAAATCCTCCGCCCTCCATTGGGCTTCCCGGGAAAATCCATAGGTTTCTAAAGGCACCCTCACTTTTTGAACCAGTTCCCGAACCCGAGGATCATCGACACAGGCTACCAAAAGGCCATCCTGGGGAATTAACTTGATAAATCTTCTAAATTCCTCCCGAATCTGATCTAAATTTTGATAGATATCGGCATGGTCAAATTCCAGACTGGTGATAATGGCCGAACGGGGCCGATAATGGAGGAACTTAGGAGTTTTATCAAAGAAAGCCGTATCGTATTCATCCCCTTCGACCACGAAATATTTTCCCAAACCCAGCTTATAATTACTGTGAAAATTTTTGGTGATCCCGCCCACCATAAAAGAAGGGTCTAAGCCGGCACACTCCAGCGTCCAGGCGATTACCGCAGAGGTAGTGGTTTTTCCATGAGTTCCGGCTACAACGATGGAATGTTTGCCTTTGAGATAGAAGTCGGAAAGGGCCTGGGGAAAAGAAGTATGTTTAAGGCCCCGATCCAACATAGCTTCTACCTCGGGATTACCTCTGGACATGGCATTTCCTACGATGACCAGATCAGGATAGTGATCCAGGTTAGAAGGCTTAAAACCTTTAAAGTAGGGGATTCCTAATTTATCCAACTGCGTACTGACCGGTGGATAGACATTATCATCAGATCCCGTAATCTCATATCCCGAACTCTTCAGCATACCAGCCAGTGAACTCATACCTGTACCGCATATGGCAATCATGTGAATCTTTTTAATTTGATCCATTCCTGTGGGAGGGGGAGGTAGAGGATAGCGGGCAGTAAATTTTCTGTTTCCTGCCTACAACCCCCTGCTCACCACCTGCTGCACCATGTCATGAACTTCCGGTCGCAGTTTAGCAAATCGTTGATTACTTCGAGAAGGATGAACCCGATTGGATAGTAAGATAACAACCAGATCTCTCTTAAGATCTATCCAAATAGAGGTTCCTGTAAACCCCGTATGACCTACAGATTCTCTAGAAAAGTATGTCCCTGCGGTAGAACCCTGGGAGGCCGGGGTATCCCAACCTAAAGCCCAGGTGGAGTGCTTCGGTAAATATTGTCGGGTGAAAAATTCTCGGACCCAGGAAGGTGGCATCCAGTCATCTTTTCTTTGATAACAATCTAATAGCTTCTTCACGAGAAGGTAAATATCTTCAGATGTTGAGAATAAGCCGGCATGTCCGGCAACCCCACCCATGGCATAGCAATTTTCATCGTGAACTTCTCCATACAGGACCCTTTGACGCCAGGGGCAATATTCGGTCGCAGCGAAGTTCCGAGAGTTTCGCCGAAAGGCTGCCGGCGGGGTTTCCTTTAAATTATTAAAAAAAGTATTTTTCATCCCCAGAGGAAGCCAGATTTCCCGTTGACAGAACTTATCCAATTCCATACCGGTAATTTTTTCAATTAAAGCTCCCAACAGGATGAATCCCGGATCGCTATACCTATAATCCTGTCCGGTTGGATAGACAAGATCCAGGGTTAAGGTTTTTTGGATAGCCTGTTCCTTGGCGGCTTGTGTACAAAGAAATCCCCCTCCCCGTTTTTGATCTTCTTCCCAAAGGTCCTGGTAAAACCGATGATAAGCCGGTAGGCCCGATGAATGGGTCAAAAGATGTCGAATGGTTATCGAGTTCTTCTCAGAAGTACGAAACTCTTGAAAATATTTGGAAACCGGATCGTGTAAGGAAATCTCCCCGGATTTAAGAAGCCATAAAATAGCCGTTGTGGTGGCCAGAACCTTGGTAAGAGAAGCTACATCAAAGAGGGTTTCCAGGGTCAGTACCTTTTTTTCTGGAATTAGCTGAGCATAGCCGAAGGCTTTATGATAAATGCATTGACTTTTATAGGCTACGAGAAGCGTGATACCCGGGGCTTCTTCCTGATCGATGGCCTTTTGTAACCGCTCATCTAAGGATTGGAGGGATAAAGGCCGCATTTGGGATAAATAAAGATACGTTTTAGCCGGTTTTTATGTTTTAGGATTGATGACAAATTCCAAAATCCAATAACTCTTCTACTAAAAAGCCGGATAAATTTATCCGGCTTTTACAGGATTTGAAAGTCCTATTCCTCAGAAATCCTTTTAAGGGAAACGGGTTTTCTGGAAAGGTCAGGGCAGATTTTAATTTACTTCTTAGGCAATTTGGATAGAAGCCAGGCGAGAAAGGCATCTTCACTACGGGTTTGAATAAAAATACGTCCGGGTCCTGTAAATTCACAGACGACTCCTTCCCCACCACCGAGAATAGCCGGTTTAAGGCCTCCAACCCTTTTAATGGCATAAGCAACCCCGTTGGTAAACGCAACCAAGTGCCCGGTATCTATTAGATATTTTTCACCCTTGGCCAGATTCTTTTCATACATAGCCCCATAACTGGCTATGAAAAGGGGTCCGTTCCCACTGATTTTGAGCAGGAATTGACTCTCCCGGGAGAAGAAGCTTTTAGATCCATTCCATCTGGTATCGATGGCAATATCCGGAGAGGATCCGATATAAGAGCCGGATTGCACATAAATGGTTTCGTTATAAAGCTCATAACAAAGGATATCTCCTGGGAAAGGAGGTGCAAATGTGATCTCGCCGCTCCCGCCTTCCGCACGAAACGTATTGATAAAGAAATACTCCTCTCCTAAAACAGACCGTTTGAGCATTCCCAGAACGCCCTTTTGCCCTTTGGTCTCCATCACAATGTTATCGGACATACTGACCATCGTACCTGCACCCGCAGAGAGGAATTCGCCAGCTTCCAGCTTTACAATCGCCAGGGAATAAGACGGGTGGTACATAATTTCATAATTCATGGCTTTTCTCCTTCAAGAAATCCCTATAAAGCAATCATAAAGTTAAACTTGCAGGAGTAACCGGCAGGGTTACCCTTAGAAAGGGCCGCTATGTTGAGTCAAAACCCTGAACACGTTGAGATACCCACACGAGAAAACGGGCGGCGCAATCGTAATGATGACGGTCACCGCTTAGATATGTAAATGTCATCATACTCTAGGGTTAGATTTTAAGTCAAGTATTATTTTCCCCTGGATTATGAAAATTCAATGTCTCGAACCCGATGGGGATCGATTTCTGAAAGCCACTTAAGCTCTTCAGGGGTAGGTTCAGGAGTTATATGAAAATCGGGAAGAAATTGGACTTCAAAACCTGTATTTGCGATGACTTCTTCACGTGAAGCATGGGGATGAAGGCTTTCAACCTGGAGGATATTATCCACCTTCTTAAAAATGCATAAAGGGGTAATAACCCATTCGACCCTTCCATCTGCCGTGACAAAATCACATCGCTCTACAAAAGTTTTACGGTCATGCCGCGTTCTCCAGAGAATAACCCTTTTTACCACCGGCATAAGGGAAGCACTCCCTGCACTTCCGGGAAGGCGAACTTTAGGGTGTTGGCGAGATCCTATCACCGTCATATTTGTCCGCCCGTGTTGATCAATTTGAGCTCCGCTTAAAAAGGCAACATCTAAATCGCCCCGGGCTGCCAGATCAAATAGATCCTGTAAGCTAAAGATGACGGCCGATCCCTTAAAAAGCTCAGGATGTACTGTAGAGTAAGGAAGCCACGCCGGTTCTGGATCTATCCCTCCGGTAATATTGATATAAATCAGATCGGGAGCATGGAGCTTCTTGGCCAGGAGAATAGCCACCATGGGAAGAGGGGAAGCCACGCCGTGAAAAACGATCTCGCCATTTCTTAACAGACGGGCCATGGAAACGGCCATGATATCCGAAATAGTCCACATATTCGAGTCAGAGAGTCAGAGAATGGGAGAGTCGGAGAAGGGAGGAACAACCGTTCTTCTCTCCTCTCTAGCTCCCCTATTCCCTCAGTTAGCTCCCAACAACCTCCATATCCAGGGAATAAAGATATTCCTCCAGACGATCCCTATGGGTCGAGAGTTCAAGGTACTGACGGATGTGATCCACATCATAATCATAATAGGGATAGCAACTGCAAGGATAGGCACCCCGGGGAACTTCGACCACGGCTTTTACAAATATGCCTGGAATTTGGGTTAACTCGGGTTGAGTATTCAATTCTTGAGAGGATACGATTTGTTCGGTGGAGAGAATGACCCCCCCGGCCGCCTTCGCCATCAGGATATCTTCAAAGGTAGAGCCGTAAATCCGTGCATTTCCATAAGGGTCACACGCCTGTACATGTAAGATAGCCCAATCCGGCTTTAGAGCCGGAACCACATAAACTTCTACCCCTGAATAGGGATCTTGAACCTTTTTAAATCCTGCAGCCTCCGGTAGTTCACTCCCCCAAAGCCCTGCAGTGGGTTGAAAAGGAATCCCGTATGCGGCCGCCCGTAATCCAGATATAACCGTATAACAGGAATTTTCTTTAACCTGGATCTGACCGCTCTCGGCGGCTTTCCTGAAATTAGGTGCCAGACCAAATTCCACCTCAAATCCAACAAATCCCGCAGAGACGGCTCTCAGACACCCGGCCGCACAGAGCAAATCAATATCATAAGCTCCGGCCGTCTTAATAATCTCCAGATCTTTCTTTTTTTGCCGCGCTATCTCCCGAATGATAGCCGATGGAGAGCGATGAAGGCTATTACCACCAACGGCAATCTTGGATCCATCCCGGATAAGATCTACGGCATCTTTTAAACTCACCAGTTTCGTTTTCAGACAAACTCACCTCCTTATCTCCTTAACGGATCTCTTAACACTTATATATAAGATAAGACAAACTCTTCTATTTACCTGCTTTATATTTAACCGAAGGAGTTTCTTCCTGTCAAGGAGATTTCATCCAGAAGGGCCTGCACCTTGAAGGTCGGCCCTTTCTTCTCTGGATTTAACGAAAATGAGAAAGAAGTTTTAAAGACCCGGTGGTAATTTAAGCTGAAACCGTTCCGCAGCAGCTCGCAGTTTCTCGATGGTTCCCGGTGGGAGTGGAATCCCATTTTTAATTCGATCCTCATAGACACGTTCCTCCGGTTCCCCCGGTACGAAAATCTCTTCGACCCCTTCCTGTCGTGGTAGACTCTTTATTGCAGCAACCAATTTATCGACATTCTCCTTGTACTCATCAATATCTGTGAAGTTACCGATATTTATAGCCCCCACAAAGCTGTTTTGGATAACCGGAGACCCTTGTATTTGCTTGAGCAGAATGGCTGTAATTAAAGGATTACCGGCCATCAGGCCCGATAAACATTCGAACATCACTGCCAGACCATAGCCTTTATATCCTCCGGCCGGCTGCAGGAAAGCAACCTGTTTAGGATCCGTCGTCGGGCGTCCTTCTTTGTCCAAACCCCATTCTTTGGGGATGGATTCTCCCTTATCGATGGCTACCAGCAGTTTACCCCAGGCAACCACACTGGTTGCCATATCCAGGGTGATAAATTTCCGGGTTTTACCTGGTACTGCAATGGAAATAGGGCTGTTATGGATCCCGGCAGCACGAGCCCCTGGGGGCGCCATATTGGGTGGACTGCTGACTACGGCAATACCGGCCATGCCTTGTGCGGCAGCCATCTGACTGTAGTAGCCCATGGCCCCCTGGTGGGTTGTGTTGCGGATCAATCCCCAGCCTATCCCCACTTCCCGCGCTTTTTCGATGACCTTTTCCATAGTAAAAGTAGTAACGATAGGTCCAAAAGCCCGGTCAGCTTCAACGAATATCGTAGCAGGGGTCTCCTTAATAATCTGAATACGAGGCTTTGGATTCATCACCCCCGCATCCACCTGCTTCAAATAGGAAGCAATTAATTGGACTCCGTGGGAATCCACACCACGTAGGTTGGCCCATATGAGCACTTCAGCCTCCCTGGCCGCATCCTTGGGTGGCATCCCCAACCCTTCAAATACCTGGGTAGCAAATTCCTGTAAAGCTTTCCATTCCACGCGGACATTTTCCATTTTCTTTTCTCCTTTCTCTTACCATTTTTGGGTTGTACTGCTCTAGGGTATACCTGGAACCTTCTCTTCGTCAAGGGACATATTCTGGTAAAATAAAATCTGTCATTCCATCCGGTAAGGCAGCTCTATAGAATCATCCGTGTGTAATTGGGCGGCCTTTTCCCGGGAAAAGGATATCCTGCCAGATTGTAGAGGGTATAAAAAATTTCTTGATAACCCTGGGCTTTTAACGTATAATAATAAATCTATCAATCCCTTATCCCATGAGGATTAATGAGGATTAAGAGGGAAAGAAAGATTTAATAGAGTTCTATTAAGGAGGGATGAGAATATTTGACTTTATTAAAAGATAATATTCAAGAAACTGTACTGGAGAACGGACTTAAGGTTCTGACTCTGGAAAAGCACCATTTACCGGTTGTATGCAGCATGATCTGGTATAAAGTGGGCTCGGTAAACGAAAGGAAAGGGGAAACAGGTTTATCTCACTTTTTAGAACACCTCATGTTCAAGGGTACTGACCGATATCGTAAAGGAGAGATCGATCTAAAAACCATGATCCATGGCGGTCATAATAATGCGTTCACATCCCATGATTATACCGCTTATTTCTTTAACTTTGCCTCAGACCGATGGGAAGTGGCTTTGGAAATCGAGGCTAACCGAATGCGGAATTGTCTATTTGACCCTGAGGAATTCGAGCTGGAACGAAAAGTGGTCCTTGAAGAAATGAAAAGAAGTCTAGATTCCCCTTGGGGCTTACTAGAAGTGGAGTTAGAAGCCACCATGTTTCGCGTCCATCCCTATCATCATCCCATCATTGGATGGCAAGAAGATATAGAACAAGTCCCACGAGAGGCCGTTATTCAGTATTACAACACCTATTACCTGCCTAATAATGCAACCCTCGTCATCGTAGGAGATTTTGACGCGAATAAAACGTTAGAGAAGATTCATCAGCTTTTCGATCCCATCCCTCCGGGTCCTCCACCCCTTCCTGTTACTTCCCGAGAACCGAAACAGCGTGGGGAACATCGATTCAAAATTGTTCAAGAAACCCAGGTTGGACGATTGGAAATGGGCTTTCATACGACTAAAATCGGTCATCCGGATAATTACCCCCTGGATGTGCTGGATACCTTATTAAGCTCCGGAAAGAGTTCTCGCCTCTATCAGAGGTTAGTGGAAAAAGAGAAACTGGTTAACTTTGTTCGAGCCTCCCATGATGCGCGGAAATATGAAGGTGCCTTCTTTATCTATACGGAGCTACGTCCCGGTAAAAGTCTAGGAAAAGTCGAAAAAATCCTCATGGAGGAATTAGATCGAATTAAACAGGAAGGTATCTCAGACCATGAGCTGCAAAGGGCTAAGAATATTATCTCCGCAGATTTTATCTTTGACCAGGAAACAGCCTACAATCTGGCGAAAGCCATTGGATATTACGAGACAACCCTTCATTATGACTTCTTAAACACTTACCTGGAAAATATCGAAAAAGTTTCCCAAGAAGATATCGTTCGGGTTGTTAATCAGTATCTCGTGGATGAAAACAAAACGGTAGGTTGGGCCGTTCCCGAGAAAACAAGAAAGAACAGGAGAATAGAGGAATGAAGGATTTCGAACCGAAAAGATGGGTTCTGGCCAACGGATTAACTGTTCTTTTTTTAGAAAACCGATTTTATCCTATCATTGCCATAGAGGCTTTTGTCGATGCCGGGCAAAAGCATGAACCGGAAGACAAAGCCGGACTCGCTTATCTGGTCGGAACACTTTTAGACGAAGGGACCAAAAACCGAAGTGGTCTGGAAATTGCCCAAATCATGGATTTCATCGGGGGCAATTTGGAGACTTCCAGTACCGGCGTATTCGCTCAAATCCTGAGCAAAGATGTAGATATTGCTCTGGATATTGTATCGGATATATTGAAAAATGCCCTGTTCGATGAACAAGATGTAATTAAAGAACGGAATAAACAACTGGCTGCCATCAAAAGTGAGCAGGATGATCCCAATATCGTTGCGTATCAGGCTTTTCGAGAACTGGTCTATGGGGATCATCCTTATCATCGCCCCGGAAAAGGATATACGAGAACGGTTAAAACCCTTTGCCGTTCAGATGTTATGAATTATTATGAGACTTATTTTGTCCCAAATAATACAATTCTAGCCGTTGTGGGAGATTTAAGTGAAGAGGAGGCCCGTGAAAAGATTGAGAAATATTTTGGGGATTGGCCCAGGAAGCCTTTAGTCGAAGCATCGAAGAGGTTATCTGTACGGGTTGCCGGTCAAACCAAACCTCGGGTAAAATATATCTACAAAGAAAAGGAACAGCTCCATATCTACCTGGGGCATTTGGGGATTACCCGCGATAATCCAGACTACTACGCCTTGCGGGTTATGGATTATATTTTAGGGACAGGGCCTGGTTTTACGGATCGGATCTCCAGAAAGCTGCGGGATGAGCAAGGACTTGCTTATACGGTCTATGCCCATATTACACCCTCTGCAACCGAAGAACCCGGAGTCTTTACGGCTTACATAGGCACCTCTCCTGAGAATAAAGATAGGGCTATAGAAGGATTTCTTCGAGAGATTGAACTGATCCAGAAAGAGCGGGTATCCGAGGAAGAATTGGAGAATGTTAAGAACTATTTAACCGGAAGCTATGTTTTTAAATTTGAAACCAGCAATCAATTGGCCAGTTATCTTATATCTGCCGAAAAATATCATCTGGGGTTCGATTACCTGCGTAAATACCCCGATCTCATTCGCAGGGTAACGGCAGAGGATGTCCAACGGGTTGCCCAAAAATATCTGGATCCGGTTAATTATTCACTGGTCGTGGTAGGAAAAGTAAAAAAGGACGTGGAGACGCAGAGACGCAAAGACGCAAAGATACTCTAGGATACGGGGCACGAAGATGTGAAGAATGGGGGAATAGGGGAATGAAGAAACTCTCCCCGTGTCTCCCTGTCTCCGTGTTCCCGCATCGTTACGATATATATGATGCCATACGATTACAATATTTTATTTATTGGAGGTGGTCCAGGAGGGTACGTGGCTGCTATTCGGGCAGCGCAACTGGGAGCTAAAACGGCTGTAGTGGAAATGGATGAGATTGGAGGCACCTGTGTCCTGCGAGGATGTATTCCTTCCAAGGCTCTTTTACGAGGAGCTGAATTGGTCGAGATTGCAAGACATGCCAAGGATTATGGTGTAAATGTCGGGGAAATCTCGGTAGATTACGATAAAATGAGCAAACGGAAGGATATAGCTGTAAAAACCCTCTCCGCAGGAGCTCGATCTCTTCTCAAAAGTAATGGAATCGATATTATCCAGGGAAAAGGAAAGTTCCTCTCCACCCATGAAATAGAGGTGACCGAAAAAGCAGGGACCCGCACAACGGTCAGTGCTGAAAAAATTGTTATAGCGACCGGTTCGGTTCCTTCCAGCATCCCGGTTCCCGGAATCGATTCAGAAGGGGTTATTAACAGTGATGGGGCCTTTGAACTTAAAGAATTGCCCCAAAGCGTGATTATCATTGGAGGTGGTTACATCGGGGTGGAGTGGGCGACGATTTTTGGTAAACTGGGAAGTAAAGTGACGGTCATAGAAATGCTCCCCCAAATCATTCCAACAGAAGATGAAGAAATTGCCATGGGACTTCAGAAGATTATCCAGAAGGACGGGATTGAAGTTCACACCAGTGCCCAGGTTAAGGAGATCGGTAATGGAGCGGCGGGTCATAAAATCGTGACGGTTTTAACCAAGGATGGAGAGAAAAAATTTTCGGCCCAGATTGTCCTGGTTGCCGTGGGACGGAGACCTCTCTCTGAAGATTTGGGCCTTGAAAAAATAGGGGTGGCCCTGGACCGAGGCGCCGTAATTATCAACGATCGGATGGAAACTAATGTTCCTGGAATTTATGCCATCGGAGATGTCACCCGTAAAATCATGCTGGCCCATGCCGCCTCCCATCAAGGTATAGCGGCCGTAGAAAATGCTTTAGGGGAAGGAGGCCACATGAATTATAATACCGTTCCGCGATGTATCTATACGATACCTGAAGTCGCCAGTGTCGGCTTGACCGAAAAACAAGCTCGAGAAAAGGTCGGAGAGATTAGAGTTGGAAAATTCCCCTTTGCAGCCAATTCAAAAGCGACCATTCTTGGGGAGCGGGAAGGATTCATTAAAATCATAACCGATGCGAAATATGGGGAGATTTTAGGCGTTCATATGCTGGGTCCCCACGTAACAGATATGATTGCCGAACCTGTCTTGGCCATGAACCTGGAAGCTACCGCCGAAGATATTGCCCATTCCATTCATGCCCATCCGACACTTACCGAAGCTATGGGAGAAGCCGCCCTCGATGTCCTCGGAAAAGTAATCCATATGCCTCCCAAAAAACATAGGTAGTAAATAGATAAGAAGCAAGAAGCAGGAAATAAACAGGGCCGGTAACGGACCCGAAGGTGATTCCACGGGAACAAGAAGCAAGAAATAAAGATCGAAACTTCTGGCTTCTCGCTTCTGGCTTCTTGCTTCTAACTTCAGTATGACAGTTGAACAATTTTTATTTGAACTGGTAGTCATCTTTTTTTTAATTCTCCTCAACGGATTTTTCTCTGCTGCCGAGATTGCTGTTATCTCCAGTCGCAAAAGTAAAATCCTCCAATTGGTCGAAGAAGGTGTCCCATGGGCTAAGATTGTCGATCAACTCAAACAAGAACCCGATCGCCTTTTAGCTATCGTTCAGATCGGCGTCACGTTAGTCGGAACTATGGCTTCTGTCTTTGGCGGTGCAGCAGCCATTCAATTCTTGCAACCCTTACTTGAAAAAATACCGATTCTTCAAAACTGGAGCCAATCTCTTGCCTTCGGAATCGTG
The DNA here is from genome assembly GCA_030550175.1 of bacterium. Taxonomy (GTDB): domain Bacteria; phylum Moduliflexota; class Moduliflexia; order Moduliflexales; family JAUQPW01; genus JAUQPW01. The sequence continues at coordinate 33,742 of JAUQPW010000035.1, forward strand.
GTGATTGCCCTTTCCTACTTGTCCCTGGTTCTAGGGGAACTGGTCCCTAAATCCATTGCTTTGTCCAACCCCGAGCGAGTGGCCTCCTGGGTCGTAAAACCTATCGATCTGTTGTCCCGGATCTCCTCGGTCCCGGTCAAGATCCTGACCCTTTCCACAAATATCATCTTGAAAATGTTAGGTGTGGAAGAAAACCCCCAGGCATCCGTTGTTTCGGAGGAGGAAGTTAAGTATATGATTAAGGAAGGAGCTGATCGGGGTGTTTTCGATGAAACTGAACATGAGCTAATTCACAGCGTCTTTGAGTTTGCAGATACTTCCGTTCGGGAAGTCATGGTTCCAAGGGTAAAAATTTATGCTATCGAAGTCAATACCCCTTCCCAAGACGTTGTCAAAGCCCTGGTAGAAAGTGGATATTCCCGAATCCCTGTTTATGAGGATACCCTGGACAATATCGTGGGTATCTTATATAATAAGGATGTCATTGAGGTCCTGGTCGAAGGGAAACCGATCGTTTTAAGGGAGCTTGTCCATAAAGCCTACTTAGTCCCCGATACGATTATGATCAGTGATTTGCTAAGTGAACTCCGGCGACGACGTATGCACATGGCAATCGTTGTCAATGAGTACGGAGAAGTAGCGGGATTGGTTACCCTGGAAGACCTCCTGGAAGAGATTGTAGGCGAAATTCGAGATGAATCGGAAACAGAAGATAAAGGACCCATCGAAGTCCTCAAAGATGGCTCTCTGGTGGTCGATGGGTCTGTAACGATTCGGGATTTACAGTCCGAACAAAATTTGCCTTTCCCGGAATCTCCGGAATATGATACCATCGCCGGGTTTATGCTGTCTAAGCTTCAAAGGCTACCCAAGGGCGGTGAAATCGTTACCTATGAAGGATATAAATTAACGGTTGTAGATATGGATTCCAAGCGAATCGCAAAGGTTAAAATTGAAAAATTACCTAAAAAATAAAAAAATAGAAGAAAGGAAGAAAGGGAGATGGACATTATCCCTGCTATTGATTTGTATGGGGGGAAGTGCGTACGCCTTACCCAGGGGAAGTTAAACCAGGAGACCGTATTTAGTGAAGATCCGCCGGCCATGGCGAAGTATTGGGAAGACCAGGGCGCCGGGCTTTTACATGTGGTTGATTTGGACGGAGCCTTTAGCGGCGAACCTCAAAATTTGGAGGTTGTCCGTGAAATAGCCGAATCTGTTTCGATACCTATTCAATTGGGAGGAGGACTTCGAACTTTAAAAACCATTGAACGGGCCCTCATGGCCGGTGCCAGACGGGTTATTCTTGGGACTATAGCCTTTCAACAACCTAACTTTGTGAAAGAAGCCTGCCGGGCTTTCCCGGGAAATATTCTGGTTGGAATAGATGCCCAGGATGGAAAAGTCTCCATCAAAGGCTGGAGGGAAGTAACCGAATTAAAGGCTACTGATCTGGTTAGATTACTTGAAGATTGCCCTATCGAGGCAATTATTTACACGGATACCCAACGAGATGGAATGCTCACAGGACCCAATTTGCAGGGTCTTCGAAATATCGTCATGGGTAGCCACAAACCTGTTATCGCTTCCGGAGGTATCTCAACTCTGGAAGATATCCAAAGGCTGTTACCCTTCCGGGATATGGGAGTTATCGGAGCTATCGTGGGAAAAGCCTTATATCTTCATAATTTTAACCTGGCCGAAGCTATTAAACTTGCCAAGGGAAGATAAAAATAGAAGAATAGAAGAAGGCAAAGGGATAAAAGCCGGTTTTGAGCTTTGACAAAAGGGCAAAAGTAAAAAGGACTCTAACAGACTTCCTGGTTTGCCTTTTGCCCATAGCCTTCAGAATTCGGTATGCTTACCAAACGTATTATCCCCTGCTTGGATGTTAAAGCCGGACGTGTAGTGAAAGGGGTTAAATTCCTTAACCTCAGAGACGCCGGAGATCCGGTGGAAATTGCAAAAATCTATGATCAACAGGGAGCCGATGAACTGACCTTTTTGGACATTACCGCCTCCTACGAAAAGAGAGAGATTATGATCGACGTAGTACGAAGAACAGCCGAGGAGGTATTCATGCCACTTACCGTAGGAGGTGGAATTAAAAAAGTAGAGGATATCCGCAATCTCTTGAGAGCCGGAGCCGACAAAGTCTCTATCAATACAGCGGCCGTTTTAACTCCCGAGATTATACGAGAAGGGGCTGAACGGTTTGGTTCTCAATGTATCGTCGTGGCTATCGATGCCAGACGCCGTACCTCTCCTCACACCCGACCCTCTGAACCAACGGAAGGTTGGGAAGTTTATATCCACGGCGGAAGAACTCCTACAGGGCTTGATGTTTTGGAGTGGGCTTGCCGGGTTGAAGAACTCGGGGCCGGTGAGATCCTTTTAACCAGCATGGATCAAGACGGAACCAAACAGGGTTACGATATCCCCTTAACCCGGGCGGTATCTGAAGCCGTTCATATTCCGGTAATTGCCTCGGGGGGCGTCGGAAATCTCCACCATCTCTATGAAGGACTGACTGCAGGAAAGGCAGATGCGGTTCTGGCTGCTTCTATTTTTCACTTCCGGGAATATACCATCCCGGAGGCTAAGGCGTACCTCCACCAACGGGGAGTTCATGTAAGAATCTAACATTTAGCGAAAAAGGAGAGAACTCACTTTGCCGGAAGTGAAGAAACGGAAGATCATTTACTCCTTACCGTCTTTTCCATCTCCTGGAGATAAAGCAGAGTCCCTCCTACAACAGAAATCGGAATACAAATAAAGTTGAGCAAGGGAACCAGAAGAATCAGAAAAATGCCCAGGCCAAATCCAAGGGCCAGCTCCCTGTAATTCCAGATAATCCTGAGTTTCTGCCGGAAAGAATAACGTCTGCGATTCAACGGGTAGCTTAAAAACTCGAAAGCCAGAAATATCCATATCCATAGGGTATTTAATCCTGTCCCAAGCCCGGGAATAAAATTAAGAAAAAACATACCAAACCCCACAAAAGCAAAAAAGGTAATCTCTTTGAGATTCTCAATCAAATCTAATGAAATACGGCGAAGGCAATGAAAAACATCAGAAAAAAAACTCCCCCTGCCTTCCTCCTTTTCTGAAATCCTCCCCAAAAGGATCTCTTCGGTTTTTTCTGAAAGTACCTCGTTGAAAGGTGCTGCAATGAGGGTCCCGACTATCGTAAAAGTAAAAACGACGAGCAAAATAAGTAACAGCCCCAATAACCCAAGGGACAGGTAAAATAATAAAGACCAGTACCAGGCTTCTCCCCGGTGGATTATCTGATTGAGAAAAATCTCTCCATAATGCCAGCTTAAATACCCCACCAGGCTAAACACAAGGACGTTAATGACAAATGGAATCAGAACATACTTTAACAGGATGGGATGGGCTTTAATAAATGTAGCTCCCCGAAGAACATACGTAGATCCGCGAACAAAATGGAACATATCTCCTCATTGGTCTTCACAATTTCTACGGTAAAATAGTCCCATACTCTATTCTCTAGAAGAGATTTTAGATGCCCGCAGGAGTCCTGTCAAGGAATTGCCTTCAACAACCCGGAGGGTCATTAAAACAAAAAACTTGACATTTGTAAAAATCTTCCCCTATAGTTGTGGGATTAAATATGAGTGGATAAAATTTCTTACCCCCTGCCCGGAGGATCATCCTGAAATCAGGAATAAAGAGATGACTGCAGGACAAAGTGAAGAATATTTCCGAGCCTTAATCGAGAGTATCCTGGATATTATTATCGTCTTAAATAAAGACGAAACGATTTCCTATGTAAATCCTTCCATCGAGTACATATTGGGGTATAAGCCCGAAGAGGTCGTCGGACGGAATGTTTTTGATTTCCTTCACTCTAAGGATATAGACCGTACTAAAGATGCTTTCCATCAGGTAGTCCAGGGTTCGGAGCAGGCAATTTCATGGGAATTTTGTTTTCATCACAAAAACGGGTCCTGGCGGATACTCGAGGCTATGGGGAGAAATCTCTTTAAAAAGAGTCCTGCAGTGCCGGGGATTATCGTCAGTTGTCGTGATATTACCGAGCGCAAGCAAATTGAGGAAAAAATATATCGGCAAAATGAGTATCTGATTACGCTCCATGAGGCGACACTGGCCGAGCGTAAGCGGGTGGAAGAGGAACTGAGAAAGGCCCATGACAATTTGGAAATAAGGGTTAAGGAACGTACCACCGAGCTTGCTAAAGTTAATGAAGAGTTACGAACTGAAATCTTAGAACGTAAGCGTATAGAAGAGGCCTTACGGATCCTGGAAAAAGCAGTTGAAACCATCCAATTGGGAGTTACCATTACCAATCCAGAGGGAAAGATTCTTTATACAAATCCCGCCGAGGCAACCATGCACGGTTATACGGTAGAAGAACTGATAGGTAAGAACGCCAGAATCTTTGCCCCTTCCGAGCTCTGGAAACCCATGGGACCGGAACAGGTAAAACAGAGGAAACACTGGAGACGCGAAACGGTTAACGTGCGAAAAGATGGGAGTATTTTCCCGGTCCAATTGGTATCGGATTTAGTCAGGGATGCCTCGGGAAACCCTATTGCCGTCTTCACCATTTGCGAAGATATTACCGAGCGTAAGCAGGCGGAGGAAGAGTTGAAAACCTTTGCCGCAAAGTTGGAGCAAAAAACCCGGGAACTCCATGAAGCCCTTGAAAAAGAAAAAGAACTTGGAGAACTGAAATCCCGATTTGTTTCCATGGCCTCCCATGAATTCCGTACCCCCCTGGCCTCTATTATGGCCGCCAGTGATATCCTCAAACGTTATGGAGATCAAATGACCTCCGAGCAAAAGATGGAACGCTTGAATAAAATCCAGGCTGAAATCAGACATATGACCCGATTGCTAGAGGATATCCTCGTCCTCGGTAAAGGAGAAGCCGGGAAATTGGAATTCAACCCTGCCCCCCTTAACCTGAGAAAATTCTGCCAGAACCTGATCCATGAGATTGAAATAACGACCCAAACCGGACATGAGTTTATCTTTTCTTATCGAGTACCCTACGAGGAAGTCCTTTTGGACGAAAAACTTATGCGGCATATTATCACCAACCTACTCTCCAATGCGGTTAAATATTCCCCCGCAGGGGGTCCCATCTATTTCAACGTATCCGGTGAAAAGGGTTGGATTATCTTCCAGGTTAAAGATCAAGGTATCGGAATTCCCGAAGAAGACCAAAAACGGTTATTTGAACCCTTTCACCGGGCTAAGAATGTCGGGAACATTTCCGGTACCGGACTCGGTTTGGCCATTATTAAGAAAGCCGTCGATTTACATGGTGGTACGATCCGTGTGGATAGTAAAGTAGGCCTTGGTACAACCTTTACTATTACCATCCCGGTCGATGAAAGGAATTAATAGCCATGAAGAGGATTCTTGTCATTGAGGATACACAATCTGTGCGGGAAGAAATTATTACCATCCTGGGTTTTGAGGGCTTTAAGACCCTAGAGGCAGACAACGGTTTGACCGGGATCCAATTGGCCCGAAAGTATTTACCTGACCTGATTATCTGCGATGTTATGATGCCGGGGCTTGATGGCTATGGCGTACTCACTGAATTACGAAAAGATTCAACCACCGCCCTTATTCCGTTCATTTTTCTAACAGCCAAGGCATCCAGGGAAGATATACGCCAGGGAATGAATATTGGTGCAGATGATTATTTGACCAAGCCTTTTACCGCAGAAGAGCTGATCACGGCGATTAAGACCCGACTTGAAAGGCAGACCACCGTGGCTAAACATTATACCGGTGAAATCAAAATCGCCGAACAACAACTTAGCCATTTTATGGATTGGACCAAACAACAGCTTAACCAGGCTACCTATTACCACAGTCTAACCGGACTGCCCAATCAGCTCCTCCTATATGAGCGATTGGCCCAAATCATCCAGACAAATCGTAGTGGACGGTTGATCGGAGTTTTGGTAATCAATCTGGATCGCTTTAAAAATATCAACTATGCCCTGGGTCGCGATACGGGCGATCTGTTGCTCAAGATGATCGCTGAGCGACTGAAGAGTTCTTTGAAAGAAAGTGATATGGTATTTCACCTGCAGGGAGATGAGTTTGCCATCCTTCTACCCGATCTTGCCTATAAGCAAGTTGCCGTCGCAGCAGCCTTAAAACTTCTCCAAACTATTAAACAACCTATTTCGTTGCAGGGTTATCAACTCCATATCACGGCCAGTATAGGAATCAGTTTATATCCCACCCATAGCGAGGATGTAAAAACTCTTATTACCTGTGCGGAAACCGCCATGGATTATGCCAAAGAGCAGGGACGTAATACCTATCAATTTTATGATGCAGCCACTAAGACTCGGATTTTCGATAACTTAACATTGGAAAATAACCTATATCAGGCCCTCAAACGCAATGAACTGGTACTCTACTACCAACCCTGGGTAGATCTCAGAACCGGTCAGGTTGGCGGGGTGGAAGCCTTGATACGCTGGCAACATCCGGATTTAGGGGTCATCCCTCCAGATAAGTTTATTCTCATAGCCGAAGAGACGGGACTTATTGTTCCCCTGGGGGAATGGGTACTGCGAAAAGCTTGCACTCAAAACAAGGCCTGGCAAAAGTCGGGTTTTATGCCCCTCTGTGTAGCGGTGAATTTCTCAGGACGAAACCTGCAACAACAAAATCTGGTTCAAATGATCCATGAAGAACTAGGGGAAATTGGACTTGAACCGCGCTATTTAGAACTGGAACTTACCGAAAGTGTCCTGGTCAAAAGTATTGAAACTAACTCTACTATCCTGAATGAATTAAAGGCTTTAGGAATAGGAATTGCCATTGATGATTTTGGTACAGGATATTCCTCCCTAACTTATTTGAAGAGTCTGCCGGTTAATGCCCTCAAAATCGATCAATCTTTTGTACGGAATATAACTACCAATTCCAACGACGCCGCCATTGCCATGGCCATTATTCGGATGGCCCACAGCCTCGGCCTTCAGGTTATTGCCGAAGGAGTCGAAACAAAAGAACAGGTAGATTTTTTGCACTCGCAAGGATGCGATGGGATCCAGGGTTATTTTTTTAGTAAACCCTTATCTACCGAAGAGTTCACCCAGTTCTTACAAGAACAGCGGCGGCTAATTATCACGACAACTTTCCGGGTAGAATAACCCAATCTTCAGGCTGATCTCTTCAGGAAACTAGGATACCGGGTGCCTCTTCCAGTGGGAAACTTATCCATTTCCTGGAATCTCCATTTCCTTCTGAATCACTTTGAAAATGCCCGATATGGTTGTTTTTTTCTCTAAATTCTCCGGAAAAATTTATTAACGTTTATTAATTACATTGAAAATTATAAAAAACTATTATTAATTGTGAGGTAATATAGAATGATTTCCAGGATCAGGCTTGTCGAAGGAAATTCTTCAACGAACCTGGAACCAAAGACCGGAAACTCCCATGCGCCCAGGCAAGGGGGATTCAAACCCTTGACTTTAGAGTTTCCGGTTTATAAATTGGTTTTCCAGGGTCATTTTCCGGGGTGGAGGGAAATATGTTTAAGCCATCGAATCCAAGATCCATCAAGCAATTATCTACATCGGAAGAGGAAGGTCCGCAAAAACGCACCGGGGCTCGGGTAAAAAGAACCGAAGGATCTCCCAGAAAGCTAAAGATCCGTTGGGTAAGGGGCCAGGAGGCTCAGAGTGCTCAAAGAACCAGACGGGGACCCTCCTCACTAAAGGCTCCAGTTTCAGAGTCTTTATCGGGATCACCTGCAGAAGCTGCAGAGAAGTTCTTATCTCAAAATCGTGAACTTTTAGGCCTTGCCGATGAGCCGGGTGAATTAAAGATGAAGGACTGCGTGGAAAGTAAAGGAGCCACCCATATTCGCTTTCAACAGACCTACGAGGGATTGCCCGTCCATGGCGGGGAAGTCTCCGTCCATTTAGATCATCTTAACCAGGTCCAGATGGTCAACGGAGAATACCTTCCCAAGGTTAGCTTACCCCGGCGTGTTCGAGGGGCAGGTCCCATCACCAAAGCAGAAGCCATTGAGGCCGCGATCCAGGATTTAGGCCCGGATACGACCCTCAAGGGAAGTGCTTCTGCCGAAATGATTATCTATCCGGTACAGAACCAGTATGTAAAAGCTTATAAGGTAACCTTTCCTGCCAGTAAACCGCTGGGGGATTGGGTCTATTTCATCAATGCCGAAAACGGGAAAGTGATAGACAGTTATAATGCCATGCGGTTTGAAGTACCCCGAGGAAGTATCTACAATTCCAGCCCCAAACACAGTGATGTCCAGATTGTTGAGCTGAATCGTCTGGACAATTCAGGAAAGTTGCAGGGGTCCTTTGTCAAAGTAGAGAATGCCATGGGTGAAGAAGCCCGCTCTACGAATGGAGAGTTCATCTATGAACCCGATAATCCTCATTTTGATGAGGTTATGGCCTACTTCCATGTGGACAAAGCCCATGTTTATTTTACTAATTTAGGCTTTAAGGCCTCAGACAATCCTATTCAAGCCAACGTTCATGTACCTGACCCGGAGACTAAGGACCCCGATTATGATAATGCCTATTTTAGCCCTGAGACTCATCAGATTTACTTCGGGCATGGAAAAAAAATGAATGATCTGGCCAAAGAATCGGCGGTTATTTATCATGAATATACCCATTCAATCATCGAACATATCCGACCCGAAATAGAGGGAGCTGAAGGAGCGGCTTTACATGAAGGGTATGCAGATTATTTTGCCTGTTCCATAACTGATGATCCCCTCATCGGCGAGTATGCCGTCCAGAAGCTTGGGTTAAAAGCTTTCAGAGACCTTACCAGCAACAAAAAGTATCCAGATGATTATAAAGAAGGAGATGAAAATGCCCATGGGAATGGAGAAATATGGGGTGCAAGTTGTTGGGACTTACGGGAGTTATTGGGAGCCCGGGTTGCCGATTTACTCGTTTATGAGAGCCTTCACTACCTGCCCAAAACCCCTAAATTTGAAGATGCTTATGAAGGAATTCGTCAGGCGGATACCGCGCTTTATAACGGGACCCATCTTCCTCAGATTGAAAATTTGTTTTCCCATCGAGGAATCGCCAGCACGACCCCTACCCCACAACCCCCTGAGATCAAGGAACGAAACCTCTCCATCCGCAGTAACCAGGCCTGGACCAGTACCGGCATTACTGTTAAAAAAGGACAAGAAATCTCTATTGCGGCCACAGGTAAAATCATCTATGATGATAAAGGGAACTCTTGCGGCCCAGATGGAGCTTCCTGGACGGATACTCGAGATAAAGAAGATCCGCTTTATACAAAACCCCATGCCGGTTTGATTGCTCGGGTCGGTGTTACGGGTACTCCTTTTTTTGTTGGCAGTAAATTCAAGGCCAAAATGAATGTTGAAGGAATTTTATACTTAGGAATCAATGACGCCTGGTACAAAGGTAACAGTGGACAGTTCTCGGTAACCATTAAGTATTAATCGGCTGTCCGTTGTTTGTTACCACCTCCCGGGAAAAACTTCGGTCGTTTAACCCTACCGGTTACAAGCAACGGACAACGGTAACAGAGAAAGATAAACTATGCGCGCGTGTGAAATTTGTGGAAAAGGTCCCAGCTATGGTCATACCATCAGCCATGCCCACAATGTGACCAAACGAAGATGGAATCCGAATTTACAACGGGTTAGGGTTAATATAAACGGAACCCACAAACGTATTCGGGTTTGTACACGATGTATACGAAGTGGCCGGGTTCAGAAGGTGGTTTCTTAACCCATATCCTGGATCGTTCAAGATCCGGGGATCGCAGCCCGGCGGGATGGGTTGATAGCCTGATCGTGGATTGTGGGATCAACCAAACCCCTTTAAACGATTACTTGTAAAGTTACCCTTGATCGGTAAAGGCCATCCTTGCAAGCCCTTTCAAGGGTCTGCAAGGATACGGTTCATGTTGTTTTATCCACATTAAACCTGGAAGGTTATCCTTGCTATGTCTTCAACGGAAATTATCATCCGGGGAGCCAGGGAGCATAATCTCAAAAACATTGATCTAACGATACCCCGGGACAAGCTGGTGGTTATCACGGGGTTAAGCGGCTCCGGGAAATCTTCTTTAGCCTTCGATACCCTCTATGCCGAAGGACAACGACGGTATGTAGAGTCCCTTTCTTCTTATGCCAGGCAATTCCTGGAACAGATGGAAAAACCTGAAGTAGAATCCATCGAAGGCCTATCCCCGGCCATCTCCATCGAGCAGAAGACAGTCAGCAAAAACCCTCGCTCAACCGTCGCTACCACCACGGAAATTTACGATTATCTCCGTCTGCTTTTTTCCAGAGTAGGGACTCCTCATTGCTGGCAATGTGGAAGAGAGATTACTTCCCAGACGGTTCAACAGATGGTGGATCGCATTCTGGAATTACCTGCCGGAACCAAAGTCCAAATCCTGGCCCCTATAGTTCGAGGTCGAAAAGGAGAATATCGTCAAATTTTTGAAACTCTTCGAAAGGAAGGATACATTCGGGTTCGGGTAGACGGCACCATTCGAGAGTTGGAAGAGAAAATAGAGTTGGACAAAAACAAAAAGCATGATATCGAAGTGGTGGTCGATCGCCTGGTTATTCGAGAAGGAATTGCACAACGGACCGCAGATTCCCTGGAAACGGCTTTGAAGCTGGCCGATGGAATTGTTTTGGTTAACGTCTTAGGAGGTCAGGATCTACTCTTTAGCGAAAAACTGGCCTGTATTGACTGTGGAATCAGTTATCCAGAAATGGCCCCCCGTATGTTTTCCTTTAACAGTCCCTATGGAGCTTGCCCGGACTGCGACGGTCTTGGGGTCAAGATGGAACTCGATCCGGATTTACTGGTACCGGACAAAACGAAATCCCTTCGGGAAGGAGCCATTGCCCCATGGGAAGGAAGTAGCTCGACCTATTTGTATCAAATGCTAGACGCCCTGGCCGATCATTACCATTTCAGTCTGGATACCCCTTTCCAGGATCTTCCCGAGCAGGTTCAGCAGGTGATCCTCTACGGCTCCGGAGAGGAAGAAATTCTGTTTACCTATCAGAACAATCACCGTAAGTATTCTTACCGGGCGAAATACGAGGGAGTCATCAGAGAGATGATGCGACGCTATAAAGAAACTTCATCGGATTATTCTCGGGAAAGCATCGAAGCCTACATGAGTACGCGCCTGTGTACCACCTGCGGAGGGAACCGACTGAAAAAGGAAAGCCTTTCCATCAAAATCAATGGAATGGCTATTTCAGACTTTACCCGACTCTCCATCAAAGAAGCGTGGGATACCCTTTCCAGATTATCCTTCACCCCCCAGCAGATGAAAATTGCGGAGCCCATCCTGAAGGAAATTCGAAATCGATTGGGATTTCTTATGAAGGTAGGTCTGGCTTACCTGACCCTGGATCGACCGTCGGCGACCCTGTCCGGGGGAGAAGGTCAGCGAATTCGCCTGGCAACCCAAATCGGCTCCGGCCTGGTCGGCGTCCTCTATATCCTGGACGAACCGAGTATCGGACTACATCAGCGCGATAACCAAAAGCTTCTGGAAACCTTAAAAGATTTAAAGGAATTAGGGAATACGGTCCTGGTGGTAGAACACGATGAAGAAACCATCCTGGCTGCGGACTATGTCATCGATCTCGGACCCGGAGCCGGTAAACAAGGGGGCTATGTGGTAGCCTGTGGAACGCCGGAGGAGATCATGGCTAATCCCAATTCTCTGACGGGCCGTTATCTCAAAGGGGAGTTATCTATTCCCATTCCCGAAACAAGGCGCCCAGTCAGAACGGGTAATGGACCATGGTCCTTGGGCAGTGAGGGAAAAGTAAAAGGCAAAAGACGGAATGCAGGAAGAGAAGGGCAACCGACCCTGACTCATGAACTGCAGACTACACATCAGGGACAATGGTTGACCATCGTCGGGGCCCGAAAGCATAACCTTAAAAATATAACGGTGGAAATTCCGTTGGGGGTGATAACATGCATCACCGGGGTTTCTGGGTCCGGGAAAAGTACCCTCATCACGGAGATTTTGTATAAAGAATTGGCCCATCGGTTTTACCGGACCAAGGAACGAGGAGGGGATCACGACAAAATCTTAGGATGGGAATATATCGACAAGGTGATCGATATTGATCAGAGTCCGATTGGCCGAACGCCGCGATCGAATCCGGCAACCTATACAGGAGCTTTTAGCCTGATTCGAGATCTCTTCGCTCAAGTCCCTGAGGCCCGTATGCGTGGATATAAACCGGGGCGATTTAGTTTTAACGTCAAGGGAGGTCGATGCGAAGCCTGCCAGGGAGATGGGGTTATCAAAATCGAAATGCATTTCCTCCCAGACGTCTATGTAACCTGCGAGGTTTGCAAAGGTCAGCGATATAACCGGGAGACTTTGGAAATCAAATACAAGGGAAAGACCATTGCCGATGTCCTGGATATGACCGTCGCCGAAGCCTTAGATTTTCTGGAGAATATCCCGGGCATTCGAAAAAAGTTACAGACCCTCTACGATGTGGGATTGGATTATATTCACTTAGGTCAACCGGCCACCACTCTGTCAGGAGGGGAAGCCCAGCGTATTAAACTCGCCAAGGAATTAAGCCGACAGGATACAGGCCGTACCCTTTATATTCTAGATGAACCCACGACGGGTCTTCATTTTGAGGATATCAAGAAGTTGTTGGGAGTCCTTAACCGCCTGGCCGATGCCGGCAATACCATAATAATTATCGAACACAATCTGGAAGTGATCAAAAGTGCCGACTATATTATTGACCTTGGCCCTGAAGGAGGAGATGAAGGCGGATATGTGGTGGCTACAGGAACCCCGGAAGAGGTAGCCAAGGTAGAAAAATCCTACACCGGGCAGTTTTTAAGGAAAATTCTCTAATTTATCCTGGATCTGCGGTAGAAGGGTGGGATGGAAAGCGCCTGGGATTGTTGGACCCTGGCTCCCTTCCACCTACTTCCCCAGTATCAACGCTAGACAACACCCCATGCCGAAAGATATCCTCATCGAAAATCAAGACGGAATCATTCTCCTCACCCTTAATCGCCCGACCAAGATGAATGCCCTGAGCATGAATCTCTGCACAGAAGTCTTAGAAGTACTGGAATCCCTCAAAAATGATTCCACAGCCCGGGTCTTGATCGTTACTGGAGCCGGAGACAAAGCATTCTCGGCCGGTGCAGATCTTCAAGAACGAAAGACCATGACCCTGGATCAGCTGAAACAGCACAATCGAAAGATATTTGGAATAGCCTTTGAGTTAGAGAACCTGCCTATTCCGGTTATTGCTGCCATAAACGGCTATGCCCTCGCCGGAGGCTTAGAAATCTCCCTGGCCTGCGACCTGCGGATCGCCTCTGAACAGGCTCAGATGGGTTTACCCGAAACTACCTTGGGCATCATTCCGGCCGGTGGAGGTACCCAACGACTTCCCAGACTTATCGGAAAGACCCGAACAAAGGAGCTTATCTTTACGGGACGACGCATAAATGCTGCCGAGGCAGAACGTATCGGGTTAGTTAATAAAGTAGTTCCCCAAGATCTACTCATGAAAGAAGTTTTGGAACTGGCCCAGGTTATTAAAGGAAATGCCCCTCTGGCCGTTCGAGGCGCTAAACTGGCCATCAATACAGGATGCGAAGCCGATATACAGACGGGTTTTATCCTGGAAAGACAAATTCAATATAGCCTCTATGCCAGTAAGGATTGGCAAGAGGGATTAACCGCGTTTAACGAAAAGAGGAAACCCGTCTACCGTGGAGAATAGCATCCCATGTCTGATCTATTCTCCTGGATAATTTCCAGGAGTTGTTTCTCCCAGTCTTGAGAGGTATCCAGCGTGCTTACATAGGCCTGTTCAGACTCTGTAAAGGGTTCTGCCATCCTTTGTTGATAGGCCAGTAGGGAAGCTTTAGCATCCGAAATGTCCTGAGTACGAACCTGAAGACGTTGATGGAGTACTTCCAGAGGAGCCGTACAGTAAAAAATCTTGAGAGGAATCCCATAAGCTTTAGCCTGGCCGATGACCGCAGATCTATATTCGTGACGGTCATACTTCGCATCCAGTACGACCGTTAATCCCTGTCGGGCCAGAAAGATGCCCAATTCCAACATACGAGCGTAGGTTTGGCGTGTCATTTCCGGTGTATATATTCCGGTTTCATATTCTCCCGAAGCCGTTCCTTTTTCATAAAGGGGAATTCCGGCTATGTGTTTACGGATAGCATCGGAACGAAGATGGATGGCTCCGATTTTCTGAGCCAACCAGCGGGCTACCGTGGTTTTACCAGAACCAGATAAACCGGACATCAGAACCAGGGAACCCTGTCGAGGTTGGGTGTAAGACCAGGCTAATTTACAGTAAGCTGCCGCACGCTGTCGAGCCTCTTCCTTTTCTTCAGGCGGAACGCTGGGATCGTCCAGTAAAAATGAGGAAACTTCAGCCCGAATAGAAGCTCGCAAACTGCAATAGAACGGCAATAGTACGGCTCCCCAGTAGTCTCCGGTATGTTCTAAATAGGTATTGAGAAAGACATTGGCCAGATCTCTACGGCCTTGAAAATCCAGATCCATTACCATAAAGGCAATTTCATATATCCCATCGATGTTACGGAATTTTTCATTGAACTCAATACAATCAAAAATCTGGATCTGGTCTTGATAGAGACACACATTGTTCAAATGCAAATCCCCATGGCACTCCCGGATTTTCCCCTGTTCCTGGCGTTGACGGAACCAATCGGCATGTTCATCGAGAAATCGATCCATAAAAGCCCGGGTTTGTTGAACTTGACTTGAGGTCTGGATACGATCCAGGTAAGGAATCATAGCCTTATAGCTCTCTTCCACAACGGCACGAATCATCTCCGGAGAGCCAAATCGCCTAACTTCCTCATCAGTACGTGCAGAAAGATGGAAGGAGGCTACACATTCTCCCAAAGCTCGCATATGGCCGACCGTGAGTTCTCCCTTTGCCAACATACGACTAAACAAAGCGTCCTGGGAAAATTGGCGCATTTGTACCGTATATTCTACAATATCCGCCACAGAAGATTCTAGAGTTGGGAGCAAACGGAATGGAACGGAGTGTTGGTGGGGAGTTGCGATAATAGGCAAAACCGCCAGATAAAGTTGAGGGGATAGTCGCCGATTTAACCTCAATTCCTCCTGACAAAAATGTCGGCGTTGCTCCAAAGTTGAAAAATCCAGGAAGCCAAAATTAACCGGCTTTTTAACTTTACACGCAAAAGGTCCGGCCAGGAAGACATAAGAGATGTGGGTTTCGAGTAACCGAACCCGCCGGGGCCGGTGGGGATA
>JAUQPW010000143.1 GCA_030550175.1 bacterium
AACTCGGCGTCCGCATCCGGGGGATCCTCGGTCCGCCATCTATAATTTTTCCTTAAATTGTAAGTCAGCCCTATTTTCATACCTTTTCTTCCTTATAAATACACCGGTATATTGTTAACGGTTATTTTTGAGGTTACCCACGGTTTAAAATTAGATAGATGAGACTATCCTTATAGAGGGATTGTGCAAAATACCCCACCAGGCTTTTAGCCCCAGGAAAGGGGTCATTACTGGAAGAAACCGTGTATGAGGCTTAGTAAATAAACTGCTTTTATAAAGAAATAAAGAGATAGCCGTTTGGCTACTTTGGGAGTTTATAGGAAAGGAAATGCTGGATAATAACCAAATAGATCGGATAGTTCCAATCCAATCGGAGTTTTTTATTGGGTGAGGATCTGTGGAAATACTTGGAGGCTTATCTTCTTCGGAAACCTCCAAGCCCTGACTTGGAGGTTTATCTTCATTCCCCTCCATACTACCGATAGACTTAGATGTTCTCTGGTTCATTTTGCTAACGTATCCAGAATTCAATTAAAATGGATAGAAGCTTAACCAATCCGGTTTTCTGATTAAGCTCCTAACCTAGAGAGTTCTTTATTGAAAGCTTTAAGACAAAAATAATATCAAAATAAAAATTGTCAACATTAAATTGTATGAATAAATCTTGCAAAGGGCTTAGATTTAAATTACCTTAAATAAGCCTTAAGGTTTCGAAGTCCGAAGGCTTATAAAAATTGCAACACCAGGAGTTATTTTCAGATACTTTAACTATGCTTTCCCTAAAAGTTACAGAAGAAGGCTTAACGGCTGTTAAAGGAATTCAAGTTGCCAGCCGACGTGCCGGATTAAAGACCCAGGGACGAGACTTGGCCATCATTTATAGTGAGCGTCCTGCCCGCGCAGCTGCCGTCTGGACCACCAGTCAAATCAAAGCGGCTTCTCTGCTGACGAGTATCAAACATCTGGAAAGTGGTACGGTTCAGGCTATCATCGTTAACAGTGGTATCGCCAATACCTGCACCGGAGAGCGGGGCTTAAAAGATGCCGAAGAGATTACCAGGATCGTCGCCGAAGAATTGGAGATACCCCAGGAAAGGGTGCTTATTTTCTCAACGGGTTATATCGGAAGATATCTTCCCTTGGAAAAAATAAGAGGCGCCCTAAAAGATATTAAATACGACCTGGATAACTCCCTGGCAGCGAGTCTGGAAGCGGTTAAAGCCATCATGACCACTGACACCCGACCTAAAAGGATTTCCGTAAAGGTCCCCCTGGGAAATGGAAAAGAAATCACCCTCGGAGGGATGGCCAAAGGGTCCGGGATGATTTCTCCCAACATGGCTACCATGTTGGGTTTTATCGCTACCGATGTGAATATCCCTCCGGAGTCCCTGAAAAGGATGCTTAAAACCTCGGTCGATAAATCCTTTAACATGATCAATGTAGACGGCGACATGGGAAGCGACGCCGTGGTCTTACTGGCCAATGGAACGGAAAGTTTAACAGAACCTGAAATGACCATCTTCCAGGAAGCATTGGATTATGTCTGTATTTCTTTAGCCAAGATGATTGTTCGAGATGGCGAAGGAGCCTCCAAACTCATGGAGGTTCGGGTGCGGGGTGCAGAGACTTCGAGAGATGCGCGGGCAGTGGCTCTATCGGTAGTAAAGTCCAATCTGGTCAAGTGCGCAATTTATGGGGATGATCCCAATATCGGACGCGTCATGCTGGTTATCGGAGCTTCAGGTGCCAGGCTTCAAGAGCAGAAGCTGGATATCTACCTGGAAAACATTAAAATGGTTGAGAAAGGGGTCGTCATCGAGTTTGATCGTTACGAAGCAACCCGCGCCATGAGTAAGCCTGAAATTCAATTCTTGATTGACTTGAATATGGGACAAGAAGAGGCCGTTGCTTGGGGATGCGATTTAACCCCTGAGTATATACGAATTAACTCGGAATACCCGACGTAAAGATGAAGTATGGGTATGGGAAGAGGTAGGTGGTTAGATGATAAAGAATCTTAGAAGTCATTGACGGCTTAGAATATGAGTTTATGGGGAGGTAAGTGGTTGCAGAGAGGTATGAAAAATTCATTTATACCCCCATACTCCCACACTCCCACACCCCCATACTCCCATACCCCTATACTCTCACAAGCATGGAAAGAGCTAAATTAGTACTGGAGGATGGTTCTACGTATGAAGGCTATTCTTTTGGGGCCTGGAAATCTGTGGCTGGAGAAGTTGTTTTTAATACCGGAATGGTCGGATATCCAGAATCTTTAACCGATCCTTCTTATAGAGGCCAGATCCTGGTTTTAACCTACCCTCTGATAGGTAATTATGGGGTTCCTTCAAAGGAACGAGATGCCGACGGGTTATTCAAGCATTTTGAATCGGAAAGGGTCCAAATCTCAGGGCTGGTCATCTCGGATTATTCAGAGCGTTATCACCACTGGAGTGCCATGACAAGCTTATCAGACTGGCTCGCCGAATATAACGTTCCTGGAATATACGGGATTGATACCCGGGCTTTAACAAAAAAATTGCGAGAAAAGGGAGTCATGCTGGGGAAAATCCTTTGTGATCGGGAAGTAGATTTCGAAGACCCAAACCAGCGAAATCTGGTAGCCGAAGTCAGCATTGAAAAACCGATCCTATACCCTCGGGGAGAAACCCGACTGGTTTTTGTGGATTGCGGGACAAAAAATAATATCATACGCAGTTTTCTCAATCGAAATATCACCCTTATTCGGGTTCCCTGGAACTATAATTTATTCGATCCGGCCCTTCCTTCCTACCATGGGATTGTGATTTCCAACGGCCCTGGAGATCCTAAAATGTGTCGAGAGACCATTGAACAAATTCGCAAGGCCATAAGTTTAGAGATTCCCATCTGGGGAATTTGCCTGGGCAACCAGATTCTGGGACTGGCAGCCGGTGGGGATACTTATAAATTGAAGTATGGACACCGAAGCCAAAACCAACCGTGCCTTGAGAGGGGGACTTCCCGCTGTTATATTACCAGCCAGAACCACGGGTACGCCCTTAACCACGACCTTCTCCCCGAAGATTGGGAACCCTGGTTTATCAATGCCAACGATGGAACCAATGAAGGGATCCGCCATAGAGCGAAGCCTTTTATGTCTGTCCAGTTCCATCCTGAAGCAACGCCGGGTCCTGTAGATGCAGGAGTTTTATTTGATCGATTTCTGGACAAAATCCAGAAGTCAGGAGTTAGAACCCAGTCTAATTCCTAACTCCTGACTTCTGACTCCTGATCTCTGATTCCTGTTTACGTTTTTAGATATGAAGAAAGTTCTTATTCTGGGCTCTGGAGCCCTCCGTATCGGACAAGCAGGTGAGTTTGACTACTCAGGAAGTCAAGCCATTAAAGCCCTTAAAGAAGAAGGTATTACCGTTATCCTTATCAATCCCAATATTGCCACCATTCAAACTTCCGAACAGATGGCAGATAAAATTTATTTTCTGCCGGTCAATCCCTACTTCGTTACCAAAGTGATTGAGAAAGAAAGACCCGATGGAATCCTGCTGTCCTTTGGTGGACAGACGGCCTTGAATTGCGGACTAGATCTGGATCGGGAAGGGGTTCTGGAAAAATATAAAGTCCAGGTTTTGGGGACTCCCATAGAGGCTATCCGTAACACCGAAGATCGGGATCTTTTTGCAAAAAAACTGTCAGAAATTCATCTTAAAGTTCCCAGAAGCCTTGCGGCATGGGATTTGGAAGAAGCTGTCCAGGCGGCCCAAAAAATAGGTTATCCGATTATTATCCGCGCAGCCTATGCCCTGGGTGGAGAGGGCTCTGGGGTTGCCTGGAATCCAGAAGAACTTATAGAACTGGCCCGGCGTGCCTTTACTTCTACTCCTCAAATTCTGATAGAAGAGTATCTGAAAGGGTGGCGGGAAATCGAATATGAAGTCGTCCGGGACCGATTTGATAACTGTATCACGGTCTGTAACATGGAAAACTTCGACCCTATGGGAATTCATACCGGAGAGAGTATAGTCGTGGCCCCTTCTCAAACCCTCACCAATCAAGAATATCATAAACTGAGGGAAATTGCCATCCGAACCATCCGACACCTGGGGATTATCGGAGAATGTAACATTCAGTTTGCGCTGGATTATAAGTCTGACGATTATCGGATCATAGAAGTAAATGCCCGATTGTCCCGAAGTTCCGCTCTGGCTTCCAAGGCCACAGGGTACCCTCTGGCTTTTATAGCAGCCAAATTAGCCCTGGGTTATGGGCTCCCAGAGCTTAAAAATTCGGTTACAAAATCCACAACCGCCTGTTTTGAACCCGCTCTGGATTACGTGGTGGTGAAAATTCCGCGCTGGGATCTAAATAAATTCAAAGGGGTCTCGGAGAAAATAGGTACTGAGATGAAAAGTGTCGGTGAGGTCATGGCCATCGGACGGAAATTTGAAGCAGCCCTCCAAAAAGGTCTTCGAATGCTGGATATCGGTGCCATCGGTTTGGTCGGAAACGATTTCACCTTTAAAGATATCCGGGATGAGCTGGAGAGACCCACCGATAAGCGTATTTTCGCTATCGTTGAAGCTCTCAGACAGGGTTATACCGTAGAGGAAATATCCTACCTCACCGGAATCAATGCCTGGTTCCTTTACAAAATCCAGGGGGTTCTTGCCCTTGAAGACAAAATTAAAAAATATACAACCCTGGCTAATCTCCCTCGAGAAGTTTTGCTAGAAGCCAAACAAAAGGGTTTTTCAGATCTGCAAATCGCCAAGATACTAAAGACCCAGGAACTGGAAGTTCGAAAGCGAAGAAAAGAATTAAACATCATTCCTGTGGTAAAGCAAATCGATACCCTGGCCGCCGAATATCCTTCCAAAACCAATTATCTCTACCTCACCTATAACGGTGAGACCGATGACATCTCCTTCGAAGAGCGTAATAAGGTGATCGTTCTCGGCTCGGGAACTTATCGAATCGGTTCCTCCGTAGAATTTGATTGGTGTTGCGTTAATACGGTCTTCACGTTGAATAAGTTGAAATATAATACCATCATGATTAACTATAATCCCGAGACGGTATCCACCGATTACGACATCTGTGACAAGCTGTATTTTGAGGAACTTTCCTTTGAGACGGTTATGGATATCTACGAGAAGGAAAACCCCCTGGGTTTAATTGTATCCATGGGAGGACAGATGCCTAATAATTTGGCCCTTAAGTGTTACAGGCAGGGGCTTAATATTTTAGGAACCTCTCCTTTAAGTATAGACCGGGCCGAAGATCGATATAAGTTTTCCAAATTACTGGACGAGTTAGGAGTTGATCAACCGGAGTGGCGAGAATTGACGAGTTTAGAAGATGCCGAGCAATTCGCCAAATCGGTGGGTTATCCGGTTCTGGTAAGACCCTCTTATGTACTCAGTGGGGCAGCCATGAGTGTTGTCTACGATGAAAGAAACCTGGAAACATATTTAAGTAAAGCCTCAAAAGTTTCCAGGGAACACCCAGTTGTGATCAGCAAGTTTATCGTAAATGCCAAAGAAATAGAGATCGATGCCGTGGCTCAGAATGGAGAAATTCTAACCTGGGCCATCGCCGAACACGTAGAGAACGCCGGAGTTCATTCGGGTGATGCTACCATGATTTTTCCTCCCCAGAAAATTTACCTGGAAACGGTCCGACGGATCAAGAATATTGCCCAAAAAATAGCCATGGCCTTAAAGATCACCGGACCATTTAATATTCAATTTCTTGCTAAGGATAACGACATCAAGGTGATCGAATGTAACCTCCGGGCTTCCCGATCATTCCCGTTTGTATCCAAGGTTTCCAAGGTTAATTTCATCAGTTTAGCGACGCAAGCCATGATGGGAAAGCGGATCAAAGAACGCAGACTCAACTTAGATTTTGATTATGTAGGAGTTAAAGCACCCCAGTTTTCCTTCTCTCGCCTCAAAGGTGCGGACCCTATTCTGGGCGTCGAAATGGCCTCTACAGGGGAAGTAGCATGCCTGGGAACCGATCTCTACGATGCTTTTCTCAAATCCCTGATTGCAACGGGATTTAAACTTCCTCAAAAGAATATCCTTCTCAGCATCAACAGCGAGGAAAATCGATATAAACTCCTGGAATCTATCAAAAAACTGGATAACCTCGGCTTTCATCTCTTTGCGACCGAAGCCACCTCCAAATTTCTCCATGAACATAAAATCCCGAATACCCTCCTCTGTAAGATCCAGGAATCGTGTCAACCCAATGGGTTAGACTATCTGGTTCAGCGTAAGCTCGATTTGGTTATCGATATTTCCACAGGTCAGCCCCAGGAAGACGAGCAGGCTGAATACTTAATCCGGCGAAAGGCCGTAGATTTTGGTATTCCTCTTTTAACCAATTTACAACTCACCAAGTTGTTTGTGGATTCCATTTCGCGAAAAAAGTTAGAAGATCTGGAAGTAAAGGCATGGGATGAATATGTTTAAAGGTGTTTAAAGTTTTGTTTTTATCATGGAAATAGAGAAAAACTTTACGGGATACTGGAATCGTGGATTTGAATCCATCTTGGATTACAAAGGTTTCAGTGTATTTGTTTAGCGTCCAGCGTCACGAGGTGTCGAACACCGGTGGTGAGAGGAGCTTGGGAGGCTCACCCGGGGCCGTCAGAACCGATGTCAGATAGTCCAAGGCCCCTCGCCCCTGCTGCTTGAGGGTCGCAAGGACGCTGGCCAAGACCGCATGGGTGCGGGCCCCGCGGGGCGTCTTGTTGCAGCCCCCCGTCTTGCGGACGATGACCGCCGGTCGGAGGGCCCGTTCGGCGCGGTTGTTGGTCGCCTCCACCCCCTCGACCCGGAGGAACGTCAGGAGATGCCGCCGTTGCTTGCGGAGACGCTTGGCGAAGCGCTCATTGTCGCGATCGGTGAACCGCCGGCCCTCGGCGATCAGGGCGTCCAGCTTGGCTTCGAGCTGCTGGACCCGGGCCGCGAAGGCCGCCGCCTCCAGCTGGGGCCGCTCGTCCCGGAGCGCCAGGGCCTCCCGCAACACCTGAGCCAGCTCCCGGGGGAAGCGCACCGCCCCCCGGGTCTTCTCCCGCCGGAGCTTCGCCAGCTCCCGCAGGAAATGGGCAAAGCACTTCTGCTGGAGCCACTCCGCCAGCGCCTGGGCGTCGTAGGCCCGAAAGCAGTCAGCGACCAAGACACCGGCAAACCGGCGCCCCAGGACCTCGACCACCACCTCATGGGACCGGCGCTCGTCGATGGTATAGACGGTGATCCTCTGGCCGGTGAAGACCCACAACCAGGCCGAAAGCCCCCCGACCCGCCAACCCGTCTCATCGGCATGAACGGCGGCCGAGGAGCGGATGGCCTCGACGAGTTCCTCGTAGATCGGCTCGGCCTTCTCGGCCAGCCGCTCATCGGCCTGGCACAGACCGCCGGCCGTCACCTTCAGACCGAAGGCCATCTCCAACAGCTCGGCGATCTTCCGGTAGGGGACGCCCAGCCGATGCTTGAGGTCCGCCGCCAGGGCCTTCGCCCGGGGTCCCACGCTTACCCCCGCCGCCCCGGTGGCCGACGAGACCTGCTGGGGATAGCGGGAGCGCACCCGCTTCCGGCACCGGGGGCAATAGCCGCTCTCGGTCCGAAAGCGCGTGATGACCGGCTTGACCTCAGGCAGGTCCACCTGGACCTGCTCATGGGAAGCCCGGTCCTGAAGCGGCCCCCCACACTCCGGGCAGGCCGCCAGGGGAACCTCCACCGTCGCCCGGATCGCCTCCTCCGGAGGCCTCTCCCGCTAGGTAAACGGGCCCTCCCCACGACGACGACCCGGCGGCTTGGGGTCCGGCTTCGGCTCGTCCCGGGAAAAGGGCGCCGCCTGACGCCGGCCCCGCCGAAGCTCCGCTTCCAAGGCGGCAATCCTCGCCTGGGCCGCTTCCAGCTTGGCCTGGAGGGCCTCCAATTCGGCCCGAAGTGTTTGACAGTTGGGACATTCGGTCGTCATGGCGCTCTATATAGCACATCCGGAGACGCTAAACAAGTACCCATTATTTTTAAATTCGCTATAAAAACATCAGATCCCGTCCAGAGGACTATGCACTCCCTTGCCACCCTTGTTAAGAACATGGGTGTAAATCATGGTTGTGCTCACATCTTTATGACCAAGCAACTCTTGAACCGTTCGAATATCGTAACCAGCCTCCAATAAGTGGGTTGCAAAAGAATGACGGAAGGTATGGCAACTCCCATTTTTCGCAATACCTGCTGACCGGATAGCTGCTTTAACTGCCCTTTGTAGAACTGTTTCATCGATGTGGTGTCTCATTTCTCTTCCTGATCTAGGATCTATAGACCGTTTGGTAGCAGGAAACACATATTGCCAGCCCCATTCCCGGTTCGCATTGGGAAATTTTCTTTCGAAGGCAAAAGGTAAATATACTTCTCCAAATCCCTCCTTCAAATCCTCTTCATGAATAGCTTTAACCCTTTCCAAGTGTTTCTTGAGCGGTTCTTTAAGAGAAACTGGCAACATGGTTACGCGGTCTTTCCAGCCCTTAGCATCCCGGACTACAATCTGGTTATACTCAAAATCCAGGTCTTTAACCCGAAGGCGCACACACTCCATCAATCGAAGTCCAGAGCCATACAGAAGACTTGCCATGAGCCATTTAGTCCCCTCCAGACGAACCAGAATAGCCTTAACTTCCTCTTTAGTAAACACAACGGGTAGTCTTTCTGGCTTTTTTGCCCACTCTACATCATTCAACCAACCCAAATCCTTTTTTAGCACTTCTCGATAAAGAAACAGAACTGCACTAAGAGCCTGATTCTGTGTAGATGCCGAGACCTTTCCTTCCACAGCCAGATGGGTTAAAAACTGAGTAACTTCAAATTCCCCCATTTCGCCAGGATGACGTTTTCCATGGAAGATAATAAATCTTTTAATCCAGTTTATGTAAGTTTCCTCAGTCCTGATGCTGTAATGCTTCAGTCGAATCAAATTTTTTACTTGATCTAACAATTTTTGCTTGACCATGTGGCTCTCCTTACTTAAAATAGTTTTATAATATTTCTAGATGGAGGGGTTCTTTTTTCGCTTTATATTCGCCTAGAAGTATTATAGGATCAAATAAAAAAATTAGCCAGCCAAA
The DNA here is from genome assembly GCA_030550175.1 of bacterium. Taxonomy (GTDB): domain Bacteria; phylum Moduliflexota; class Moduliflexia; order Moduliflexales; family JAUQPW01; genus JAUQPW01. The sequence goes on from JAUQPW010000143.1 coordinate 9,146, forward strand.
ATTAGCCGTCTAAGACAAAAATTTTGGATGTTAGATGGCTGTTTGGCAGTGTTTCTGAGATTAAGTTGCTAAATCGCCGTCTAAGACAAAAATTTTGGATGTTAGACGGCTGTTTAGCGGTATTTAGGATCTTAGACGGCCTAAAAGCCGTCTTATTTTACGGCTATTGGGCCATCTAAATATAAGTTAGACGGCTAAATCATGCCGGCGGGAAAGGAGAACAAACGTATGGCTTTCGCGAATTCAGGTGGGATCAGCATCTACTACGACGATAGGGGCGAGGGCGAGCCGACTCTTCTATGTCTGCCTGGTTGGTGTGTACATAGCGCGACATTCGTGCCTTTGGCAGAGCGCTTGAGTGCCCAGCATCGTGTGCTGGTTATGGACTGGCGCGGACATGGCGAGTCCCAAGCACCGG
>JAUQPW010000036.1 GCA_030550175.1 bacterium
GATGGCGGCGAAGTCAGTGGTACTGGTAACGATTTTGAGGGTTTTAGCGGTGAGGGCCGGTTGAGGGAATCCTCCTAGCAGGGCCAAAAGAAAGGTCAGAGCTAAAGCGATATTTAATCGGTTAGATTTCATAGCTCAATTTCTCAAAACGGTTCAGGTCTTTCAAATCCGATAACAAACCGGAATTGAAAGAACACTTCATCAACGTTTTCATCAAAATTGCGGCCTATATGTTTATATTGAACCCGAACCGTACTGAATCGGCTGGGTTTGAAGGAGAAAATTCCGGAGGCTGCCCATTCCCTGGAACTGCTATCGGTGGGGAGTTGGGAGTAGTCATAGCGACCACTCACAAACCATCTTCGGCTTAGCTGGTATTGGGCAAAGGTATAAAGACCTATGCTATCCTCGGTTCCTTCGATTCCTTCCCGCTGGCTTAAAAAAACCTCTCCCACCCAATCGAAGGACTTATACTGGCTCAGGACGGGATGTTTCCATTCCAGTTCAAAATGGACATTTTCCATGGTAGTCCGAAACTCTCCTTCCGGGTCATTAACTCCGGTAATGACCGCGGTTCCTACTTCAAATCCGGTTGCAGGTCCCAGTTCCTGAAAAACCTCAAATCGAGAGAAGTAGGCAGGTTTTCTGGCTTCTCCACCATGGAAGGCTACCTCGTTATCCCCATTGTAAATCCCTAACCAGAAAAGCATATGGATATCCCAGGGATTTGGAATCACAAAATTGGAGACGACCCCGGTCTCGATGTCTCCATCATCTCCGAAAAGGTTGGTCAAGACCAGGGGTCTATCCACGAAAGGGAACTCGGCGGGGTCCCGGTCGTTGATCTCTCCGAACAGAGATCGAAACTTACCGATTCTGGCCTGGGCTCCCAGGGGGAGTCGAATCAAGGTCAACCAGGCCTCTTCCAGGCCGACTTCACTTTCATCTCCTAAAAGATTTTCTCCGGAGAAGAACACATCGGCTCGAGCATAAGGATCTACCGAGGCCTGCAATCCAAGTTCGACCTCTTTCACGGTGAATCGATTTCGAAGAATTTCTGCTTCTACTCCCGGTCCTTCTCCGTTAAAGGTTCTGTTTCCGACGAAATTAACCTCTACCCGGATATCCGGGTTGAGGGATTGAAGAAATCCCATTCGCTGCTGAGAAGGTTGTGGAGGAGGTGGTTGAAGTGATCCGGTATTTGGGGTTTGTAACTCACCTTCGGATGGCCGGGAGGGTTGCTGAGGAAGTGGTTGTTGCAGTAAAGGAACTGGCTCCGGAGTTTGGGGTGAAGAGGTTTCCGCCGTAACCGGGCTTAGAGGTAAAAGCAAGCTAAGTCCAAGGGAAACGAGAACCAGGGACATTCTCAAGCGTCTCGGCAAATCTTTGAAAAGATTAAAACCGGTTATTAAAATAAGAATACCCACCGAGGTGGCAACAATAGCGGAACCTGATGGAAGATCGAAAATAACGGAGAGATATAAACCCAGGATGGTGGCCAGGGCCCCGAAAAAGATGGCCAATGCGAAGATCCACTTCGTCTTGTTGGTAGTAAGTCGGGCGGTAATAGCAGGAATAACTAAAAAGGCAGACACAATGAGGATTCCCGCAGATTTAATAGAAAACGCAATAGTGATACCCAGGGTTACATATAATAACAGATCCCAAAAACCTGCCGGAATCTTCTGGGCCAAGGCCATCTCGTAATCAAAGGAGACCAGAATAAACTCCTTATAAAAGAGATAATGGATTAAACCTATTCCGAAGGTTATAAATATTAAAAGAACAATTTCCGCTTTTGGAACCGTCAGTATATTTCCAAAAAGGAAGTTTAAGGCGCGGGCCTCTCCAACAGGATTTTTAGCTACAAATAAAACTCCTAGGGCAGAGGCACACACATAACTTACCCCGATGATTCCTTCCATTGGAATCTTTTTCCGAAAAGGAATAAGAGAAAATAGAGCTATCCCCAAGATACTAAACAAAAGAGAAAAAAGGATCGGACTAAAACCGAGTAAAAGGGCCAAAGCCACTCCTGCCGAAGAAATCTGAGCCAGAGCGGCTCCCACAAACACAATGCGTTTAAGAACCACATAAACCCCCAAATAGGAGCAAAGTCCTGCAACAAGAAGACCTGCAATAATAGCATTTCTAAAAAAAGGCTGTTGGAGATATTCCAGTATGATCATTTTGTTAGTATGACTTTGGTTCCATCCACCTCCCGAACTGATACCTTGATTTGATAAACTTTACTCAAGATCTCATCCGAGAGAATTTCGTCGGTACGTCCGGTTACAATACCCTGATGAATAATGGCTATCTTTTCGGCGTAATTGGCAACTAAGTTAAGATTATGCGAGGCCATGATGATATTCAAGCCGTCCTGTTCATGAAGGGCCTGAATCAATTCCATCATATTCTTTTCTGAACTTAAGTCCATCCCACTGGTAGGTTCATCCAAAACCAAGATCTGGGGTTCTGTTGCCAGAGCCCGGGCGATGAGTGTACGTTGTTTCTGACCACCCGAAAGCTCTTGAAAGGGTTTCGAGGCCAGATCTACGATACCCACATGTTCTAAACTTTGTAAAGATATTTCTCGATCTAATTTTCCGGGCTTTTTCCAGGGGCCTAATTTTTTAAATCGACCCATGAGAACAATATCCAGAACGGAAAGAGGGAAAATTGGATCCAGTTCGCTGTGTTGGGGAACATATCCTAAAGAAATCGGAGGAGAGGATTGAGGGAGAAAAATCGAAGAGAGAAAGCCGAACCTTGATTTGGGGGCTTCTGTTTCCTGGGCTTCCCCGGGAGCAGGTTTTAAATCCTTATTTTCCGTCAGCCGGGTTTGGGCGGTAAAAATCTTTCCCTTTAGGGGTTTTAGAATTCCCAAAATGGCCTTGAGAATCGTGGTTTTACCGGATCCGTTAGGCCCTACCACTCCGAAAAAATCTCCCGAATAAATCTTGAAGTTTATATTTTCCAGTACGATCCGACGACCATAACCCAGGGTCACATCCTTAAATTCGATGAGGGGTTTCAAAATATAATGCGGAAACATGGGGGCATGGGAACTCAAAATTAAAGCAGCCAAGAAATTATCTGGAGTTAATACCCAGCCCTATCTCTGGGTTCCCGTGTCTCCACGCTTCCACGTATGGTATTTATCTACCAAATGCTCTACAATTTTCTCGGCAATATTTACCGGGGTTGTTTGTTGTAATCCGGCCCAGCCTGGGATGCTGTTGACTTCAATGAGATAATATTGACCGCCGGTGGATTTGAGTATATCTACACCGGCATAATCTACCTGTAGGAGGTGACAGGCCTTTAAACTCATTTCGACCAGTTGATCCTCCAGAACATAAGGCTCAGCCGTAGCTCCGCGTGCTATATTTGTTTTCCAGGTATTTGAACGTCGAATCATAGCCGCCACAACCTGGTTTCCTACCACAAAGGCCCGGATATCGTAATTATCATGGGGTATATACTCCTGGAGGTAGAATACATAACCCCCGAGTTCCAAAGCCCGAAAGGTCCGATATGCGATATCTTCATCGCAAATTCTAACCATTCCTTTGCCTCCCGATCCGAATAAAGGTTTTACAACCACATCCCCCAACTCTCGGAAGGCCTTCATGGCATCATCAAAATTCTCGGCTACAATAGTTTTAGGAGTTAATATTTTATTATCTTCTAATATAGCAGAGGTATAATATTTGTCCACCGTTTTCTCAATAGCAGCAGGTGAATTCATTACCATGACACCCAGGTCTTCCAACCGGTGCAGTACGTCCATTCGGAAGATAATCTGCTCCAGAGAGCCCCCAGGAATGATTCGGATTAAGAGGGCCTGGTAATCTTCGAGTTGATAATCTTCAACAGTGACCCTGGGTCTATCGGAAACCCTGGCCATTAACCTTGTAATGGGAAAACAATGGGATAAAATACCTCTTTGAGTAAGGGCTTTTTGAAGGGATTCAATATGCCAGCCAATTTCAGAAGTGAGGATACCGACTTTTATCATGGGTTATGGCAGGAGGTTGGTCTGAATAACTAACCAGATTATGTAATAAGTTACTTAACTCTTCCCACCGGTAGGGTTTAGCAATAACACCACTAAATCCGTATTGTCGGAAGTTAGCCATGACCGGATCATTGGAGTAACCGCTGGATACAATGGCTTTGACATGGGGATCTATTTCCCTCAATCGGCTGATAGCTTCTTTACCTCCCATCCCTCCCGGGATGGTGAGATCCATAATCGTTACCTGAAAGGGTTGTCCGAGTTCTTTAGCCCTCTGGTAGAGTTGGATTGCTTCAGAGCCGTCCTTAGCAACTTCTACCTGGTATCCCATATAACGCAACATCTGGCTAACTGCTTCCGTGATAATGTCTTCATCATCCATAATCAAAATCTTTCCCTTACCCGAGGGAAGATTTTCTTCTACCCTCTTCTCTGTCGGAATATGCTTCTGCGAAGCGGGAAGATAAAGATGGAAAGTTGTTCCCACTCCTAACTTAGATTGTGCGGTAATATACCCCTCATGTTTCTGGATAATTGAATATACCGTCGTAAGCCCAAGACCACTCCCCTTTTCTTTGGTTGTAAAATAAGGATCAAAGATCCTGGTCAGATGTTCGTCGGGTATACCCACGCCTTGATCTTTTAAGGATATTTTTATATAATTTCCGGCGGGTAATGGTAACCCTAAGCCGGCTTCTTCTGCACCGATCACCACATTCTCACCGTGTATTTGAATAACTCCTCCCTGGGGCATGGCCTGTTGGGCATTGATAACAAGATTGTAGATGACCTGGGTCATTTGCCCTTCATCTACTTCTACCAGCCAGAGATCCTCTGGAAGAAAAAATTCACATCGCACGGGGGAACCTCTGAGAACAAAATTTGCCGAATCCTGGATTAATTTTGCTATGGAAGTCGTTTTCTTTACCGGTAGCCCTCCTTTAGAGAAGGTAAGCAATTGTTGGGTTAAATCTTTTGCCCGCAGACAGGCTTTTTCTGCTTCGGTGAGTCTTTCGAATACCTCTTCTTGAGGATACGTGCATTTCTTGGCCAGGGAGATATTCATTAAAATAGCAGTCAGAATATTATTAAAATCGTGGGCAATGCCGCCGGCCAGGATACCTATAGATTCCAACTTACTGGCCTTCAGGCGCTCTTCCTCTATTTTTTGCTTTTCCGTGATGTCCCGGAAGACTAAAATCACACCGATAATCTGACCTTCTCTATTTCGAATGGGAGCTCCACTATCTGAAATAATTCGCCGGGTTCCATCCCTGGCTATGAGAACGGCCGGGTGGGTAAGATCGGTAGCGGCTCCGGTTTTTATTACTTTTTCTACAGGGTTTTCATAAAACCCAGGGGTTTTATCCTGAACAATATGAAAAACCTCTTGAAGAGGCTTACCTACAGCTTCTTGTTGAGTCCAACCGATCAGTTTTTCTGCAACAGGGTTGAGTAAAACGACTTTTCCTTCTATATCGGTGGTAATAACCCCATCTCCAATAGAACATAGAGTCACAACCAGTTGTTCTTTTTCGGCAGCCAAAGCCTCTTCGGCTCGTTTACGTTCGGCTAACTCTCGCTGTGCCGAGGTGTAAAGTCGCGCATTGTCCAGGGCAATGGAAGCCAATTGGGCAAATCGATTCAGTAATTCGATCTCTTCGTCTTTAAAAACCCGACCCCTTTCGAGATAGGCTAAACCCAACACTCCTACCACCTTGGATCCAGATTTAAGCGGTACCCCTACCACGGCCCGAAAGTCATCAATGGGAGAATTAGGTAAACGACCGGACCAGTTGTGATAGTCCTCTACTGCAAGCGGTTGACCGGTTTGCCAGACTTTTCCGATTAAGCCTTCCCCGGGCTTGTGCCGAAAGCCAATGTGATGGCTATAAATTCCTGTACCTATCTTCATAACCGTTTCTGCCTCTCCGGGTTCAACCAGGTGAATATATCCGTGGGGGGTTCCCAATAACGCACCGGCACGTGTGATAATCGCTTCAAGCAAATCATTTAACTCCAACCGATTCATCAAAGCAAGGGTAGTTTCATGTAAAGCAGCCAGATAAGAATGCTGTTTGCGAAGCTTTTCCTCTACCCCTGTGTGCTTCTTTTTTAGCTCGATTACTTCCTTACGAAGAACCTCCAACTCCTCTAACAACTGCTCCTTTGTTTTATTTTCTTCTTCCATGGAAAGTTTTTAAAATAAAAGAGATGATTCTCTGTTGGAAACCTGGTAAATAAAGTACCTCCCACCATAATTCCTTCAGGGGTAGGGTTAAAGTTTTTTAGGCAGCATGTCAACAAGAAAAATTTCACATTTTCATAGGAGAAGATTCAGATTCTTGGAAGAGGGAGATAGTCAGGAGTCTTTCGTTGATCTGACCGGCTTGAAAAACTTTTCCACTGGAGATGTTATTCAAAGTTATTCGGGCAGGGCTAAATAAGAGTGGATCTATTTTATAAAAATCTTGATAACGTTTAAAGAGTTCGTAGAAGGGAAGGCCGTAGTCTTTGGAACTCGAAGCGGGTATCCGGTTTAGAATTTGGGTAATTTCTGAATCGGTACCCTCTACGGTGTAATAAGCTTCTCCACCGTATAAAATACAATCATTGGTTCGACCGATAGCCTTTAAAGGGTTCTTTATGACAGGGGCTATAGGACATGTGCCGGATCCGGTCAAAATTTTGTTGAGATCGAATCCTAATTCAAGCATTTTATGCAAACCAGTCTCCACAACCCGAGCTGCGATCTGAACAGATCCAACCAAACTGTCGGTGGAAGCAACTATGATGGAGAGATTTTCCGGTTTGATATGGCATTTTTCCGCGATGAATTGGGCTACCCCGATACCGGGTAAGCCGGAACTTTCCAGGGCTATCACAGCTGTGGAAGATTCCTCTTGATAATCGATCTGAGAAAACAATTTTTCTACCCGGGCAAGGAGTCGGGCCGGACCGGAACCCATAGCCAGGTAATTATCCACTTCTATTTTCCACCCGGCGTATTGAGAAGCCATACACCCAAGAACCGGCCAGTCGACAACGACCTGAACTCCCGGAAGGGAAAATTCCTTTAGAGGAATTTGTATAAACTGAACACTTCCCAAACCTCCCAGGCAAATCTCCGCAAAATACTTTCCCGCCGTCCAACTTCCCACACTTTCCACCCCGGCGTCGATAACCGTAGTTCCATTAGACAGTGTTATAACCTTCACTTTGAGGAATTCTGAATTGGCGACGATGTAATCAAAAAGTTTACGGGCGTTATGGTTCAGGTTTATGTTCAACTTCATGCCGCAAACTCCAATATTTCTCCTTTACCCAACTCACTGATATCCCCGTGGTAACGTCTATAAGGGCCTTTAAGGTATTCTTCTTTAATCGAAATTCCCTGTTTTTTCAAGAAGTGGAAATAAACCCTTAGAAAATCCGGGGTATAAGTCGTATCATACTTAAAAGTAGGAAGTAAAGAGACCGGATTAAAAGTCACGATAGTTCCTCGACGCATACCTGCTCCCGTTCGGGCACCTAGAGTTCCAAAGACGAAAATCGTTCCGGCAATCATATAGCTTCCTGTAAAGTCTCCTACATTTCCCAGAATTACGATCAGACCTCGCCGCATAAAGCTTCCTACTTCATAGCCTGCGTTTCCTTCAACAATAATCGTTCCCCGGTTCATTCCCACCGTTGTTCCTCGATAAATTCCACCCACCCGGTTTCCCGCATTTCCTTTAATACGAATAAATCCACCTGTCATCTCTGCCCCTACCCAACTATCGACATCCCCTTCTACAAAGATTTCCCCACCTTTCATGAAGGCTCCCAGGTGTAAACCTACATTCCCTTTGATGGAGATCTTACCTCGACTCATTCCAAAACCGATTTTCTTGATTTTGGATAAGTCCCCTTCCAGGTAAATCTGATCGGATTTTTCCCCCTCTACCTCGAAGACCTCTCCCAACTTTTTTTCTTTATTCCCGTAATAAAGGGGTAGACCACAAAGCTCGGTGTGGGTTTTATCAAAGAAAATATCCGGTGAGATAACCTCAGCTTCTATGGGAATATCGTATTTTTCCTTGAGTTTAAGTAAGATCATAACGGATGTTATTCGAGGATTTTGCGCAGGTAAAAATGATACTTTCCCAGTTTCCCACCGTAATTTCCGGCCGATATTTTTTTGATACCCGGGATGCAGGCCGCCTGGATGCCGACTTTCATAGCGGCTTCGATGGCTTCCGGAGTCATACCGTCGATGACGATTTCTAACACCGAGTTTACGCCATCTGGAACCTGAGAAGGGACCTGCTTACGAATGGTCGGGCAAAAAGCCGTGTTGGAGGAAGCGATCAAAAATTTATACTTGGATCCTACTTTACTTCCACTTCGTACTATCCCTCCGGGAAAAGGCATAATAACGCCGGATATTTTTTTCATGGCGTCAACAGCTCTTTCAGCCGCTTCCAGGGTAATCTCTACCTGTTCTCCCATGATAAAAAAGTTACCGCCTCCTACGGCAGATTTTATTCCAAATTTATCCTCAACCAGAAATTCCCCGTCCATAACCGGAATCCGCCAGAATCGTCGTTCTCGATGACCGTTAATGGCAGCATCGATGACTTTACTGATTTGAAAACCGTCCCCGAAAAACCGAAGTTTACCTCCCACCGAAACCCATTCCTCCCCTTCCAGATTATTAAAGCAAGCCGATGTCGGAGAGGTCATAACAGATTGGCCGATTCGCTGGATGAGTTGACCTTGAAGATTCTTTTTGGAAGTCCCAAAGAGGAGAACATTGACTCCCGGACGGCCATCCGGAGTTTCCTGGGTTTCAATCCCTTCGATTCCGGCTTCACCTCCACAGCCTATAACGGAGGTGGCAAATCCGGTCATACTCCGGGCTGCCTCAAGGGCCCACTTTTCATTCAAAGCCGTAATCAAAACCCGACTGGCCTGCATGGTAAAGGCTTCTGCATAGGTATCTTCAATAAATACGCCGTTGATTTCCATTTAAAGAAGGGGCCAAGAAAGTATGGGAGTGTGGGAGTGTGGGAGTATGGGAGTATTTACCTTTACACTCCCATACCCCCATACCTATATACTCTTCATGGTCCTTCGTTGGTTAATATTTAAAAACTGCAAAAGCATGGGGTTAAATGGATACTTTCACGCTCTCATACCTGGCAAAAGTTTCCAACCCGGTAGGGTAATTCGAAAACTCGACCGTATAGTATTTTTCAAAATCGTCTCGAATTTCATTCTGAAAGGCCTTATTTTCGGGCAATTCCACAAAAATTGTTTTTCCTGTCCAGTCCTTTAAAATCTGCCCCTCTTGTAAAATAACCTCTCCTTCCTTAAGGACATAGACCGGCCTTTCAAACATTTCCTCTTTGTTCTCCAATTTTGGATAAAGGACAATATCTGCATCGGCTCCAACTCCGAGATGACCCTTATGGGTGAGGCCCAGGGCTTTTGCGGGGCCTGCTCGGGTAATAATGGCAATTTCGTAAAGGGAGTATTCCCGGGTAATATGAGGCAAGACGGTATCCTTTAAAACTCTCTTATGAACCCGCTTGGTCATTTCATCTCGAAAGTTTTTATCCATCAGCAGGCGGATGATATAGGGGTAAAAGATGAAAGGTCCTCCGTTGGGATGGTCTGTGGACATGAAAACCTGCCAGGGATTTTTGATGAGCAAAAAGAGTTCCAGACCGATGGCCCATTGAATAGCGTTAACGAAATTCTTTTCCTTATATACGTAAGGAACGATTCCACAGCCCGATTCCAGTTCTACATCACTGTTATACCATTTTTTTTCAGAAATTTTATGGAGCCGATACTGCCAGGGCCCATCGGCAGTCATGGTCGTAGTATCTCCAAAGATGATCTGGCCGACATCAATGGTAGCGTGGGGGTGTTGATTGAGATATTCGGCAATTTCAGGAGCTTTGGAGGCAAATCCACTCCAGTTTTCCCCGCCGTAGCTGTGGAATTGGACATGGGTTAAATGGACCCGTTTCCCTTCCAGGGCATGTAAGGTTTCTAGGGTCGTTCGATAATTACCCGGCACTCCTAAGTTGTTACAATGGATATGCACACCGTGGGGTAAGTGGAGATCCTGATTGATCTGAGCCAAAGCGGTAAGAATCTGTCGGGGTGTGACGTCAAAATGGTTGACCTTGTCATCCAATCCCGATACATCCTGACCGTATTTCCAGTTCTCAACACCACCCGGGTTTACTATTTTGATGGCATAGCCCTTCGTTGCATTGAGAAGCCAGGCGGTGTAATCCCTGGCCTTCTCATATTCCCCTTTCTGCAGGTATCTCAGAATAAACTCATTGTTCCCTAGAACGATATAACAGCCCTTATCGATCATCGGGGTATCGTTGAGTTCTTCATGGGTATGTCGGGCTCCAATGGGAGGAACAGCCGCTTCCATAACCGTGGTATAACCCAATTTTGTATAAAGGTAACCTGTTGCAAAGGTAGAAGGAATAGTATAACCAGTTCCGGATCGGGTGATCCTGGTTTTTGGAATTACCATTCTTCGATGATCTTCCGGCCTCAGTCCCCGTCCGGCATTAACTTTAAGCCCAGAAATATGGCTGTGGATATCTATACCTCCCGGCATCACGACCAGATTTGAAGCATCTATGATTTTAGCCGTGTTCGGTACTTCGTCAACGATTTTACCATCTCGGATACAAATCTCCTTAATACCCCCGTTAATTCCATTTAGGGGGTCATAAACTTCCCCGTTAATAATTTTAAGCATAGGTCGACTTCTTTTAAGTTTGATCTCTTTTAATAATAAAAGATCCTATGAGTTCGGCAAGATAACCCAGGATCGGTCCCACAATTACGGCCAATATACTATGCCACCAGGGATCTCCTCTAAGAATCGTTCCAAAATGAATAGCCGCTCCACACAGGGCAGCCATAATAAAGGATAGAAACCATAAAGCCGTTTGAGCGTAGATAATAAGGGTGGTTACCCCTATGGCCACAGGAATATTATACCGACCCAACCCCAGTTCTGTAAAAACCCACATGGTCAGGAAGATCCAAAGAATGCCAGATAACAGGGTCACAAGAACTTTCCAAAGCCCCTCCAGTTTTCCAGCCGTTGCCAAAAAACACCCTGTAGCGATCATAACCTGCCATACTGGATAGGCGTAGCGTATTGCAATGAAAGTCCAGATACCCAATAGAAGTCCCAGGATAATACCAGATATAACCCGTGACATGGGAGTAGAGTAAAAATCGAGGATAGAAAATAGAGAATCCGGATTGGGCTCTTCAGTCCCCCATCTTCTATACTCGGTTTTGTAGTTTTGACCGGACCTTTTCAATGATTCGTTTCAGAACTTCTTGATCGGAAGGATAGGGGGAATCGACGACTTTTTTAACAGGAATAGGGATATGATCCATCCGATATGCCAATCCTGGGGCACTAATTCCAGCCTGGGCGGTAGGGATAACCACGGTAGCTATTTTAGTGGTCATACTTTCCTTGGCATCTATGGCAATGGTTGGGATGCGGGATAAATGTTCGGCAGCAGCTCTAGGAAAGTTAGCAAAGGCATCTGCGGCAATGATAAGGGCGGCGTCGGCTTCTCTTCGGGCCAGAAGATCGACGGAACTGAACTCTCCTGGATTGTATTGGGGAAACCCGCGACTGAGGTTTACCGCAAAGGGATAGCCCGTCTGCCAGGTTAAAACGGTGGCAATTCCTACCACATTTCCATGACCTCTCATGGGAGAGGCTACCACCTTGGTAAATCGATTAAGATCTCTGGCCAGGAGTAAAAGGGCCATAACGTTCATATGCTTCCCCCGGCTCATGGTAAGGCCCATCCCCCAGTGAATCGAACCGAATTTACAGGTCTTAAGCTTTTCCAGGAGAGATTTTAAGGTCGAGATCGGTACCCCTCCCACCTCTTCTACCTCCAGTTCTTCCCCTTTCAACAAAGCCCGCATCGCCGTTAAAACCTCGTAGTCCGACCCAGGTCGGATCTGGATGAATTGATCCGCCGCCTTCGCACTGGGTGTTTTTCGTACGTCTACCAGAATCACCTGCCGGTCTTTTTTCCCCCTGGGTACAAAATACCCTTTAGGCGTTACCGAATATCGTGTAAAATGTCGAGGATGTGCTTCAGCCGGATTGCATCCCCAAAAAACCAGCAAATCCGCCCGGTTTTTTATCTCACCTAAAGTACATGTAGAATCCCCTACCGTCTGAATAGCCTGAAGTGAAGGACTATGGCATACCGATGAAGTGGTATCGATACTCGCACCGATCAGATCTGCCAGCTCGATGGCTTTTCGCTGGGCGTTACATTCTGTAGAAGCCAAACCGTAGATGAGGGGAAAATGGGATTGGGAGAGGATTTCAGCAGATGCCTCGATACACGCTTCTATAGAAGTTTCTTTACCTTTAATACGTGGGATTGCCACATCTGCTTTGTGATTCATAAAAGTCGCCTTACCTAAAATACAGGCATTCTTTACCTCTTTAATCGTATCTCCTTCTACGAAAACCTCCAGGTCATCGCAGGTGACTCCACAAAATAAACAGGTTACATCACTTATTTTCTCCATATTTCTCTATCTCGACCTCCAAACCTTTAGAATCTGGCATACCAATACTTTGGGTATCGGTTCCTATAAGGGAACTGACCGGTAAACCATAAGCCAAAAAAATAAGCCCCTCCGGAATATCGGATTTTTTACATTTTAAAATAGCCCTTCCATACTCAGACTTCACAAGGATAAGATCTCCATCCTGAAGGTTTTTTCGCTTCATATCCGCCTCATTCATCTCTACGGTGGAGGTCTCTTCAACAAATTCCGGAGATTCCTTACCCACATGGATCGTAGTACCTTGCTTAGTAGTACGCCCCGTAATGAGTATAAATTTCGACTGAGACATCCCTTTTTAATCCCCCTATCGATGTTTCAACTTACTTTTAATATTTCGATCTGTCAAGTGGCAACTTATTGGACAGATAACCAAAAATTGGGGTTGACATTCTCTCCCGAATTTCACATCTTAGGAATAACTGAGTTTACAAGGATTTCAGAAAAAATTTAGGCTGTAGGTTGTAGGAACTCCATTCCTTTACGACCTATCCCTGAATGTTTATTCCTTTAAAACCATGAAGATACTCTTTGCCGCCTCAGAGGTTGTACCTTTTGCAAAAACAGGAGGGCTTGCAGATGTAGCTGGGGCTCTTCCCAAGGCTTTAGTCCGGCGAGGTTGTGAAGTTGCCGTGATGTTACCTAAATATCGACAGGTGGATGTGGATCGATTTAAGCTCGGGAAAATAGAGGGGAATATATCGATTCCCATAGGTTCTAGAATAGTCCAGGGAGGTCTCTGGATGACCGAACTGGAAGAGAAAGTAACCGTTTATTTTATCCAGCAGGATCATTATTTTGATCGGGATGGTTTGTATGTAGACTCTAACAATCAGGATTATCCGGACAATGCCGAGCGATTTGGTTTTTTTTCCAGAGCGGTTTTGGAAGCGTGTAAGATCTTAGGTTTTAAGCCGGATATCACCCATGCCCATGATTGGCAAACGGCCTTGATCCCGGTCTATCTCAAAGCCCTTTATAAGCAGGATCCCTGGTTTGATAAGACCAGAACGGTTTTTACCATCCATAATTTAGGCTATCAGGGGATTTTCAACAAATACGAAATTGTAAAGATCGGATTGGGTTGGGAGTTCTTTCACCATGAAAAACTCGAGTTTTATGGAGATTTAAACTTATTGAAAGGAGGGATTATCTACGCCGATATCCTTACCACCGTTAGTCGAAAATACGCAGAAGAGATTCAAACTCCAGAGTTTGGACACCGTCTGGACGGTCTTTTGAGAACTCGAAAAAAGGATTTATACGGAGTTCTCAATGGAATCGACTACGAAGAATGGCATCCTTCCATCGATAAGTTTATTGCAGCCAATTATCATGTGGATGACCTGAGTGGGAAGGCCATTTGTAAAAGTGATCTGCAAAGGGAGTATAAACTTCCTGTGCGAAGTGAAGTTGCTCTGATCGGTATGATTACGCGACTGGTAGAACAAAAGGGGATTGACCTGGTTGCAGACGTTCTGGATAAAATCATGGAACTGGACATTCAACTGGTTCTTTTAGGCACGGGAGATAAATGGGCCCATGAATTTTTTCAGGTGGCCCAGGCTCGATATCCTCAAAAAATCGGCGTGGCTCTGAAGTATGATAACGTTCTGGCCCATAAAATCGAAGCAGGAGCCGATATGTTCTTAATGCCTTCCAGGTACGAACCTTGTGGGTTGAATCAGATGTATAGTTTGGCGTATGGAACGGTTCCTATTGTGCGGGCTACCGGAGGATTGGATGATACCGTTGAAAATTTCAATCCTACCACAGGTCAGGGAACAGGCTTTAAATTTCTCCGACCTACTCCTGAAGAGCTTCTCAATGCTATTTACCCGGCGATCTTAAACTTTTATACCAACAAGACCGGCTGGATCAAGCTTATGCGAAATGGAATGTTGAAGAATTTCTCATGGGATGTATCGGCCGGAGAGTATATCAAGCTGTATGAACGGGCGCTTGAGAAGTAGGTAGAAGGTATGGGGGTGTGGGGGTATGGGGGTGTGGGGGTATGGGAGTATGGGAGTGTGGGAGTGTGGGAGTATGGGAGTATGAGAGTGAGGAAGTAGGAAAGTATGGAAGTGTGGGAGTAGGGAAGTTCTATTTCTTATACTTCCATACCCCCACACTCCCTATCCTTCATTTTAACCAGCGGTTCAGGTAGACTCCCCAGATAGGAAACTTTCCCTCTACTCCCTTGAAACTTGCGTCTCCGGCTTTTTTGAAAAGGATCTCCTCCCCGATAGCCTTATCCTCATAAAGGTAATTTACGGTGGTTTGGGAAGGAATTTCTTTTAAAGGGCTTGTTTCTCGAATAGCCTGGAAAGTAGTATCACTGAGGGCAATGCCATTGTTATTAAGGACCCCTTTTACCACACTAACCTCGAATTCCTTCTGAGGGGCCTGGGACTTTTCTTCTTTTAATTTTTCTTCTTGAATGTTGTCTAAGATTTGTAAAAGCTGTTCTTCAAAAATGGCCAGGGTTGTAGAATCCCGTCTACTCGGCTGGGCGCGGTTCATTAAATATTCATTGAGGGTAAATATGGATTGAATATCCCACTTTTGTTTTCTACGTTCCGTCTTACCCGATGAAAGTCTACTGGTCAGGTTGGCTGTAAAACCGATAACCGTTGTGCTTTTATCGATGGGATTCAAGAAAAAGTAAGCATCTTCAATGGGACCACTGTGGATTCCAATCCCCATACCCTGGAATATCATGTTTCCTTCATCTTTGAGGGCTTTAAAGACCTTTTGAATCTCAACGGCGGCCCGGACTGCGTTAAGCCCATGATAATCTTTCCAGGGGCCGGCACTAAAAGCTGCCAGGATACCGTCCCCTGCATAGTATTTAATACTTCCATGGAAATGGTCGATGATATCCATGGTTGGATCAAAGAATTTATACAGGTTCTGCTTTAGCGCCTCTGAGGTGATATCTCCCGAAACTTCGGTATAACCCCGCAGGTCCAGGAACAGGAGTGTGACATTTCTTAAATCACTGATAATTTTTTGTCCGGGGTTAAAATTGTAGGTAATCTTTTCTGCAGTCTCCGATTTCTCAGATACTCCTACCCGACGAAGTCTTGGAGTTCCAAAACTTTTACCGGATAGAACGATGGATATACGATCCCTAAAGAAGGTGATGATCTCGGATTTTCTCAGGTCGTCGGCCAGATTGATATAATCGTATAAAATCATTTCCCAGACATCTTCTCCAAACAAATCTATCAACCGTTTCGAACGCCTTCGGAAGAATCTTTTTCGAGTTTCTGTGGGGGAATCGTAGGGCATTTCTTTGATCTCATCGGACAGGTAGGATATGACCACAGGCTCAAACAGAATAACATCCAGGGGGATTTCACTCACCGCATGGATAGGAATCCGCAAAAAGGTCGAGATAGCCCTCATGAGAGTTCGATCATTCTCTTGAATTCCCTGCTCGACCCGGGTTTTAAACATCGTATAAACTTTGTTAAAGTCGGTATAATTGGTGTGATACCGTTCGTTTTCTTCCACCAATAAGTGTTGAAGTAAGGTGGTTGTGGAAGTATTCTTCAGATCCGGGAAGATCATGTGGGCCTGGGCCTGGATAATGGCCATAGAGAATTGATAATTGAAGCTGGCTCCTAATTTTAACTTTTTAGTCCCCGTAAAGTACGGAAGGGATTTACGTCTTTGTTCGTCTTCCTTCTGGAAATGGGCATCTACTTGCTTGAGGGTTTCCAGAAGTACATCATTAAAGATGTGGTGAAGGTGAATTTTGTAGGTATTCACTATTTTTTGGGCCTGGGAGGAACCTGGAACTGAAAAACCACCGAATAGATCCTCTATTTTATTTACCGTCAGAACCTCATGAATGGCTCGCAGGATGGTTTTAGAAATGGTTAGCCAACAGAGGTTATAGATACCCAATCGCCTTTCTTGTTCGAGGACTTCGATCAAGATATTTTGAAGTTGGGTGATGCAGTTATGGCGTTTCTGGATATAAGAAACTAAAACGGGATTGTTGGGGTCGTAATTCGGTTTGTAACGTCCTTGAATCTGCTGGATACTTTGATTTACAAAGTCTTTTAGGGTAATACTGAGATTGGCCGGAATTTCTACCAGGTATCCTTCTGTATTTTTATCATCGATAATCTCTATTTTGGGGGGGAGAATTGGGAGTTGAGAGCCTGAAGAGTCCTTCTGAGAGCAAAAAAGATCCCGGATAGTCGAAAGGTTTCCCATAGAATATCGCATGGGAAGTCGTTCTGTATGAAACCTGGGATCAAAACGAACAAATTTATTCATAGCCTATGGGAAGGCTTTGCTTCACTTAAGTTTGATAAATCATAGCCCTCAGAGATCTTTCATCCATTCGCCAATTTTTCTTTACCTTTACCCAGAGTTCTAAATATACCTGACTTCCCAATATGGCTTCCATTTCCTGACGGGCCAACGTTCCTATTTGTTTCAGCATCTGGCCGCCTTTTCCGATCACGATAGCTTTTTGGGAATCTTTTTCTACATAGATGGTTGCCTGGATGGTGTATAAATTTCGTTCCTGGTTGTACTCCATTTTCTCTACCACGACGGCAACGGAATAGGGGATTTCTTCTTGGGTTCTCTGGAGGATTTTCTCCCGAATGAGTTCTGCCATAATCACCCGTTCGGGTTGATCCGTAATCATATCCTCCGGATAATATTTAGGTCCTTCTGGAAGATAGGTGATTAAGCAATCAAGGAGGGTTTCAATATTTTCACCGGTTAGAGCAGATACGGGTACAATTTCCCGGAAAGGATAAAGATGGCGATAGACCTCAATGACCGGTAGAATCCGATTCTTCTGGATGGTATCGATTTTATTGATCACTAAAATCACCGGGGTGGTTATTCTTTGCAATTGGGCCAGGATGTATTGATCTCCGGCACCCACTTTTTCCTCAGGCTCCACAACATACAGGATGATATCTACACCTTCCAGGGATTTTCGGGCAATTTCCATCATCATTTCATTTAACTTAAATTGAGGTTTATGAAACCCCGGGGTATCTACAAAGATAAGTTGAGCCCGTTCGGTCGTATAGATCCCGACGATTCTATTTCGGGTTGTCTGGGGTTTATCAGAAATAATGGAGATCTTTTGCTTTACCAGTTGATTAAGTAGAGTCGATTTCCCGACGTTGGTTCTTCCGATGATGGAAATAAACCCGGATTTAAAAGATTTTCCTGCTTCTTCTAACATTCCATTAGTTATGCCAGGGTATCTCGATCATCCAGCGAAGGTTGTACCCTCTGCTTTCTGGCCTCTTTAGCTACTTGATAAATATCACAAATCTTGGTGATGGTATCCATGATTTCTTCTATCAGGTCCGAAAAGGCCTTGGCTCCCTGGGGGGTATTCAAGTTATATCGTGATTTGAATTCCTCTATTTTATAGGTAGCCAGGGAAAAGACGCTGTTAATTTCTGCAATAGCCTCTGTGGCCTTTAAATCTTTCGGCATCTGCTTAATGACTTCTTCAAAACTGGTTAAGTGCATAATAACTCCGTTAAACTTTAATCTTTTGACCTATTTTGCTTTCAGTACCTTGCCACAAGCGTTTGATATTGTCGCGGTGACGGTAGACGATAAGAATGGCCACAAGTACTGAAAGACCAATATAAGTATCTGGACCGTTAAATTTATAGATTAAAAAAGGTAAGCAAAGGAAAGAAACCAGGGCTCCCAGTGAGGAGTATCGCCAGATGCCTACCACCGTTAACCAGATCCCGGCTCCTGCCAGGGCGGCCGATGGCCATATCCCCAGGAATACCCCAAAACTGGTAGCTACCCCCTTACCTCCTTTAAACTTGAGAAATACAGGCCAGTTATGGCCGATAATGGCTGCCAGCCCGGCCAGGGCTATCCATATTTCCGTTCCCTGAAACCCCTTCATGATGAAAACTGCCAGGGTTCCTTTTAGAATATCCCCTATCAGGGTTATGACAGCCGCTTTAGCCCCCAGTGTGCGAAGTACGTTGGTTGTTCCGATATTACCGCTCCCGTACTTTCGAATATCTACCCCTCTTTGGGTAGCCGTAATCATTCCAAAAGGAATGGATCCGAGTAAATAGGCAATGATCACAATTAAAATGAACCCACTCATTAGAAAGTAAGGAAAGATATTTTCCCTAAATGAAATAAGCCTTTTCTACCTGTAAGATATCTGCAGGGAATAATGAAGTCAATCAAAAAGTTGTACTACTAATTAGAAGAGGTGAGCAGGAGGGTGGTTCTAGAACCGATCAGGGATTTAGTTCTTTACAGTACTCCTTAACCCCGCGGAAACTTTTCCGGTGGATGGGACAGGGTCCATACCTGGCAATGGCTTCAAGATGCTCCGGGGTTCCGTAGCCTTTATGTTTTGAAAACTGGTACTGGGGGTATTGTTCCGAATAAGCGATCATCATTCGATCTCGGGTAACCTTGGCGACAATAGAAGCCGCTGCGATGGAAAAGCTTATGTTATCCCCTTCTTTAATGGCAAATTGGGGGATGGAAAAATTCTCCAAAAAGAGGGCATCGATCAGAAGATGGTCGGGATAAGGTTGAAGGGCCTGGACGGCTTTCTCCATGGCTTTGATGGTAGCCCGTAAAATATTAATTTCATCGATGATAGCCTCTTCGACGATCCCGATTCCGATTCCGAGAGCCTGTTTTTGAATAAGATCGAATAAGTATTCTCGCTTTTCAGGGGAGAGCTTTTTAGAATCCTTGACCCCTTCGATAAAGGTATGGGGAGGGAAGATGATGGCACAGGCCACCACAGGTCCTGCCAGGCATCCTCGGCCAACTTCATCAATTCCGGCTACGTATCTGGCCCCTTGCGCATAGGCCAGTCGCTCGTAGTACAGCATGTTGTGTCCGTGGTCCATGGCCCATTGTTTACGGTGGGGATGTTATCAACTCCGGTTTTTATTTCCTTATTCCTACCCGAGGATGCGACAGACCTCCCGAGCCAATTTCCGTGAGTAGGATTAAAATTCGCCGTATCAGGTATTGGCCTCGGTTTCAGACTGTTCGGTGTCCTGTGGAGCGGAAGGTTCTTGATCCGATGTTATTGCCGTCGGCTCGGTGGTCAAAGCTTCCTGTTCTCCGGTTCGCAAAGCGGTTCTTTGCTCTTTTATGCGGGCGGCCTTGCCTTTCTTCTTCCTCAGATAGTAAAGTCTTGCCCGTCTTACTTTACCCGTACGTAGGACCTCAATTTTTTCAATATTGGGAGAATGCAACGGGAAAATCCTCTCAATACCCACCCCAAAGGAAACTTTTCGGACTGTAAAAGTGGATCGATTTCGAGCTTTTGTCTTTCGGATGACAATCCCTTCAAAAACTTGTATCCGTTCCTTTCCTTTTTCCTTTACCTTTGCATACACTCTAACCGTATCCCCGGGACCAAAATCGGGAATATCTTTCCTGAGCTGCTCTTCTTCAATCATTCTGATGAAATCCATTTTCTTCTTCGGAATCAGAATTCAGGAGTCAGAATCTGGAACATAGGGGTTCACTCGGCTGGCCCCTGGCTTCTGAGCTCTAACTTAAAGGTTTTTTGTCGCCCTATCAGGATTCGTCACGATGGCCCAATAAACGATCTAAGATGATAGCCACCGCACTTCGAACAGATAAATGGTTATAGTCACCTATACCTCGAATAGGTTCTAAGATAAAATCTACTTCCTTATAGGTGGATTCTGTCAATCCATATCCTGTACCGAATAAGATTAAATAAGGTTGATTTAAATTTTTTTGAAGGTCAGTTCTTAATTGTCGGAAGGTTATTAATTTTTCCTCGAATCCTTCCGGGACTTTGGCATGGGTTGCAACAAGAATCGGAGGTGTCTGCCATTTTTCCAAGATTTCTTGTTTAGCCGTTTCAAGGGAATCTATTATCGAAGTCTTAAGCATGGCTATCTGCCTAGAAGGATTATATCGCCCGCCCAGGCCTTCATGCCAGTGCCGGATAATCCGTTTACCCAACTCTTGTTGGGATTTAAGGGGCGTTACCAGATAATAATGACCGACCTCGTAGGTTTTGGCCGTTCGGGATATATCGTGAATATCAAAATTGGTTATCGAAGTAGCAACGATAGCCCGATGCTTATCATAGACCGGATAATGGATAAGAGCCAGATAAACGTGTTGATACACAGAGACAGGGTGACGCGGGGACAGGGATGCGGGGATTTTTCACAGGTCACCGCGTCCTGGGTTCCCACGTTTTAATTATCCTTCCTCCTTCATATTTTTGTCTTTATCTTTAATCAGATCCGGTCTACGTTCCAGGGTCCGTTGAAGAGCCTGTTGTTTTCTCCATTGTTCAATTTTTTTATGATCTCCCGACAGGAGAACTTCTGGAACTTTCATTCCTTTAAATTCTCTAGGTCTTGTGTAATGGGGATAATCCAGCAAGTTATCATAAAAGGATTCCCGCTTGACCGAGTCTTCATTACCCACAACCCCTGGGATAAGTCTGGAGGTAACATCTATGAGTACCAAAGCTGCCAGCTCACCACCGGTTAAGACATAGTCCCCGATAGAGATTTCTTGATCCACAAGATGAAGTCGTACCCTTTCGTCGATCCCTTCGTATCGCCCACAGATTAAGATCAGGCTCTTCTGTTGAGCCAGGTCCTTGGCGAGGGCTTGAGACAAAAGAGTCCCCTCCGGGGTCAGATAAATCACCTTAGGCTTATCAGAAGTTCGTTCCCAGATATGGTGTACGGCAGCAAAAAGGGGTTCCGGTTTTAGGACCATCCCTCCACCGCCACCATAGGGATAATCATCGGTGGTGCGATGTTTACCCTGGGCAAAATCTCTCAGGTTATAAACTTCTACCTGAATAAGTCCTTTATCCTGAGCCTTTTTAAGTATACTATCCTGTAAAGCTCCTCGTATAATACCCGGGAATAGAGTGATAACATGAAACGTCATTCAGGACAATAAGCCTTCTAAAGGATGGATGATCAAGACTTTCTCAGCCAGATCGATCTTTTTGATGATTTCCGTTGTGGCTGGGATGAGATGTTCTTTATTTTGGGATTTAACTACATAGACATCGTTACTTCCCGTCGAGAAGATATCTTCGACAACTCCTAGCTCTTGTCCAGCTTCCGTACGCACGGATAGTCCGATAATGTCGAAGTATAAATACTGCCCTTCTGGTAAATCCACAGCCTCTGAGCGTTTGATCTTTAGAAGGCCTCCTCTGAGATCCTTCACCTGATCCGGGGAAGTATACTCCTTAAATTTAAGGTAAACAAAATTTTTCTCATACCTCACCTTTTGGATCGTGAGATTCAAGATCCGATGATCACGGGTAAGAACTTGAATATGAGAAAGCAGATCAAACCTTTGGGGAAAATCTGTTAATGGAAGAACTTTAACTTCACCGCGAATACCATGGGGTTTTAAGATTTTTCCTATAGAAAGGAGTTCTTCACCCCCCTGTTCATCTTTCGTCATCGGCTTTTAGTAAACAGTAGACAATAATCCCTAGCTAAAGCTAGGGATACGATTCTTATTCCAGGATTTCCAGAACGGCACGTTTTTTCATTTTGGTTCCGGCAGCGTTTAATATGGTTCGCATCGCTCTAGCTGTACGTCCCTGTTTTCCGATTACTTTACCTAAATCTTCCCTGGCAACCTTGAGTTCTATAACAGTGGTTTTTTCTCCTTCCACCTCTGCCACTTCCACTTCATCTGGATTATCAACCAATGATTTAGCAATATACTCGATCAGCTCTTTCATGAACGCGACCTCCGGGTTAAGAACTACCCTTAGAATCTTTAAAAATAAAGATTTCAAAGGCCAAAAAACTTATACTTAAGTTTCGGCTGTTTTAATTTCGCTATTCTCCTGAGGTTTAGAAGTTTCTCCTAAAGGAGCCGGCTTAATTTTTCTTTGTTTAAAAAACCGACTTACCGTATCCGTAGGCTGAGCTCCTTTAGATAGCCAATATTGAGCACGTTCTATATTGATATGGATCCCATCGACCTCTTTTTTAGGATCATAAGTTCCAATGGCTTCTATATATTTTCCATTTCTCGGGTCTGTTGAATTTGCCACTACAATACGGTAAAAAGGTTGTTTTTTCGCC
This sequence comes from bacterium, assembly GCA_030550175.1. GTDB lineage: Bacteria > Moduliflexota > Moduliflexia > Moduliflexales > JAUQPW01 > JAUQPW01. Next base: position 22,786 of record JAUQPW010000036.1, read on the forward strand.
CCCATGCGTTTAAGTCTTATTTTTACAGCCACCCCCTCACCTCCTTATTATGAAATAGAAGGAAAGTTATAAGGATAAAAGTTATAAAGATAATTTCAATTGAGAAGATAAAACTTAGATTTACAATTTGCAACGGCTAAATTTAGAAGGGAAATCTTATTTTTCCAAACTTTTTTTCCTGATCCACCAATTTGGTCATCATTTTCCGGGTTTGGTCGAACTGCTTAAGCAACTTATTGACATCCTGGACCGTGGTTCCACTCCCCAGAGCAATTCGCTTTCTTCGGCTCCCGTTAATAATTTTATAATTATTCCGTTCCTTAGGGGTCATGGAATTAATAATGGCTTCAATTTTAACCAATTCCTTTTCATCCAGTTGGATATTCTTACTGGCTTTTAAAGCGCTGAATCCTGGAATCATTTCCAGAAGCTGGTCCAAAGGACCCATGTTTCGGATTTGTCTCAACTGATTTCGAAAATCCTCTAAGGTAAAAGAACGTTCTTTAATTTTTTTCTCTAATTCTCGAGCCTTTTCTTCATCCAGGGACTGCTCTGCCTTTTCAATCAAGGAGAGTACATCTCCCATCCCTAAGATTCGGGAAGCCATTCGTTCAGGATGAAAAGGTTCCAACCCCTCCAGCTTTTCGCCCGTTCCGATAAACTTAATAGGTTTCTGGGTGACTGCCTTAATAGACAGGGCAGCCCCCCCCCGGGCATCACCGTCCAGTTTGGTTAAAATAACTCCGGTAATGGCCAGGTCTTTATTAAACCGTTCGGCCACCGTTACAGCATCCTGACCCGTCATGGCATCGACCACCAGAAGTATTTCAGAAGGAGCCAGAATTTTTTTGAGGTCCTTTAACTCCTCCATCAAAGCCTGATCGATGTGAAGTCGACCCGCCGTATCGACCAACAGATGGGTCAGTCCCTGGGATTTAGCTTTTTGTAAAGCCTCTTTACAGATGACACGAGGATCTTTCTCCTCTAAGTTTGAATAAACCGGTGCATGGATCTGAGTCCCTAATACCTCCAACTGTTTTATGGCAGCAGGTCTATAAACATCTGCAGCAACCAACATGGGTTTGAAACCCTCTTTCATCAAAAGGTTAGCTAACTTGGCTGCCGTAGTCGTTTTTCCGGAACCCTGAAGTCCTACCAGTAAAATCACCGTCGGAGGCATGGATGCGGAGGCTAATCTGACCCGGTCTTGTCCCATCAGCTCGGTGAGCTCTTCATGGACGATTTTAACCAATTGCTGACCGGGGGTTAAACTTTTCATCACTTCCTGGCCAATGGCCCGTTCCCGGACCCTGTCCACGAAGTCTTTAACGACTTTAAAGTTAACATCGGCCTCCAGTAAAGCCAGACGAACCTCCCTCAGGGCCTCTTTAATATTCTGCTCACTCAGCTTCCCATGCCCTTTAAGCTTTTTAAAGGTAATTTGTAATTTGTTAGACAGGTTATCAAACATAGATTAAACGCGTAAAACGCTTCTGAATTCTGAGATTGGGGCAAGAAATGAGAAAATTCTACCATGTTGGTGTCTTTATCAAGATTACGCAAGCCAGGGTGAATTGTCAAGAGGAAACTTTAACCTGCTTCAGATTAATTGAGAAGAATATTTCAGGGTTTTACAGACATAAAAACCTTGACAACAAGCCAGAGAAGGTATAGATGAAATGCTACTTGACAGAGGGGCCTAGCTAAGATACATTACTAATAGGTTAGCACTCTACGAAGCTTAGTGCTAAAATTTTAAACCTATTTTCCCAAGAAAGTTTATGGCCTTCATTCAGGGTTTCTGGAGATGGCTGTAAATTTGAAGCGGGAGATAGGAGAGGCGATGGCCTATGACGGAACCAAAAATGGAACTGAATCCCAGGTCATCCAGTATTTTAGAAGCGGTGGTCCACGATCATATTGCAACGGCGGAGCCTGTGGGTTCTAGAACTATTGCTAAAAAATATAAATTCGGTCTGAGTCCGGCGACCATCCGCAATATCATGGCGGATCTGGAGGAAATGGGTTATTTGTCTCAACCTCACACCTCGGCCGGAAGAGTTCCGACGGATAGGGCCTATCGTTTTTATGTAAATCATTTGCTGGAATCTCATCACTTTCCCAAGGTTAAAAATCCTGTTGTTGAGGCAACCCTCCAATCTATTCATGAGTTCAATGAGTTGATGAAGGAAACCTCGGTTTTTTTATCTCAACTGTCTAATCAGGCCGGTATTGTTCTCATCCCTAATTTGAAAAAAACCGTTTTTAAACGAATTGAATTCATTCATCTAACAGGTTCTCGCGTTCTAGTTATTTTTGTGGCCGAATCCGGCCTGGTTCATAAAAAAACCATTGAACTGGATCGACCTATCTCCCAAAATACTCTGGAAAAGATTTCCAATCTGGTAACCGAACAAATGGCCGGTTTGACCCTGCAGGAGATTAGAAAAAAGCTGGTTAAAATGATGGAGGAAGAAAAAACCCAATTCGATGAGCTGTTAAACCAGGCTGTAAAGCTCAGCCAGAAGGCCTTTGAGAATGAAGAAGGAGAAAGTGAGGTTTATGTAAGGGGCACCCTAAATATTCTTAATCAGCCGGAGTTTGCCAGTATCGAACGGATGAAAGCACTCTTTAAGGCCTTTGAAGAGAAAAGTATTTTGATCCAAATTCTGGATAAATGCCTGGAAGAGGACCAGAACGTCAAAGTGACCATCGGCTCTGAAAATTGCATAGAAGAGATGGAGGATTGCAGTCTGGTGACTTCTACCTATAAATATGGAAACATGTCGGTAGGAGTCCTTGGAATTATAGGCCCTAAACGAATGGATTACTCGAGAGTGATCCCGGTGGTGGGGTATATGGCTAAATTGATATCAAATTTGTTGACAAATTCTTAAAACGTTTTAACTTTAAATTTAGTTGTTTTTTTGAGATGAAAACCTGGATGTATGATGTGTACGTGTAGATAAGGATCTTGTTGAGATCAATGGGGTAGGGATCTGGATAAGTGATTCTTGTCTGCGACCTGTAGTGCGAAACGTTGTTTTCTAAAGATGAATCAACGATTCGTATTACAGAAGGGTAAAAGTGGTTTTGGAATCTTCAGATCGACGACAATCCTCTGAGGGAGATCAGCAATTAAACGAATTAAACTCTGGAAGTATTCCAATTCAGGAGAGCTCTCAAGAAAGCCAGATACAGGAAGAGAATCGTACTCTCAAAGAGTCTCCTCAACCCGGAGAGGAAGCTAAAGTGGGAGCGGGAGTAGCCTCACCGGCCTCAGAAAGTACGACCGTAGAAACTTCTGAAATCCCCTCCGAAGGGGAAAAAGTTCCGGAAAGTTCTGAATTAGAACAGTTGAAAGACCAGCTCCTTCTTAAAGAAAAGGAGGCAGAATCCTACTATGATCGACTCCTCCGACTGCAGGCGGAGTTTGAGAATTTCCGAAAACGGACGATCAAAGAAAAAGCAGAATTCACCAAATACGCCAATGAGGAACTTATCAAAAATCTGCTTCCGGTTTTAGACAACCTGGAAAGAGCGCTCGCCTCAGCGGAACAGACAAAGGATTTCGAAGGCCTCTCTAAAGGTGTGGAAATGATCTATAAGCAATTTTCGGAGGCTCTCAAAAAGGCCGGTTTAACCGAAATCGAAGCCCTAAACCAGCGTTTTGATCCGGTTATTCATCAGGCTGTAGCTCGGGTTGAATCTTCAGAGGTAGAAAATAATATGGTCGTTGAAGTTCTTCAAAAAGGCTATTATTTCCATGATAGAGTACTGAGACCAGCTATGGTCAAAGTAGCCGTTCAGTCCAGCTAAGGGGATCATGGTCAAATCCGACTATTACCAAATCCTCGGGGTTCGTAGAGATGCCAGTGAGGAAGAGATTAAACGGGCCTACCGCCGTTTGGCTCTGCAGCATCATCCAGATCGAAATCCCGGTAATAAGGAGGCGGAAAGTAAATTCAAAGAAATCAATGAGGCGTATGAAGTATTAAGTGATTCCCAAAAACGGGCCGACTATGATCGTTTCACAGCTCAAAGAAAAAAATCCCCTCCTCGAAGTTCTCAATCTCCTTTTACAGGTCGGGTAGAGGATTTTTTTGATATCTTTGATAGTTTTTTTACCTCTTCTTACCGTAAGCAATCCCGGGTCAGTCGTGGCTCTGATCTTCGATATAATCTTACCCTCTCCTTTGAAGACGCTATCTTAGGCACTCAAGTAACCCTTCGGGTTCCAAAATGGGATCGTTGTGACCGCTGTCAAGGTTCAGGATTAGAAACCAGTCATGGTCCGTTGACGTGTCCTACCTGCCATGGGCGGGGTGAAATTCGCCAACAACGTAGTTTCTTTACCTATACCCAACCCTGCTTTTACTGTCATGGAGTTGGAACCACCCGTCAAAAGCCTTGTTATTTTTGTAAAGGAGATGGACGAATCTTTAAAGAAAGAACCCTGTTGGTATCTATTCCTCCGGGAGTTGAAACGGGAACCCAATTAAGACTGGCGGGGGAAGGGGAATCTGGCCGTATAGGAGGCATTCCGGGCGACCTTTATATTTTCCTCACCGTTCGAAAACATCCTTTCTTCGAAAGAGACCACTTCGATCTCTGGTGTGAGGTTCCCCTGACTATTACCCAGGCAACCCTGGGCACCGAGATCGAAATTCCGACCCTGGAAGGAAGATCGCGTATCAAAATCCCTCCTGGAACTCAACCCGGAAGTGTTTTTCGACTCAAAGGTAAAGGAGTTCCTACCCCAAACCAAACCCGTGGAGACCTCCATGTAAAAGTTAAAATCTCTATCCCCACTCATCTTTCCCGGCGCCAAAAGAAACTTTTGGAAGAATTTGCCCGAGCTGGAAAGGAAACAACTTATCGCTCTAAAAAAGGATGGTTACAAAGGATTAAAGAGTTCTTTGCCTGATCCATCCCTTTAACGAGAGGCTAGTACAACGAGTTGTACTAGCCTCTTTTTAATATAGGAGGTGAGTATGAACGTACCTGTTCAGTCTAAGGTCCTGCAAACTAAAGGATTCAGAGTGGGTAGGTACTCCTTGTTTTCTATTCTTTTACTGTATCTCCTTCAAACTTCCCTGACGGTTTATCTTCTACTGGATCGGACCCGGGAAGTCGAAAAGTTAAAAGAAAAGATAAATAATCAGCAATTGAAGCTGCAGGCACAAGATCGATATATAAAACATCTAGAAAAAGTGGATGTCATTCAGTCTATGTTAAAGTCTAAAGATTCTCAGCTCAGTGCTCTTCAACAGCAACATTTCGAACAGCGCTCAGTTCTTGCAGCCCAGGCAGAGGCTTTAAAAGCCAAGGAAGCCGAAAACCGATTGGGTAGTTTATTAGCCGAAAAGGATCAAAAACTGGAGGAACTCCAGAATAAATATCGTGACCAGATCTTGGAAGCCCGAATTTTAAGTGAAAAATTCGCCCTGGAAAGAGAACTTCAAGATATGCTGGCCGAAAAAGAGCAGCAGCTTAATGAGTTACGAGAAAAATATTACCTGCAGCAGGTTTCTCTGCTAGCCCAGGAAACGGCCATCAATAATTTTAAAGAAAAAGAACGGGTCGCCCAAATCTTGGAAAAGTTTAAAACCGGATTGAGCAAATCCGAAGAGGAATCTTTACGAGATATTATCCTCAGTGAAAGTAAACGATATGGGCTGGACCCCAATCTTATCCTGGCCTTGATTCAAACCGAAAGTACCTTCAATAATTGGGCTAAATCTAAACAGGGAGCCATGGGGCTGATGCAGATCCACCCTCCTACAGGTAAATCCATTGCAGAAGATGCTAACGTGGAATGGAAGGGAAAGGATGGACTCTATGAACCGGATAAGAATATCCGGATAGGCCTTCATTACCTGGCTCAATTAATCCTTCACTTCCAGGATATTAAACTGGCTCTGGCTGCTTATAATATGGGACCCACCGCCGTTAAACGCCTGTTGGAGAAAGGCGAAGAGGTCCCGCAAGAATACGTCGATAAGGTCATCGAAAATTATAAAATCCTTAGCCAGACTCCAACACCTTCTCCAGAACCCAATGGAAATGGGAAAAATGACCGATGGAAGGTCGTCAAGGAAGAGAAAGAAAAATAATTCTTGACATATTTAACCAAACGTATTACTACTTTTCCATATGGCAATGGGTTAGTTGCTTAAGTTTACATAAAACTTGAAAAAGGGAAGATGGTGCGAATCCATCACGGGCACGCCACTGTATTCGGGGACGAAAGCCAGAAAGATAACCACTGGGAAAAATCTTCCTGGGAAGGTTTGGCAAGTAGGATGAACCGTAAGTCAGGATACCTTTTAAAGTAATTTCACGTTATAACCTTCGGTGAGAGAGGGAGTGAAAGGTTTATCTAGAATCCCTAATCCTTACAAAGGTTAGGGATTTTTTCTTTTGATCCCTTCCCAATCCTTTTCCGATCACCTTTTCAAGGTATGAACTCACGCGCCAAGGTGTTAATGCTCCAGGGAACTGGATCCCACGTGGGAAAAAGTATCCTGGTAACGGCTCTCTGCAGAATTTTTAAGCAAGAAGGGTATAGGGTCGCTCCTTTCAAAGCCCAGAATATGGCCTTGAATTCCTTTGTCACAAAGGATGGGGGTGAGATCGGGCGGGCCCAGGTCGTCCAGGCCCAGGCCTGTGGCATCGAACCTGTGGTTGATATGAATCCGATTCTTCTAAAACCAACCACCGATTACGGCTCTCAAGTCATTGTCCTGGGAAAACCTGTGGGTACCCTGCCCGTGGAAAGGTATTGGCAATATAAGGAAACGCTTCGGGAAGTGGTCCGGTCTTCTCTGGAACGGCTTCGATCTCAGTATGATCTCATCCTTATAGAAGGAGCCGGAAGCCCAGCCGAAATCAATTTGAGAGCCCACGATATTGTAAATATGTCGGTCGCCCACATGGCAAATGCCCCTGTCCTGTTGGTCGGAGATATCGACCGGGGAGGTGTTTTTGCCTGGTTGGTGGGTACCCTGGAATTGCTTACCCCTGAAGATCGGGAACGTATCCGCGGGTTCATCATCAACAAATTTAGAGGCCGTAAGGAGATTTTAAAACCGGGTCTGGATTTTCTGGAATCGAAAACGGGAAGACCGGTTCTCGGAGTCATCCCTTTTTTCAAAGATTTTAAAATCCCGGATGAAGATTCCGTCTCCCTCTACGAAAATAAGCCCCAAACCCAACAGAACCTGACCTCCGGATCCCAAACCCCGGATTTGCAGATAGAAGTCATCCAACTTCCCAGAATTTCTAACTTTACTGATTTTGATCCCCTGAAAAGTGAACCCGATGTTCAGTTACGCTATATCCAACACGGATCTGAGAGTCTTCATCCCGATCTGTTGATTCTCCCGGGTACGAAAAATACCATCGCCGATTTACTGTATTTAAAATCCCACGGTTTTGTAGAAGCCCTTCAGGCCTGCCTCCGGCGGGGGGGGACGATCCTTGGGATCTGTGGAGGTTATCAGATGTTGGGAAAAAAGATCTATGATCCTGAACATGTGGAAGGATTTGAAACCCAGGCCGAGGGACTCGGGTTTTTAAATACGGTTACTACCCTTCTTTCCCCAAAAATCACCCGACAAGTTAAAGCCATCCATCGGAAGACCGGAATTCGAATATCGGGTTATGAAATTCACATGGGAAGAACAGAGGTCTTAGAACCCTATGAGCCAGTCTTTGAAGTGTATGAACCCACGGAACCCTCAACCCCTTCGGCATCCCATCCCAGACAGACCTGGGTAGATGGCCTGCAGAATTCAGAACAAACCGTCTGGGGAACTTATATCCATGGCTTGTTCGATAATGATCTTTTTCGAAGAACCTTCCTGGATCAATTAAGAGAAAAAAAGGGATTAAAACCCTTGAAAGACGTCCAATATGTTTTGGACCTGGATCAGGAACTGGATAGGCTGGCAGAACTGATGAAAAAAAATTTGGATATGACCCAAATTTATCGACTCCTAGAACTTTAAAGTACGGTGCGAAGACATAAGGACGCGGAGACAGAGTTCCCTGTGTCGCCATATCCTATTGTCTCCCAGTTCCCCGCGTCGCCGTGTCACCGCGTCCTCATGTCCCGTATCTCTATCTTCCGGTGGATTATCCCCGACTTCTCATTGCTGGAACCCACAGTGGAGTTGGCAAAACCACAATCACCGCAGGACTTATGGCTGCTTTGAAGCATAAGGGCTACAAAGTCCAGGGGTTTAAAGCAGGCCCGGATTATATCGATCCGAGCCATCATACGTATGTGACAGGCATACCGTCCCGTAACCTGGATACCTGGCTGATGTCTAAGGACGTCATCTTAGAACTCTTTGAACGAAGTGCGGCCCGGGCCGATGTTTCGATTATCGAAGGGGTTATGGGCTTATATGACGGATTAGGTGGGGATAGTGAACAGGGAAGTAGCGCTCATCTGGCTAAGATTTTAAATGCTCCGGTCCTTCTGGTCATTGACGCCAGGGCCCTGGCCAGATCTGCTGCCGCGCTGGTCCTGGGCTTTCAGAAATTTGACCCCGATATAAAGCTCTGTGGTGTCATTGCAAATAATATCGCCGGCCCGGGTCATTTCGAATATGTTCGGACCGCTATAGAAACTTATACTTCCGTCCCCGTGGTGGGGTATGTTCCTCGAGATCCGGCCATATCCATTCAAGAGCGCCATTTGGGTTTAGTTCCCCATGCAGAAGGCAAAGTTGAAACGGAGCGGTATAATAAATTACGGGATTATGTGCTTGCCCATGTAGGTTGTGAGCAAATTTTGCGTTGGATGGAAGGACATCCTCTTCCCCCGTTTCAAAGGACGATCTTTACGACGGCAGGCGACAGGCATCAGACCGTTGCCGATAAACATGTGCTGACAATTGGGATAGCCATGGATGAGGCGTTTAATTTTTATTATGCTGATAACCTGGATATTCTGGAATATCTGGGTGCGAGGTTGATTAAATTCTCTCCCATCCATGACGCCCATCTGCCGAAGGATGTAGATGTGCTGTATTTTGGAGGTGGGTTTCCCGAGGTTTTTGCCGAAGAACTGGCCACCAATAAAACCATGATCCGGGAAATTCGAGACTTTGTCAATGGCATGAACCCGGTTTATGCCGAATGTGGCGGGTTGATGTATTTAGGTGAAAGTATTCAGACCTTTGATGGGGTCGTTTTCGATATGGTCGGGGTTTTGCCCATCCGAACCACCATGATGAATAAACGAATGGCCCTGGGCTATACTCGGGCAAAAGTCCTTCGGGATACTTTCCTCTGTCCGAAAGGAGGTGAAATCATCGGTCATGAATTTCACTGGTCCACCCTATCAGAAAGCGGAGAAGTAACCTATGCCTATGAAACCTTCAAACGGATAGGGGGACCTCGTAAGTATGATGGCATTCAGGTCAAAAAGGTTCTGGCTTCTTATCTACATGTCCACTTTGCTTCCAATATTGAAACAGCCAGGAGGTTTATCCAGGAGGTAGTAAGTAAGTCGTAAGGACTTACCGCTTACTCCTTACCCTTTCAAGGGAGGTTCTCTATGTACAAGAGATTACTAAGTTTTCTAGTCATCGGTTTGTTGTTCACCGGTTTTTCGTATCGGATCGTTTACGGTGGGGGTGAAGGGTGTGCTTTTCGGGAAGCAGCCGCACTCCAGGCTTCGGTAGATGTAGTCAAAACCCGGGTTTATATTACTAACCGGGCTTCAAACGATATAGCGGTTATCGATACGCGCACAGATCGGGTTATCGCCCGGATTCCCGTTGGGCCCACACCCCATCAGGTTGCATTCTCCCTGGATGGTAAAAAGGGTTATGCGACCAATACAGGAGATAACACCCTGACCATCTTCGATCCGGTTAATTACCACGTCATCTCCACCCTGACCCTGGGAGAAGGTCCTGAGCATATGGAGGTTTCACCGGATAATCGGTATCTATTTGTAGGGAATTTTGATGGGGGAACTGTTTCCGTTGTAGACGTTGCCACCGATAAAGAGATTGTTCGTCTGGCAGGTTTCTCAAAACCCCACAATATCAGCTTTACTCCGGATGGTCAAAAGACCTTCGTGGCCAATTTAGGGGCTCACACCGTCAGTGTTATCGATAACAAAGAAATGAAAGTGGTAGCCCAACCTTCCGTAGGAAGTCCCACTCTGCTGGCTGCTTTAGCCTCCCCTTCAACCCTGTCTCCGGCAAGTATGCCGGAAATAAAAGGACCGGTTAACGTAACACTAAGTCCGGACGGCAAATATGGTTATGTAGCCCATGGGGATACAGGTGAAGTAGCCATTCTGGATACCCAAACCCAAGAACCGATTAAATATGTAAAGGTAGGTAAGGAACCTTGGAGGGCTTATGCAACGGTGGATGGAACCAAAATGCTGGTACCGAATAACGGAGATGAAACGGTTTCCATCTTGGATACGGCAACCCAGAAAGTTATAGCCACCTTACCCGGTGGTAAGGATATGACCGGGGTGAATCCGGCCCATGGCGACAGGGTCGCTTATGTTATCTCCAGGGGAGAGAATAAGCTGGTTGTGTTAGATCTGGTTAATTTAAAGAAGATCGATGAAATTCCCGTCGGAGAGAACCCGGAAACTGCCGTCACCACTCCAGATGGAAAACGCTTGTATGTCGCCGTTCGCGGAACAAACAGTGTCGTGGTAATCGACACCGAAACCCATAAGGTTCTTACCGAAATCAAAGAGGTGGGGAAAGAGCCCTGGGGAGCCATGATGTTGGGGGGCTATAATTACTGTCATTAATCTCTGATTCGTTATTCATTACGTCTTCTGGATCCACAAGTACGGGGCATGGAGAGATCACCCCCGTACTTGTGTAAGAGATTCCTGAAGGAAAAAACAACAGAGGCAACAAAATTGCGTAAAGGTCTCGTTATTGTCAATACAGGTAATGGAAAGGGAAAAACGACCGCAGCCCTTGGGGTTTTGCTTCGTGCCTGGGGAAATGGAATGCGTGTAGTGATGCTTCAGTTCATCAAGCATACAACGGCCAGATGGGGTGAAATTAAGGCCGCCGAAAAGATGGGGATCGAGATGATTCCCTTGGGAAGCGGATTTACCTGGAAATCCAAGGACCTCGAAAAGGATAAAGCCCTGGCTCGCCAGGGTTGGGAGATCTGCAAGGAGAAAATCCAATCCGGTCAATACGATCTGGTTATCCTGGATGAGTTAACCTACACCCTTAAGTATGGATGGCTTCCCCTGGATGAAGTCCTCCAGGTTCTAAAAAATAGGCCGGAGGGACTTCATATTATTATTACCGGACGGGATGCCCCTCAGGAACTGATAGACTTTGCAGACCTTGTTACTGAGATGAGGAAGGTTAAACATCCCTACGATCAGGGAATCCGGGCCCAACTGGGAATAGAATATTAGTGTTGAGTACTGAGTCTTAACTCGGCCCTCAGCATTCAAGATTTTTTAGGATCCATGATTATCTATCTGACCCATGCAGATACCGATCTTTTGACACTTAGCCATGTCGTTCGTCAATTACCCGATGGCTTCCCGCGAATTCGGGCTTTAAACCCTAAAGAGCTTAAAACCGTCGAGGCAGTGGATCAATATCTCTCTACCCATTTCCCTCAGGCCAGATTGGTGATCCTTCGATTGTTAGGCGGTAAGCGCAGTTTTGAAGAGGGATTCGAGAAAATCGTCCGGGTTTGTAAAGAAAACAACATCCCTTTAATTGCCTGCTCGGGAGATCAACAACTCGATCCGGAGTTGACAGCCTTCTCTACAGTTCCAAAAAATCTCGTCTATCAAACCTTTCAATACTTGCTTCAGGGAGGAGTAGATAACTTTAAAAACTGGCTTCTTTTCCTCAGTGACGAAATTCTACATACCACCTACGGGTATCAAAGTCCCCAACTCGTCCCCTGGGATGGGCTTTATTATCCAGAAAAAGACGAAAGAAAGGAGGGAAAAGGCAAAAGAGAGGATTCTCTTTCCCCTTTTGCTCCTTCGTTTTTTGAGGATGTAGAGTCTTTTTGTCTCAACTACCATCAACCGAGCCGTCCCACCATTGGAATTCTGTTCTATCGGGCCCATTGGATGAGTCGCAATCTGGATTTTGTAGATGCCCTTGTTCATCGCCTGGAACCCGAAGCTAATGTCCTTCCTGTTTTTTGTTACAGTCTTAAAGATGAGGATGCAGATGGAATTCCCAGGATATTCCGCCGGTATCTTCTGGACGAAAAAGGTCAGAGCCGGGTGGATTGTCTTATCAGTACTTTAAGTTTTTCCACCCTCAGTCATCCTTCACAGCAGACCGTATACCATGGGCCCTGGATCTGGCTTAATGTTCCCATCCTTCAGGCCATCGTCTGTACAACTTCCTTTAAAGAATGGTCTGAAAGTGCTATGGGTCTCAGTCCTCTGGATGTAGCCATGAATGTGGCGTTGCCGGAATTTGATGGACGGATTATTTCGATTCCCATTTCTTTTAAAGAAGAGACCGTTCAAGATGAAGTCTTAGGCACACGTCTTTTGAAGTATGTTCATCGTCCGGATCGGATTGATTATCTTGCCAGGCTTGCCTTGAATTGGGCCAGGTTGCGCCATAAACCCAATTCAGAGAAACGTGTGGCCATCCTTCTCACCAATTATCCCTCTAAAAATGCCCGTATTGGGAATGCCGTTGGACTGGATACACCGGCATCGGTTGTTAACTTACTTCGTAAAATGAAAGAAGAAGGGTATAAAATCGGAGAGATCCCTCCCGATGGGGATACCCTCATCCAGCAGATTATTGCACGGTGTAGCAACGACAGGGAGTTTCTTACAGAAGAACAAATGAAGAATGCCGTGGCTCACCTAGAAGAAACAAAATACCGGGAGATCTATGAAAACCTTCCGGTTAAAGTTCAAGAGGAGCTTCGCAGAAACTGGGGAGAACCCCCCGGGGAAGTATTTTATTATAACCACCATCTGGTTATTCCAGGGATTCAATTGGAAAATATTTTTATAGGTCTTCAACCTCCCCGGGGTTATGGAGACAATCCCCTGGCGATCTATCACAGTCCGGATCTGGTTCCTACCCATCACTACCTGGCTTATTATCGATGGCTTCGGGATGTTTTTAAGGCAGATGCCATCATTCACGTGGGTAAACACGGAACTTTAGAATGGTTACCGGGAAAGGGAATCGGACTGTCGGAATCTTGCTACCCAGAGGTGGTACTTTCAGATCTCCCGAATTTTTATCCCTATATCATCAATAATCCCGGAGAAGGAACCCAGGCTAAACGACGTAGTCATGCTACGATTATTGATCATCTTATCCCTGCCATGACCCATGCCGATGCGTATGGGGATATAGCCCGGCTGGAGCAACTCCTGGACGAGTACTATCGAACCCAAGCCTTAGATCCCAAAAAATTACCGATTCTCCAGCAACAGATCTGGCAGGTGGTTTTGGATGCGAAACTACACCGGGATCTAAATACCGAAGAACGACCTGAGGATTTTGATCAATTCTTAAAAGATGTGGACGGGTATATTTGTGAATTGAAAGACGCGCAAATCCGAAGTGGTCTCCATATTTTAGGACAACTTCCCCAGGGGGAGGAACTTATAAGGCTTTTACTTGCCATGACCCGTCTGGATAATGCCAACATTCCAAGTCTCAGACGGGCTATTGCCGAAGCCTTGTTACCCACCGTCGCAGATGGTTCTGGAGAGACAACGATCGGCGGCCGGCGACCGATGGACTATGTAAGGCTTCTGGAGCATCGTGGAGAGCCTTTCACCCTACCGATACCGGAGAAGCTGGCTACCCTTAATCCTTCTGTGCCGATTCAAACCTGTGGAGATGTCCTGGAGCGTTTGGATGCGGTAGCTTCCCTTCTTCTTCAACAACTTCAAGCCCGGCAATTCAATCCCGAAGCAGTGGATGAAGTGGTTAGGGAATTTTTTGGAAGGTCAGAGCCGAAGATTTGTCAGGTTTTGGATTATGTTACCGGGTTTATTTATCCCAATCTGGAACGGGTCACCGATGAAATCACCCATATCCTTCGAGGGCTTCGAGGAGAGCACGTTCCGGCAGGTCCCAGTGGTTCTCCAACCCGTGGTATGGCTGGCATCCTGCCAACGGGACGAAATTTCTATTCTATTGATCCCAGGACCATTCCTTCTCCGGCAGCCTGGGAAGTAGGGAAACAGGTTGCTGAAGCCCTCCTGGCCAAATATCTGGCCGAAGAGGGAAAATATCCCGAGACGGTTGGATTGGTTGTTTGGGGTACTTCGGCGATGCGGACCCATGGGGATGATATCGCAGAGATCCTCTACTTACTTGGAGTTCGCCCGATCTGGCAACCTGAAAGCCGAAGGGTAAGCCGCCTGGAAGTTATTCCTTTAGAGGAGCTCAAGCGCCCCAGAATCGATGTAACCATCCGGATTAGTGGCTTTTTCCGGGATGCCTTTCCTAACTTGATCCACCTGCTGGATGAAGCCATCGAGATCGTAGCCGGCCTCGATGAATCTCCAGAGGTTAATTATGTGATCAAACATGTTCAAGAAGATCTAGCCTGTATGGGTAAGGGCCTAGAGACCTATAAGAATAAAGAAAATTCCCTCGTACCCCCACCCTCCCATATTCTTCGCCAGCAGGTTCTATATCGGATCTTCGGAAGTAAGCCGGGGAGTTATGGGGCCGGGATCCTTCCGGCTCTGGAAGAGCGCAATTGGAAGACCGATCAAGATCTTGCAGATATCTATATAGCCTGGGGAAGCTATGCCTATACCCGGACTCAGGATGGAGTGGCCGCTCCAGAAGCCTTTAAAATTCGTTTTCGACAAATTACCATAGCTGCCAAGAATCAGGATAATCGAGAGCATGATATCTTTGATAGCGATGATTATATGCAGTATCACGGGGGTATGATTGCCACAGTTCGGGCTTTGACGGGTAAAAATCCCCGACAGTTTTTCGGAGATACTTCGGATCCTCAACGGATTAAAGTCCGGGATCTCAAAGAAGAAGCCCTTCGGGTCTTTCGGAGCCGGGTTATTAATCCAAAATGGATCGCTTCCATTCAACGCCACGGATATAAGGGAGCTTCTGAGCTGGCTGCAACGGTCGATTATTTATTCGGTTATGACGCAACGGCTGAGATTCTGGAAGACTGGATGTATGAGCGTCTGGCCGAGACCTATATCTTGAATGAGTCCATGCAACAATTCTTCCAGGAGAAAAATCCCTGGGCCCTCCGGGATATGGCCGGTAGACTCTTAGAGGCCATCGAAAGGGGACTTTGGGAAAAGCCTTCGGAAGAAATGATCTCGCAACTTCGGCAGGTTTACTTGAAATTTGAAGGGGAGATAGAACAGAGAATGTACTAAGTCCTGAGTAAAAATAAAGACTTGGTACTCAGTATTCCATACCCAGTACTCAGCACTCAGGACTATGAGCGGATGAACAGACCGATTTTTCCTTTTACTGCACTGGTCGGTCAAGACCGGATGAAGCGGGCCTTATTGTTGAATGCCATTAATCCGCAAATCGGAGGGGTTTTAATTCGCGGTGAGAAAGGTACTGCAAAATCAACCGCCGTGAGGGCTTTGGTTAATCTACTCCCGGAGATTACCGTTGTTGCCGATTGTCCTTATTCCTGTGATCCAGATCGACCCGATCGTTTTTGTCTGGATTGTGCAGAACGGATGGCTAAAGGGGAGGTTTTACCTCGAACCCGTCGTCCTGTACGGATAGTGGAATTACCCGTTGGAGCTACCGAAGATCGTTTGATAGGGATGTTAGATCTTGAAAAAGCTATCCAGGAAGGGCGGCGGCATTTTGAACCGGGATTACTTGCAGCGGCTAACCGTGGGATTCTCTATATCGATGAGGTCAATTTGCTCAGTGATCATTTGGTAGATATCTTGTTGGATGCTGCAGCTATGGGGACTAATTTTGTGGAACGGGAAGGAATTTCCTTTGCCCATCCGGCACATTTCATTTTAGTGGGTACCATGAATCCCGAAGAGGGGGAGTTACGCCCTCAACTCCTGGATCGATTTGCATTGGCCGTGGAGGTAGAAGGTCTTCAAGATCCATCCCAAAGGATGGAGGTGGTCAAACGGCGAATAGCTTTTGAAACCGACCCTGTGGAGTTTGGAAAACAATGGGCTTCATCGGAAGAGCAGGAACGTATCCGCCTGCAAAAAGCCCGGGAATTACTTCCTCAGGTTCACTTAAGTGAAACAAATCTAAGTCTGCTTACCCGGATCTGTATTGAATATAAAGTAGATGGATTAAGAGCCGATATCGTATTGTACAAAACGGCCTGCACCCTGGCGGCTTATATGGGCCGTACGGAGGTCATCGAAGAAGATATTCAGGAAGCAGCAGAATTAGTCTTACTTCATAGACAACGGCGTCAACCTTTTCAACAGCCCCAATTTAATCGGGATCAGCTTTTCTCCACCGTCCGTAATCCGTTGTCTGGAGTTAGCCAGTCATCATCCCCCGTAGTAGCTCAAGAACAACAAACGATTGATCATCCCCAGACAACAGCTGGTAGGCAACCCACAACGAATCATTTAGAGGAGAAAATATTTGAGGTTGGAACGCCCTTTCCGATTAAGCCTTTTTCCATTGAGGTGAAAGATAAAATTCCACGGAGTGGATATGGACGACGAAGTACAACCTATGGAAACTCGGGAACAGGACATTACATCGGTTCGGCTATACCTAAGGAGCGGGTTCAGGATCTGGCCCTGGATGCAACCCTTCGGGCAGCTGCTCCCTATCAGAAAAGACGCAGGGACCTGGAAATGTGGAAGCGCGGACAGATAAGCATAGAAAAGGATTCTCCACATCGTGCCTCGGTGCCTCCACGTCCCAAATGGCTCATTCATTCCATGGATTTTCGGGAGAAGATCCGGGAAACCCGAATAGGAAATTTAATTCTGTTTGTTGTAGATGCCAGTGGTTCCATGGGGTCCCATCGTCGCATGGTGGCTACCAAAGGAGCTATCCTGTCTCTATTGTTAGATGCTTATCAGCGAAGGGACCGGGTAGGTCTGATTACGTTCCGGGGAGACACGGCTTCCTTAATCCTTCCTCCGACTAACAGTGTGGAGTTGGCAGAGCAGTATCTACGTCAGTTGCCTACAGGGGGGAGAACTCCATTAGCTCAAGGGCTTTACCGGGCTTTTATAACATTTCAACAGCAGAAAATGCGGGATAAACAGCTAGTTCCTTTATTGGTCCTTATTTCAGATGGACGCGCCAACGTCTCGTTATACGGAGGGGATCCCTTAGCCGAAGCTAAAGTTCTTGCAGAGCAAATCCGAAAGCAGGGTATTCGATCTTTAATTATCGATACGGAACAAGGCTATATCCATTTAAGTATTCTACGGGAAATTGCGACGGCCTTAGGTGGTCAGTATCTCCATCTAGAGGATCTGGTTGCTAACCGCTTGGTGAAGGCCGTTCGGGGGACCATAAACCCTACTGAGTACTGAGTGCTGGGTAAGGCTTATGGTTCGAAGATCCATGAAAGATATCATCTTGCTCGTTGGACATGGCAGTCGTGATGATGAAGGAGCTGATGAGTTTAGGGAGTTCGCTGCGAAAGTTCAGGCAGTCATAAGGGATCAAAAACCTGATTTTCTGGAGGTGATCCACCTCCATTCTGGAGAACAAGTAGTCAAACCTTGCTTTTTGGAACTGGCCGATCCCCCTATTCTCGATACCATCGATCACTGCGTGGCCGAAGGTGCCAAAAGAATCCTTATAATGCCGTTGTTTCTGGTTCCGGCAGGTCATATGAAAACCGATGTTCCCAGCTCGATTAATCTATCGCGAGTTCGTTATCCCCATGTGGAATTTATTTACGGACCGCATCTGGGTATCGATCCAAGAATTCTTTCGATTTTAGATGAACGGTTGGACGAAGTAGAAGCTTCGGTACCTCCCAGGAGCCGAGAAGAAACTGCCGTATTGTTGGTAGGTAGAGGTAGTCGGGATCCTGATGCCAATGGAGATGTTTACAAGGTAGCCCGTTTATTGTGGGAAGGTCGTGGTTTTGGTTGGGTAGAAACCTGTTTTGTAGGCATTACCTCTCCCCGGGTTCCGGAAGGTATACAGCGGTGTGTTCGTTTAGGGGCCCGTCGTATCATTGTACTTCCTTATTTTCTCTTTACAGGGGTCCTGGTCCAGCGTATTTTCCGGCAGGCTAAAGCGGAAAGGAATCGATTTCCGGAGGTGGAGATCCTGTGCGGAAAGCATTTGGGTGGGCATCCCAACATTCTGGAAGTTCTCCTTCAAAGGATCCAGGAAGCTCTAAAAGGGGAGGTGCGGATGAATTGTGATCTTTGCAAATACCGTGTGCGCTGGCCCGGCTTTGAAGAAGATTACGGTCTACCTCAGATCTCCGATTTGGCTCATGGTTTACGGATAGGTCATGGAGACCACGGACATACGCATCATCACCCCCACCATTCCCATGATTCTTAATCCAAAGGAAATTACAACCCAGAGTTTTAAAATTATAGAAGAGAAATTAAGGGGGAGAGATTTTTCTTCGGCAACCTGGTCCATCATCCGTCAGGTTATTCATGCTACGGCCGACTTCGAATTTGCGGATATTCTCCAGTTCCATCCCCAGGCCATAGATGCCGGAATAGCCACTATCCAGGCCGGGCAAGATATCGTGGTGGATGTACGGATGGTCGAAGTTGGAATCGATCAAATCCTTCTTCGAACTTTGGGTGGAAAAGTTCATTGCTTTATTACCGACCCCGATGTTCAAAAAATGGCCGAATCAGAAGGGATTACCCGATCTATGATGGCTATCCGCAAGGCGGCTGCTTTGATCAGCTCGGGAGGAATTTTTGTCATCGGCACTGCACCGACAGCTTTGTGGGAATTAATGGCTTTAATTCAGCAGGGAAAGGCACATCCCCGGTTGATTATCGGGGTACCCGTCGGTTTTGTCTCAACGGTGGAATCTAAGGAGGCCCTGAAGAAGTTAACTTCCATTCCATGGATTACCACGTCCGGGTTCAAAGGCGGTAGTTCGGTTGCGGTAGCTATCGTCAATGCGCTTCTTAAACTGGCCGTAGAAGGGGAAAGAACGAAAAAGTGAAAGGGAAGAAGGAAAGAGGAATAAAACGCTTCCTCTTCTCTTCTTCCATGGGTATGAAAAAAAGAGGTTTACGTACCGGCTATACGACCGGATCCTGTGCCGCAGCTGCGGCAAAGGCGGCTACTTTAGCCTTACAGCAGCAAAAGCCGGTAGAAACGGTAACGATTTGGCTCCCGATTCATCGGACTGCAACATTTCAGCCGATAAACTGGCGCATAACTCCGGAGGAAGCTCATTGTGGTATTATCAAGGATGCCGGAGATGATCCCGATGTAACCCACGGAGCGGAAATTTGTGCCACGGTAACCTGGCGTGAGGAACCGGGTATCGAAATTCGAGGCGGGATTGGGGTCGGTACAGTTACGAAACCGGGATTGGGGTTAGAGGTGGGAGGGCCTGCCATCAACCGGGTTCCGCGCCGGATGATTATCTACTCCGTGGAAGAAGCCCTTGCTTCCTCCTCCCTTTCCCGTGGGGTATGCGTTACCATTTCTGTTCCAAATGGAGAGGAGTTGGCGAAAAAAACCACTAATCCCCGATTAGGCATTTTGGGCGGGATTTCGATTTTGGGTACCACAGGAATCGTTAAGCCTTACTCTACGGCTTCGTGGAGGGCTAGTGTTATTCAGGCTATTAATGTAGCCGCTGCCAATGGCTGTCAGGAAATTGTGTTGAGTACGGGGAGTAGTAGCGAGAAATTTGCCCAACAGCTTCGACCTGATCTACCCGAAATGGCTTTCATAGATATGGGCATCTTTACAGGAGATGCTCTAAAAGCCAGTGTTCGGAATAAATTGGCCCGGGTAACGCTTTGCGGAATGATTGGAAAACTCTCGAAAATTGCCCAAGGACATTTTCAAACCCACGTTGCCGGAAATCAGGTTGACCTTGGTTTTTTAGCAGATATAGCTGAACAATGCGGGGCTCCCGAGTCTGTTCTGATGGAAATTCGAAGGGGTAATACGGCCCGTCATTTCATGGAAATCGCTCTGGCACACAGCCTTAAAGAGGTCTTCCCCCTCATCTGTCGGCGGGTTTGTCAACAATGCTTTGATTATATCAAAGGTCAGATAGCCGTTGAAGTTATTCTCTTTGATTTTGACGGAAAAGTATTAGGACATGCCAGCACTGAGTCCTGAGTATCGAGTAAAAACTCAGGACTCAGGACTATTCTACATGATCAGTATTATCGGTATCACCGATGCAGGGCCGGCCGGTCTGCCGGCTAAAGTGTTAGATCGTATAAAATCTGCCGAGGTTTTGTGCGGTGGAGAGCGACACCTGGCCCTTTTTTCAGAGATAAAGCCGAAGCATTCGACCGGATTTGAACGGTGGCCGATCAAAAACAATTTAGCCGAGTTGATTCAATATTTAAAGCAAGAAGCTACCCGGAAACAGATTGTTGTCCTGGCCTCTGGAGACCCTGATTTCTATGGAATTGGTAGCTATCTTAGCCGGCATTTACCCAAGGAATGGATTGAGATCTTTCCCAATGTTACCACCGTGCAGTTAGCCTTTGCACGTATCAAAGAATCCTGGCAGGATGCCGTGGTAGTTAGTGTGCATGGTCGACCGATTGACCCTATTATCGAAGTTGTTCGACGGCACCCTAAAGTAGCCGTTTTTACAGATCCCGATCATACGCCGGGGGTAGTTGCCAAAGCTCTTCTGGCAGCCGGTATTTCTAAACGACGGGCGGTGGTTTGTGAACATCTGGATGGGGTTCAGGAACGAATCGTAGAGACAACTCTGGAAGCTCTTCCAGATCAATCGTTCGATCCCCTGAATATTCTCATCCTTTTAGATGAGAAGGGAGGGGAAGAGGAGGAGAAAAGCAGGGAACAGCCCTCACCTGTCTATCCCGTTTCCTTCTCTTCCCCTGCTTTTTCAGTTCTGGGGATTCCCGATACGGAATTTGCTGCGAAAAAGGGATTAATAACCCGACAAGAGATTCGGGTCATCAGTCTGGCTAAATTACAGTTAAAGGAGGATAGCATAGTCTGGGATATCGGTGCGGGGAGTGGTTCCCTATCCATCGAAGCAAGCCGGATTGCCCGTGAAGGAAAGATCTACGCGGTGGAGAAAGATGAAGAGTGTATCTGGCATATTCGGAACAATTGTGCCAAGTTTGGAATAACCCGAGTTAACCTGACCGAAGGCTGGGCGCCGGACGCCTGTCGGGATTGGCCATCTCCCGATGCTGTGTTTGTAGGTGGGAGCGGGGGAAAAATGAAAGAAATTCTGGATATGATTTTTTCCCGGCTTCGTCCAAACGGCCACCTGGTTCTCAACCTGATCTCTTTAGAGCGGCTTTACGAGGTGATGGAACGTCTTCGAACTCAGGGTTGGATTCCAGAAATTACCCAGGTCTCCATCGCCCGGAGTAGGGAAATCCTGGATATGACACGATTAGTCCCTTTAGATCCGGTTTTTATTGTGTCTGCACGAAATGAAAAACACGGAGATATCGAGATGCAGGGACCCGGAAATTAGTTCTTAATCTTGCGTCTCAAAAAGCTCCCCGGTGTCTTATCATGGCTTATGGTACTCTCTATGCAGTTGGAGTAGGACCTGGAGATCCAGAGTTGATCACTCTTAAAGGATTACGCCGACTTCAGTCTGCTTCGGTCATTTTAATTCCTCAAAAAGATTTTTCAATTGAAAGCCAGGCTTATCGGATTGCTAAGACCTATATCAATCCGGAGCGTCAGAAAATTCTTTTTCTTCCGTTGCCCATGACAAAAGATTTAAAGCGACTCAATTCGGCCTGGGAGGAGATCCTTAAGAAGGTGATCCCGGTTCTGGAAGCGGGACAAGATATGGTTTATATCCTCGTAGGAGATCCCTTTTTGTATGGAACCTTTATTTATCTTTTCGAGCTTTTAAAAAGTCGAAATCCCTCTATTCCCATTGAAGTGATTCCGGGGATCTCTTCTATTCAAGCAGCTTCGGCCCGGGTCCAATGGCCTCTGGCCGTGGCAGATGAACGGGTAGCTATCCTACCGGCTACCTATGAGGAAGGGGAATCCAGAGATTACTCCGGTCGTGTTGATCCGATCTCCCCTTTTCTACGCCAGACTCTGGAACAATTCGACACGGTGGTATTGATGAAAATTCATCGTGTTTTTGATAAAGTCCTGAACCTTCTGGAGGAATTAGGTCTTGTAGAAAATACGATTTATGTGGAGAAGGTGGGATTTCCAGAAGAACGTCTGGTACGAGACCTTAGAACCTTACGGGGTAGGGAGCTTCCTTATCTTTCTTTACTCATCATCAAGAAATAAAGGTCGAAAGCCGGAAGTTAAAATTGTGACTTCCGGCCGGAGTACGGGCACAGCGTACTGTGCCCCTGACAGCTCGGGTTTGTGAAAGGAAAAGTTTATTTTATCGGAGCCGGACCGGGTGATCCGGAATATTTGACGGTAAAGGGAAAAAAGATTTTGGAAAAAGCCGATTTTATTTTGTACGCAGATTCTTTGGTTAGCCCTGAGATCCGTCGATTTGCAAAATCCGATGCCAGGATAGAAGGGAGTTCTCACCTTCATCTGGATGAAATTATGATCAAGATCATCCAGGCTGCCCGGGAAGGTCAGATAGTTGCCCGGGTCCATAGTGGAGATCCAAGCCTGTACGGGGCCATCCAGGAGCAGATCGCTTGTTTAAACGAAGCGGGGATTCCTTACGAAGTGATCCCGGGGGTTAGCTCGGTATTCGCTGCTGCTGCAAGATTAGGGATCGAATTGACGGTTCCGGAAGTGGCTCAAACCCTTATTTTAACCCGCATAGGTGGCCGTACACCGATGCCTCCCCAGGAGGAATTAAGAAAACTGGCAACTCATCAAACCACCCTGGCTATTTTTCTCAGTGCCTCTCATATCCGAAAGGTTGTAGAAGAATTGAAAGAAGGAGGTTATAGCTCAAATACTCCGGTAGCGGTCCTGTACCGGATTACCTGGCCCGATGAACAGGTTATTTTAACCACTCTAGATCAGGTTGCCGAAGAAGTTATTCGGAGCAGAATCACCAAACAAGCCCTTATTTTGGTAGGACCTGCCCTGAAATCGTTGATCGACTTTGACAGGAGTCGAGGGGAAGACCGTAAAACCTCTCGCCTTTATGACCGTACCTTTAACCACCTTTTTCGTAAAGCCGATTTAAGAAAAGAATGGGAAAGTAAAGAGGCAAAAAGGGAAGAAGAACTAAAATCCTCTGAACTTCCTTTCAAAGAGTTGGGAATTATTGCCCGAAGTTATCCCGGTGCCGAATTAGCCGAGAAGCTTCATCATCTGTTACCAGATAGCCGGCTCTATTTACCTCAAGATGTAAGGCAGAGGATTATTTCGTCCAAAGAACCGGAGAATGTTGTGTTTTACAACGGTTCGGTTATCTCTCTACTTCAAGATATTTTCACATCCCATCGGGGATTGATACTTTGTATGCCCCTGGGTATTGTAGTTCGGACTTTAGGGAAGTTAGCTAAGGATAAGCGGTCAGATCCGGCCGTAGTCGTTGTGGATGAAGCGGGGAGATTTGCCATCAGTGTCCTTTCAGGCCATTTAGGTGGGGCCAATCCACTCGCCCAACAAGTTGCCGGTTTACTGGGTGGTCAGGCCGTGATTACCACGGCATCGGAAGTTCATAATACCCTGGCCGTAGATTTACTGGGTAAGTTATGGGGATGGCATCTGGTTAACCCGGACCAGATAACTCCGGTAAGTGCTGCGGTGATCAATGGGGAACCTGTAGGGATTTATCAGGATGCCGGAGAGCGAAATTGGTGGTCTTCTCATCAACCCCTTCCGGAAAATATTCGTATTTATACGGAACTGGAAGAGCTGAGAAAATCAGATTGCAAAGCGCTGATTCTGATCACCCATTGGGAAGATAAAACGGTCCCCGGGACCTCTCCCCTTCTCCCCTCGCGTCCTGTGGTGATCTACCGCCCTAAAAGTCTTGTGGTCGGAATCGGATGTACCCGAGGTATCTCTACCGAGGAGGTGGAAGAGGCTTTATTTTCTTTATTAAAACAACATCAACTGGCCTTTGAGAGTGTCCGAAATCTGGCTACTATTGACTTAAAAAAAGAGGAGACGGGATTGAAAGTTTTCGGTGAGAAATATGGTTTATCCCTTGATATATTTAGTAAGGAACAAATTAACACCGTTAAAGATCTTTCCCATCCCTCTGAAGTCGTTTTTAAACAGGTAGGAGTATGGGGAGTTTGTGAACCTGCCGCCCTGTTAAGCGCCCGACGTCAATCGCCCTGTCAAAGGGCCAGGCTTTTGGTAGAAAAATCCACCTGTGATCGGATAACTCTGGCCATTGCAGAAATTGATTTTGGGTAGTTAGCCGAAGGATCGGTTTATTTTTATGAACGGCAAACTTTATCTGGTAGGAATAGGCCCCGGTAGCCTGGAACACATGACCTATGCGGCCCGGAGAGCCATAGAAGAAAGTCAGGTCATTATTGGGTATCGTGTTTATATCGATTGGATTGCCGGGGATCCTGTCGGGTCTTCTTTACTGGAGGGTAAGCAGATCATCCGTAAGGAAATTACAGAGGAAAGGGTACGGGCTCGTTTATCAATTGAAAAGGCCTGTGAAGGGAGTATCGTTGCGCTTATTTCCGGTGGAGACGTAGGAATTTATGCCATGGCAGGGTTGGTCTTTGAGATTTTATCCGAGCGGAAGGAAAGTAAAACTCAATTACCTCCCATTGAAGTCATACCCGGAATTACAGCCGCACAGGCGGCAGCTTCTCTGCTGGGAGCACCGCTCATGAACGATTTTGCCTGCATCAGCCTGAGCGATCTTTTAACTCCCTGGGATCAAATTGCCCGGCGACTTCAGGCTGCAGCCCAGGCTGATTTTGTAATCTGTCTTTATAATCCCCAAAGCCACCGGAGAACCTGGCAAATTCAAGAAGCTCGACGTATTTTGCTTCATTATAGATCACCGGAGACCCCGGTGGGAATTGTAAGTAATGCCTATCGAGAAGGACAAGAGATAGTGATAACAACCCTGGAAGAGATGACCCACCATCCGATTCATATGTCAACGGTGGTTATTATCGGAAATCGCTCGACGTGGGTTCTGGATAAGTGGTTGATAACTCCCAGGAGGTTTTCCGGCTCCTCCTGCGGAGATGGTTTTTAGTGTTCGGGTCATTTCAAAAATGAACGAAGAAGCAAAACCCATTGGTAAAGTTTATCTGGTTGGTGCAGGCCCTGGAGACCCTGGACTTATTACTTTGAAGGGAATCCGATGTATTCAACAGGCCGATGTAATCTTGTATGATTACCTGGCTTCTGAAGAGTTATTGAGATATGCCGCACCGGGAGCCGAAATTATCTATGTAGGTAAGCAGGCCAGTAACTTCCAAACCGATCAAAAAATAATTAACCAGAAGATGATCGAGGAGGCAAGATCCGGGA
>JAUQPW010000037.1 GCA_030550175.1 bacterium
GGGGAGGGGCCTGGGCGCCACTTCACTTTTAGTAGTAGATAAGGTAGACAAAGGTTCTATAAATTCTCCTATTATACGTTCTAAGATAAAGGGCGGAGAGCGTCCGCCTCGGACTTGGGAAGAGTTTGCGGATGCTATTCGTCCTTTATCGAAAGGAGGTTCCCATGAAAGAACAATATCAACCGGACCCGTTACTTCTACCATTTCTTCGAGAGGACCTGCCCCTACCGGCACCCAGGTGCGCAGTGTGGGGGTACGACGCAGTGGAGGCTTGGGAGGCGTTCGATCCGGAGGAACCGGGGTGGGTACCCATGTGGTTCCCTTGGCAGGACATAAAGGGGAGACGCCTGTCCTCGGAACAGAGGAGCAAGGCGTTTCATCTGCTTCTAGCGAACGGGTTAGGGATAGGGGACGACGAAGAAAGTCAGAAGAAGTTCTTCCAACTCCCACCGGAGGAGCAGAAGGTGGAGGTGGCGTCGGCATTAGCCCTCATGAACGCTCTACACCGGCAGGGGGATCTGTACTACCAGATAGCAAATTTGAATCTGTAAGCCCTTCCCCCACTTCCTCCCCGCATGCGGGGAGGGAAGGGGAGGGGCGGGGAGTGAGGGAGGGGCTGGGGCCTAATAGAGATTTCTCTTCCCTCAAGAAAAATATTGAGCGGATTCTTCCGGCCAGTATCCTTCGAAAACTCACGGAAGAGGAAATGAATGCTTACCGTCGGCCTTACCTGGAACCCGGGGAGTCTCGACGCCCCATGCTTACATGGCCCCGAGAAATACCCTTAGATGGGGAGCCCGAAGAGGTCACGCGGATTGTGAATCACTATGCGACCTGGCTTGCAACCAGTAAAATTCCCAAGCTGTTTATTAATGCAGAACCCGGTTCTATTCTGGTAGGCGCTCAGCGAGAATTTTGCCGAACCTGGCCGAATCAGCAAGAAATTACCGTCAAAGGAATCCATTTCATTCAGGAGGACTCACCGGCTGAGATTGGACAGATCATCGCGGCTTTTATGGCATCGACTTAAAGTACTTATTGAAGCAAGTACATGAGCTTGAAAGAACGCCCTTCTGCCATTTGATGGGATAAATAGGTTATTCCTTCTACTAATTGTTCTAAAATAGAGAGTCGTTTCTTTTTAGGCTCGATCACCTCGGGTTTACCTTCAATATTTCCCAGTTGGGCGGCTTTTTCCAAAGCATCCTGGAAATTACCCAATTCATCTACCAGCCCATACTCTTTCGCCTGGCTTCCCGTAAAAACCCTTCCGTCCGCAATGGACCTTAAGGTTTCTTTGTTGATGTTCCTACGACCCTGAACGATGGCATCTAAAAATTGCTCGTAGACTTCATCGATCATGGCTTGCAAAAGTTTTTTTTCATCTTCGGTCATCTCCCGATCCGGGGAGAAAATATCTTTATATTTACCACTTTTAACAACCACGGTCTTCACCCCGATTTTCTTAAACAACTCTTCCATATTCATACCTTGAAGGATAACCCCGATACTCCCCGTCAAGGTCCCCGGATTTGCAACAATCCAATCTGCTGCACTGGCGATATAATATCCTCCGGAAGCTGCGAGAGAACCCATGGAAACAACAATCTTTTTCTTTTCTCGAAGTTTCAGGATTTCTTTATAAATTTCCTGGGAAGGTCCTACACCCCCGCCGGGGCTATCGATTCTTAGGAGAATCGCAGGAACCGCCTCGTTATCTCGAAGTTGATGGAGGTGCTCGATGATTTCTTTGGAATCTAAAATGACTCCTTCAACCTTAACGAGCCCCACCTTTTTAGCCGAGCTGACAAAACCAGGCTTTTCTTCCTTTAAAACCAGATAAATCCCGACGGCCACAAAGCCCAGAAAAATGAAAACAACCAGAAATATTAAAAAACTTAGTATGAAGGTTCGCTTTTTCATGGAAGGATTAAAGAAAACAGTAAGGTACACAATGTTGTCTCCTCACTGCCATTCAGGTAACAGCAAAGTTTGCTTTAACTTTGAAACTCTGGAAGGCTCCGACGGACAAAAGTTAAGAAACCCGCCTTCCTGGAGAAAACGGGTTTCTTGAGCTAACATCTTCAAGCCTAGGATTCTTGGGCGGGCTTATCTTCAGAAGATTCGGCTTCGGTTTGAGCTGATGGTACTTCTGTTTCATGGCCGGTCGATTCTACTTCCTCATCCTGTTCGGTTTCTCCAACCTCCTCTTTATAGGCCTTAATGCTTAGGCCGATGCGACGATTCGCCTCATCCAGTTTAATCACCTTGGCCATAATTTCCTGTCCTTCAGATAGAACATCAGAAGGTTTTTTGATACGTTTTTTACTGATCTCAGAAACATGAAGTAACCCTTCGACCCCATTTTCCAGTTCTACGAAGGCACCAAAGTCGGTTAACCGAACAACCTTTCCTTTTACGTTAGCTCCTACTAAAATTTGGTTACTGATTCCCTGCCAGGGGTCGGGTTGAAGTTGTTTAAATCCCAAGGATAACCGCTCTTTTTCAACATCTATTCCCAGTACAACCGCCTCCACAACATCTCCTTTTTTGACAATTTCAGAAGGATGCTTCACCCGACTCGTCCAGGACATATCCGATATATGAACAAGTCCGTCAATACCCTCTTCCAGTTCGACAAAGGCCCCAAAGTCTGTAAGATTTCTTACCGTACCTCGTACCACACTGCCTACCGGGTATTTCTCAGCTACCACCATCCAGGGATTCGGCTCCATTTGTTTCAATCCCAGCGAAATCCTTCGATTGGCCTTATCTAAATCCAAAACCACAGCTTCTACCATGTCCCCGACATTGGCTATTTTAGAGGGATGTTTCACCTTTTTTGTCCAGGACATTTCCGAGATGTGAACAAGTCCTTCAACGCCAGGTTCCAGCTCTACGAAAGCACCGTAATCGGTTATGCTCACAACTTTCCCCCGGACTTTAGAACCAACCGGATACTTTTGATCCGCAGTTTCCCAGGGATCCGGATACTTTTGTTTGAGGCCTAAAGAGACTTTTTCCTTCTCCCGGTCAAATTTCAAGACCTTTACCTCGATCTCCGATCCTACGGTTAAGATCTCTGAAGGATGATTAATGCGGCCCCAAGACATATCGGTGATATGAAGCAAGCCATCGATGCCACCTAAATCTATAAAAGCCCCATATTCGGTTACATTTTTAACAATGCCTTTAAGGATTTTGCCTTCTTCAATTTGCTGAAGGGTTTGCTTACGAAGCGCTCCACGTTCTTCCTCTAAAATTGCTCGACGAGAGAGTACAATATTACCCCGCCGTCTATTGAGTTTAATAATTTTAGCCTTAATCGTCTGGCCTATAAAGGATTCTAAATTTTTAACCGGACGTAAATCGACCTGGGAACCCGGAAGGAAAGAGCGAACTCCAATATCAACCGTCAGGCCACCCTTGATCTTTTCAACTACCACCCCCTCCACCACTCTATTCTCCTCATGGGCTTTAGCCATTTGATCCCAGATTTGAATCCGATCCGCTTTTTCTTTCGAGAGAACTACCAACCCTTCCTCGTCTTCAGTACTCTCCAGATAGACATCTATCTGATCTCCGACTTTGATATCCATGGGGGCCCCGGTGACCGTTTTAAATTCTTTTAAAGGAATCGTCCCTTCAGATTTATATCCAATATCGATGAGAACTTCTGTATCCGTAATTTGAACGATGGATCCACGTACGATACTTCCCTCCTCAATATCTGCAAGGGTCTCCTCGTAAAGACGGGCTAATTCAGGATCCGGTTTCTCAGCTTCATCTTCCAAATCGAAATCCTCCTCTTGAGGAATATCCGTATTACCCTGGGAAGATGCTTTTACATCTTTAAAATCCTCCTTATTTTCATTTTTAATTTCACCGTTAAAATCTTTATCAGGTGAGGTTGCGTCTTGAACCATGTAATTGTTTACCTCCTAGTTTTCATAAATTTTTTATGTGTAGTAACTCTATAACCTAAACCTATCTTTTATTTTCGTCAAGAACTTCTTGCTTCAATTCTCTAATTTTCTCCATAATCAGAGTACTTACCCTGATGTACAGTTCCTTTGAAGAGCCTTCTTCGGTTATCTGATCCATATAAATGGGTTTTCCAAACTTAATGAGAACCCGGTTCAATCTGGGAAATTTTTTTCCCTTGGGAAGAATTTTATCGGTTCCTTGGATCAGGGTTGGAATTATCACCCCCTTGGATTTAACCGCTATCATACCGACTCCTAATTTCCCTTCCTGTAATTCTCCGGTGGAGCTTCGAGTTCCTTCCGGAAACATCAGAAGGACCTCTCCTCGAAGAACGATTTCAATCGCTTTTTTTAAAGCGGCCCGATCCATCCCTCCGCGCTTTACAGGAAAGGCCTGCCATCGGGTTATAAAGAACCGAAGGACCGGATGTCGGAAGAGTTCTTCCTTGGCCATATAGTGGACCCGACGCCAGATCGAACAGCCAATAATGGGCGGGTCCAGATAACTGATATGATTCGAAGCAAGGATAACGCCTCCTTTCTTGGGAATATTCGAACGTCCTATGACTTTAAGGCGAAAACAAAGGGTGGACACTATAAAGAATAAACCGTGAAAGAAGGCGTAAAACATAGCTCATGGCTTGCTGTAGGTAGTCCGTCATCTTATGCCCATAATGGACTACGGATTACAGCGCATAGATAATTTTTTCTCTACTTCTGATAACATTTTTTCCACCACTTCTTCAATGGAAAGCCCTGTTGAATCGATATAAATCGCATCTTTTGCTTTCTTTAAAGGAGCTACCGCCCGGCTCATATCCTGGACATCGCGCTGGATAATCTCTTCGGTAAGTTTATCCAGATCAACCGAAATCCCTTTGCTTTGCAGCTCGAGCCATCTTCGTTTGGCCCTTTCCTCTGGAGAAGCATCCAGATAAAATTTAATGTCGGCATCTGGAAAAATCACCGTTCCGATATCCCGACCGTCCAGGACTACATTTCCTTTAGACCCTAAGTCCCGTTGGAGTTGTACGAGATTGTCTCGTACCTCCGGGATAGCGGATACGGCAGAAGCCAGGTTTCCCACCTCTTGGGAATATAAAACAGAAGTTACCTCCACCCCATCCACATAGACTTCATAAGATCCGTTTTTACCTCGCCGGATATCTAGCTGGGTTCTCTTCATCAAGTCTAAAAGCCTGGGAATATCGGTGAAAGGAATTCCTTCTCGGGCCGCTTTCCATCCAATGGCACGATATAAAGCTCCTGTGCTAATATGTATAAATCCTAACTTTTCGGCCAGTAACTTTCCCACGGTACTTTTCCCCGACCCGGCCGGACCATCAATCGCAATAATCACCTGAGGCTCGAGGCTTGAGACCGGTTTCTGGTTCCCGGTCTTTCACCTCCCTATTAAAGTTTATCGAATTGACTTACTTTATTCCGTAACCAGTGATCCACCAAAACAAGGGCTACCATGGCCTCTGCCACAGGGACTGCCCTTGGACAGAGACAGGGATCATGCCGACCTTCTACCCGGATCTCCGCCGGATGACCAAAAATATCCACCGTTTGTTGGGTTTTAAGGATTGAAGAGGTCGGTTTGACCACCATGCGAACAATAATATCCTCCCCGTTGGAGATACCTCCCAGAATTCCGCCCGCATGATTTCGAGTCGTCCGAATCTTTCCGTCGATCACGGTAAAAGGATCGTTATGTTCGGAACCCAGCATCTCGGCAGCAGCAAATCCGGTGCCGATCTCAACACCTTTTACAGCAGGTATGCTCATCAAAGCCTTAGCCAAATCCGCGTCTAATTTGTCAAATACCGGTTCTCCAAGACCAGGAGGCACATGTTGGGCGACAACTTCCACGATGCCTCCTAGGGAATCCCCCTGTTTCCGTGCCTGAACAATGGCCTCTTCCATCTGTTTAGCCACCTCCGGATCCGGGCATCGGACTATGTTCTGCTCAATTTGACTGAAATCAATTTTTTGAGCTTTAAAACGACCCACCTGTTTTGTGTAACCGATAATACGGATTTGTTCCTTCTCCCATAAAATCTTTTTCGCGATGGCTCCGGCAGCTACCCGACCTACCGTTTCCCGGGCACTGGCCCGTGCTCCCCCTCGATAGTCCCGAAGGCCATACTTCATCTGATAGGTATAATCGGCATGCCCTGGGCGAAAAAGATGCTTAATGGATTCATATTTGCTGGAATCTACATCTTTGTTATAGACGATCATGGAAATAGGAGCTCCCGTAGTTTTACCCTCAAAGATACCGGATAAAATCTCAACCCGATCCTCTTCCTTCCGCTGGGAAGTCACCCGACTTTGGCCCACACGACGACGATCCAACTCTTTTTGAATGTCTTCTTCTTTCAGGTCAAGTCCTGCAGGACATCCATCGACCACAACACCTACAGCCTTTCCATGAGACTCTCCCCACGTGGTTAGGACAAAGAGGTTTCCAAAACTACTTCCAGCCATTCTAAAATTTTCCTTACGGCATTTTCGATCCCCATCGTCGAATTATCAATCACCAGATCGGCCAGCCTTTCGTACACCGGAATTCTTTCCTCCAACAGCTTATGAAAGGATTCATAAGGCCGATCGGGTTGAAAAAAAGCCGGTATTCCCCGGGCGATAATCCGACGATAGAGAACTTCAGGATTTACTTTAAGGTAAATAACCTTAGAATTTTTCCTTAAAGGAATCGAAGGAGGATTATAAATGAACGTACCCCCCCCGGTGGATAGAACACAGCGATTTATATGCTCCAGCCTTTCAAGGGCTTGTTTTTCTAACCCTCGAAAGTAGGATTCCCCATGATTTTTGAATATCTCTCTAGAAGATAATTTCTGTCCGTGCTTTTCCCTATAAAGAGATTCCACAACATGGTCTAAATCTATAAACCGCCATTTAAGCCGATAAGCCAGCTCTTTACCGATAACTGTTTTGCCGCAGGATTTAAAACCGATTAAAATGAGATTAATAAAAATCCAGGGTCCAAAATCCAAAACCCAAAGTAACCTGTTAAAAAACGGTGAACTCCGGGCTCCGAATTAGAGACTCTCTAATTGCATATTTGCTCCTAAGGCTCTCATGGAATCGACAAAACCGGGATAGGTTACCTGAATGGCTTCGGCTGTTGTGATTTCCGTTGTTCCTTTAGCTTTTAGGCCGGCAATTGCCAATGCCATGACCACCCGGTGATCCCCATGCCCTTGAACCAGGCGACCTTGAAGCGAACTTTCTTTTAGGACCAGGCCATCCGGCAATTCCTCCACCTGGGCTCCCAATTGGGTTAAAACCTCCCGCATGGTAGCAATCCGATCAGTCTCTTTAATTCGAGCATGGGCTACGTTACGTAACTTGGTTACCCCTCGGGCGAAACAGCCTACGACTGCCATAGCCGGCAAAGCATCGGGTGTATCATTTAGATCCAACTCCACCCCTTGCAATTCCCCGCCCTGGATTCGGATTCCATCTTCTACCACTTGAATTCGGGCTCCCATTTCTTTCAGATAAGAAATTACCTTCTTGTCTCCTTGCGAGTCCTCCATATTCAAACCTTTCAGAATCACATCCGATTCTGTAATAGCGGCGGCGCAAAGGGGAAAAGTAGCAGAGGAGAAATCCCCGGGAATGCGCTGCCGAAAAGGTTGATAAGCCTGACCACCTTTTATCTTAAAATACTCCAATCCCTCCCGTTCATACTGGATCCCCTGTTTATTCAGCCACCACAGGGTCATTTCCACATAGGGCTTTTCTTGAAGGTGGAGAGGTTGTATTTCAGAGTTTTTTTCGGCTAAAGGAGTACTCAATAAAAGACTGCTTAAGTACTGAGAGGTTATTCCTTCAACCTGGGTCCAACCTCCTTTCAAAGGACCCCGCACGACCACAGGAGTCAGCCCGTTTCCCCGAGTGGAAAAGGCTTCTGCTCCCAGATTTTTTAAAGCGGTTAGCAATGGTCCCACGGAGCGCCTCCGGGTCTGGGAGTCTCCAGTAAATACGGTGTATTGCAGGCCATGACAGGCCATACCCATCACCAGACAAAGAGTAGTTCCCGAGTTCTCGACGTTAATAACATCATCCGGAGTCTGAAGGTGTCCTCCAGTTCCTTCTACCATCCATTTCTTTTCCCGTACTTCGATATGGGCCCCCAAGGCTTGACAGGCTTTCCGACAGGCTATGGCGTCGGCTGAAGTTAAAGGATTTAAAATCTCCGACTTTCCTCCGGCTAACGTAGCAATAACAAGGGCTCGAATGGTATGGGATTTAGAAGCCGGAATCTCTATAAGACCTTGTAATTTGGGTGTTGATTGAACCTTTAGACGCATGTAAAAGAGAACCTCTGCTAAGGTACCCGAACCGTTTAACGTGTCTTTTACTTTAATTCGCTTCAGGCACCTTAGCGCACTTAAGACACTTAGCTTATCGGAACGTAGGGCATCTTCTTCCCTATCGCTTCTGCGACCCTTCGACAGGTCTTCATGAGCTCCATGAATACATGGGGATAGGTGGCCTGGGGACCATCGCAGAGAGCTTCAGCCGGGTTTACATGGACTTCGATCATAAGCCCATGGGCACCAGCAGCTACCGCAGCCAGGGCCATGGCCGGAACGTAATCCCGTTTACCCAGGGCATGGCTGGGATCTGCGATAATAGGAAGATGGCTGAGACTCTTTACCACCGGAATAGCACTGAGATCGAAGGTGTTTCGGGTTGAATCCTCATAGGTACGGATTCCCCGCTCACAGAGGACAATTTGATTATTCCCTTCAGATCGAATATACTCTGCAGACATAAGAAGTTCCTTAATAGTTCCACTGATCCCCCTCTTTAACAAGACTGGTTTATTCGTCATACCCACCTCTTTGAGCAAGGTAAAGTTTTGTGAGTTACGGGCTCCAATTTGAATCATGTCAGAATACTTGGCTACCACATCGATATCTCGAGCATCCATCAACTCGGTTACAACAGGTAACCCGGTCTCTTCCCGAGCTTTTGCTAAAAGTTTAAGACCCTCTACCCCAAGCCCTTGAAAACTGTAAGGAGAGGTTCTCGGTTTAAAGGCTCCTCCTCTCAATATTCTTCCCCCCGCCGCTTTGACGGCTAAAGCAGCCTGTATCAATAACTTTTCATTTTCCACCGCACAGGGCCCCGCCATGACAACAACCTCATCTCCACCGATTTCTACATCTCCAACCTTTACGATGGTGTCTTGGGGTTTAAAATCCCGGCTAACCAATTTATATTCTTTTAAAATAAGTACCACTTTTTCTACCATGGGTAAGGCTTCAAAGATTTCCTTTTTAGAAGGAGCATCTGAACCGATAGCTCCTATGACCGTTCGTTCCGCCCCGGTAGATATATGGGGGGTTAATCCTGCTTGTCTGACTTTTTCCATAACCTGCTGGATTTCTTCTTCAGAAGTATGGGGTTTTAAAACGATAATCATAAAACTCAAGGTACGGTGTACTGAGTACCAGGTGGAAAAAATTCAGTACCCGGCACTCATTACCCAGTACTCAGTACCTTTTTCAGAGCTTCAATAAATCGTTCATTCTCTTGTTCTGTTCCAATGGTGACCCGCAGGTGATTAGGGAAACCATATCCCTTTACTGGTCGTACGATTACGCCATATCGCAATAGTTTCTCATAAATGGGTCCTGCATCTTGCCCTACATCTAGTAAGATGAAATTGGCTTCCGAAGGAACATAGGAAAGTCCCATTTCCTCAAACTTTTTATAAAGGTACTGTTTACCCAACCGATTAATCTCCCGACACTTCTCAACATGTTCCCGATCGTCAATGGCAGCCAGAGCAGCAGCCTGAGCCACAGAATTCACATTAAAGGGCTCTCGAACTCGGTTCATAACCTCCACAAATTCCGCCGGGGCAATTCCATATCCTATGCGCAAACCTGCCAGGCCATAAATTTTAGAGAAGGTTTTAAAAATGACTATCTGTCTCCCTTCCCTCAGATATTTTAAACTGTCGGGATAATCAGGAGCTTCCACATATTCATCGTAGGCTTCATCCATAGCCACGATGACCCGTTCAGGAATACTGTTCATAAATTTATCAAACAACTCTTGACCGACCATGGTTCCTGTAGGATTGTTGGGATTTGCAATGAAAACCATTTTGGTTTTAGGAGTTATGGCTGCCGCCATAGCCAGTACATCATGGGTGTAATTCTTCATAGGGACGAAAGTCCCTTTTCCACCGATGGCCTGCAAGACCAGGGGATAAACCACGAAGGCATGCTTTGAGATAACGGCCTCATCCCCGGGTTGGAGGAAGGTTCGCATCAAGATTTCAATGACTTCATTGGAACCATTTCCTAAAATGATCTGATCCGGACTCACCCGGTGTTTTTGGGCCAACTTCTGTTTTAAATAAAATCCGCTCCCTTCGGGATACCGATGGATCTCATGCAACATGCGAGAGATGGCCTCCAGGGCTTTGGGTGAAGGACCGATAGGATTCTCATTAGAAGCTAACTTAATCGAGTCTTTAATCCCCAACTCCCGCTCCAATTCCTCAATGGGTTTCCCGGGTACGTAAGGAACTAGAGTACGAATATGCTCCGGAACTAACGAAGTAATATCTATACTCACAAAAATAAGAAGTCAGGAGTCAGAAGCCAGGAGTCAAAAGCTCTCCTTCCAATTCCTGACTTCTGATTCCTGACTCCTTTTTAGGTTTTCGTAGCTGCTTTTGGATAAGATCCCAGGATTTTTAAAAAGATCGTTTCTTTTTCCAATTTCTGAAGGGCATGCTTGATGTTTTCATCCTCCAGGTGACCTTCAAAATCCAGGAAAAAGTAATAATCCCAGGCTTTGTGTCTGGAAGGCCGCGATTCAATTTTAGTCAGATTAATATTATTTTTAGCAAAAATGCCGAGAATCTCAAACAAAATTCCTACACGATCCTTCACGGAAAAAATGATGGAAGTTTTATCGGAACCTGTTTTTTCCCTGATTTTATTTCCAATGACTAAGAACCGGGTGAGATTATTCGGATTATCCTGAATATTTCCCCGAATAATTCTCAAATTGTATAGTTCGGCTGCCAGCTTGCTGGCAATAGCGCCGCAGGATGGATCTTCACTGGCTATTTCCGCCGCTTTGGAGGTACTTTCCACCTCTATCAGGGGAATAGCAGGAACATTTCGTTCTAACCAGTCCCGACACTGAGCCAGGGCCTGGGGATGGGAACAGATTCTCCGGATCTTGTCCAGTTCCCCCGTTTTAGAAAGAAGGTTCTGGGAGATTTCCAATCGGATTTCTCCGCAGATTTTCAAGGGAGATTCTATAAAAAGATCCAATGTATGGGTTACAACCCCTTCGGTGGAATTTTCTATAGGAACCACTCCAAAGTCAGCTTCTTTGACCTCGACCAGTCTAAAAACTTGTTTGATACTTTCCGCTGGAATATATTGGGCCGAAAAGCCGAAATATTCCATACAGGCCTGATGGGTAAATGTCGCCTTTGGTCCCAGATAAGTTACCCGAACAGGTTTTTCCAGAGCCAGGGAGGCCGATAAAATCTCTTTGAAGATATTCCGAATGGCTTCATTGGGAAAAACCCCTGGATTTAATTTTTCTAATCTTTCATAAATTTCCCGCTCCCGCTCCGGTGCATACCAATCCCAATTTGCTTTTCTTTTGAGTTCCCCGACTCGAATGACCATTTCTGCCCGTTTGGTTAGCAGGGTAAGGATTTCGTTATCGATTTTATCAATTTCTTTGCGCAGATTTATAATTTCATCCATGGATTTTCTAATCACTCCCATCATCTGTTAAAAGTGCTAAATTTTTATTTAAAAGAGAGTTGGGATAAAAGTCAAGGAGAAAAGAAGTTTTAAAGGAGAATTTTTTCTTGCCAAACCGGTCCGGTATCTATAGCCTGATATTCAGATCTTTTAGAAAGGAGGCCTAATACTTTGTACCTCACCCCCGGCCCCGCTCCCACAGCATAGGAGAGGGGCCGGGGGTGAGGGTAGAAGGGTTATTCAAACTTAACTTTACAAAGTAATAATTTATGTATCACACATCCATTATAACCCGCCGTCAGTTTATGAAAAAAGCCGCCGGTGCTGCCCTGGGCTTATCCAGCTTTTCTATCTTCCGACCTTCCCGGATCACGGCGGCAACTCCCGAATTGACGGTACTGAGTTGGAACCATTTTGTACCGACTTCCGACGATAAGTTAAGGGAACAAGCCGCCAGATTTGCTAAAGAGCACGGCGTTATCGTTCGGATAGATACCATGGCCCATCTGCAAATCCCTGTTAAATTGGCCGCAGAAATCCACGCCCAGACCGGACATGACATTGTCTGGCTATTTAGAGCTGCTCCCTGGCTTTATCGGGAACAGTTAATCGATGTAGATGAGGTCATCGAAGATCTGGGTGAAAAACAAGGAGGATGGTATCCCTTTGTTCGGGAAGCGTCCTTTGTTAGAGATTCCTGGAAAGCGGTTCCCTGGTTTTGGATATCTGCACCGGGATTATATCGGGAAGATCTGTTTGATCAGGCCGGACTCCAGGTTCCTCAGCGTTGGGAGGATGTTTTAAATGCCGGACGGATCTTGAAGAAAGAAGGACATCCCGTTGGAATTCCCATCAGCCAGTGTAACGATGCTATCGGTTCCTTCTGGTCTATTCTCTGGGGATTTGGGGGAAAGGTTCTGGAACCAGACGGGAAAACCCTGGCCTTGAGTTCTCCTGAAACGGAAGCGACTCTGGCATATTATAAAAGTTTGTATGAGGAAGCCATGGAGCCGGAGGTTCTTTCCTGGGATGATGCCAGCAATAACCGATTTCTGCTGTCCGGAAAAGGTTGCTGGATCCATAATCCTATCAGTGCCTATGCAACGGCTGTGGAAAAGAAAATGGCTATTGCCGATAAAATTGGAATTCACTCGGCATTGGCCGGACCGGCAGGAAAATATGGGGTAGTGGGAACTGCCAGTTTGGGAATCTGGAAGTTTTCAAAGAATCAAGGGCTGGCTAAAACCTTTATCAAATATCTCCTGCAACCTGAAAATTACACCGAATGGATTGTGGCAAGCCGTGGATTCAACCATGGCCCCCTTCAAATGTATGAGAATCACCCTATCTGGATGGAGCATCCGAAAATGAAGATTCTGCCCGGAGAAGCTCGATTTGCCCATATCCCTGGCTGGCCTTCGCCTCCAAATGCCCATATGGAGCGGATTAATGAACTGTTCATCCTACCTAATATGGTTGCCCGGGTGGTCACGGGAACACCTATTAAAACGGCTATAACCTGGGCGGAAGAGCAGATCAGAAATGTTCTGAAGGGTTAGAAAACTTAATCTGACTTCTTTTTAGAGACCAGGTTTTGTAAAAGCAAGGGGTAGACTGATCTTGTGATTGACAGGTCTGCGTTTAAGGACTATCTGCTACAGTATCATTTCAAATGAAAACAGGATCCAACCTACCTGGACGCGAACTCGATATCCTCTTTATTACCAACCAGCACCTGGACCGTCTGAAAAAACGCATCTGAAAGGCCCGACGGACCTTCTTGGAGAGATCATCAGCCTGGATGGCTGTTCCTATGACCTATGAGCAAGAAGGTGGTACGGGAGTACTGGTTGTCAGATCAGCCTTGTAAGCGGGCAGAATTTCATCAGTTGGATAAAGATGGTCATTACTCCTTAATACCTGTTGAAGATGGGATTTTTCCGTAGTACAGTATGGAAAGGGGCTATGGCTAAAAGTTGACTGGTTATGGCAAGAACCGCTACCCCCATTGCTAACCGTACTGAAGGAATGGGGACTCATTTAATGGAGGATCGCTTTTAGAAGAGAACCTTTCCAAGATTCCGAACCCTGGAAAGGTTACAGAGTCTTTTTCCTACACTTTGCGAAATTCGGGAATTTCCTCCCCTGCTATCAGATCCTCGTATCGTTCCCGCCGCCGTACAATATAAAAGGAGTCTCCGTCAACCAGAACTTCTGGAACTCGAGGTCTGGAGTTGTAATTTGAAGACATGACAAAGCCGTAAGCCCCTGCGCTCATGAGTGCCAATAATTCACCGGGTTGAACATCCGGGAGTTCGCGGTTTTTTGCCATGAAATCGCCGGATTCGCAGATGGGACCTACGACATCAGCCTTAATGAGAGGTCGCTCTCTTTTTACCACCGGAATGATCTCGTGATAGGAACCGTACAAACTCGGACGAACCAGGTCGTTCATGGCAACATCGACAATCTTAAAGTGTTTTCCTTCATTGACTTTGTCATATAGAACCCGGGTGACCAGAATTCCTGCATTCCCCACAATGACCCGACCCGGCTCAAAGATGAAGGTATAGGGAGCTTTTTTCATCCTGGGGACCAAAACTTCTCCCAGTTCTCTGGGATGGGGAGGAGATTCATCCCGGTACCGGATTCCCAGGCCACCTCCGATATCCATATATTTGATGTCAAGGCCCATATTTCGAACTTCTTCCACAAAGGAAAGAAGCTTCTCCAGGGCATCCAGGAAAGGTTGAATTTTGGTAATTTGAGAGCCGATATGGGAAGAAACTCCTACCACCTGGATATTTGGATAATCCTTGATGGACTTTAACATATCCAGGGCGACCGACATGGAGATCCCGAATTTATTTTCCCGGAGTCCGGTTGAGATATAGGGATGGGTTTTCGGATCCACATCGGGATTAATACGAGGGGAGATAGGGGCCTTCCGGTTTAATTCCCCAGCTATCCGGTCGATAAAAGCCAGTTCTTGCGGAGATTCCACGTTAAAACTCAGAATCCCTGCCTGAAGGGCCTCTTCAATTTCCTTACGGGTTTTACCGACCCCAGAAAAAACTATCTTTGAGGCGGGAATCCCGACTTTCAAACATCTGTATAACTCGCCCCCCGAAACAATATCGGCTCCAGAACCTTCGTCGGCCAGAACCTTCAAGACGGCTAAATTAGAATTTGCCTTCATGGCAAAACAAACTATATGGGGAACTTCTTGAAAAGCCGAATCAAAGGCCCGATAATGCCGGATTAGAGTTCGACGACTGTAAATGTAAACCGGAGTGCCAACCGCTTCAACAATCTTTTCAATGGGAACCTCTTCGCTATAGAGGATATTATTCTTATACTCGAAATAGTGCATATGTTTAAGGGGTGTGGGAGTATGGGGGTGGCCCATACTCCCATACTCTTCCTTCATTCTTCAGGTGCGGTACTGATTTCCAAAATATTTGAATCCTTGCTCTCATTGGGTGGTAAGGCATTATCCATAGCGGTCACTTTATAGTAGTAGATTTTATTTCGTTCAACATTAAAATCCCGATAAGAAGCTTGAGGAAAGGGTTTATCGTTTAATTGAACGTAGCCATCTTCCCTGGGGATTAGTAGGCGACAGATCCCTGTTCGGGCATCGGGTAAGTACCATTTACAAAAGGTCAGAGCCAGAAGGTCTGAGGATAAATTTGATTTAGACCGTTTTCTAAATAGAATCGCCTCCGGGGTCGAGCGGTAAATATTGTACCCTATAAAATCTCTCTCTCGATTTGGGTTCCAATATAAGCGTACAGAATCTTCAAGAAAGGTACCTTTAAGTCCGGTCGGAGGGGCCGGAGGAATAAGATCCCTGGGGGTTGCCTGTACTTCCCGAGAATTAGTACTCTCATGGGGAGGATTTCCGGGCTCACTGACCGTTCTGATTACGTAATAATAGGTTTGCCCGTTTTGGAGTGGAGCGTCTGTCCACTCGGTGTCCGTGAGAAGAGTCGTATTAACGGGTTTATCCGGATATCGACCCGATGTCGTAGATCGATAAACATTATAACCTGCCAAAGATCTGAGCTTAAGACCATCCTTGGTTAAGAAAACAGGCTGCCATCGAAGAATTACCTTCCCATCCTCAGCTTTAGCCATAACTCCAGACGGCGGAGCAGGATCTCTCGAGATTTGAACGGTAACCAGATTGGATTTATCGCTCAGCTTTCGTTTACCTAAAGTACTGATAACATAGTACTCATACTTTGTTTGAAGCTTTATCTCGATATCCGGAAGCTGTTCTCTTTCTGAATCCCCTGTCACTTTTTTGATAAGATCTTTCAACTCCACATGGACCAATTGCCCGGTATCTATAAATTTAACCCGACCTTTTTCAATCCGAGCGGGTTCCGGGCGGTCCGGATAAATGACGGCAATTTTAATAGGATCTAGACTCTTCTCTTTGATCGCCGGTAAGGCTTCATAGGGGACAAAGGTAGAGGCAGGTTTTGAATCTATCCTCGAGGACTGTTTGGTGAGAACTATCTCTCGTATTTCCTGATCCGATGGAGTTGTACTGTCTTTAGAGGAAGATACCTGGGTTAAAAACTTTGGAGAAACGGTTTTACGAGGTGAAGGAGATGAAGGGAAGGTTTTCTTATCCTGATCCGGTTTCTGTTCCTCATCTTGGAGGGACCTATCTGCAGAGGTTATGGATCCATCGGTTGGAAGATCGGAGGTTGAAGTTAAGGGTCGAATATAATCTATAAATACCTCTCGCTCACCCTTTACGGGAGGAAAAAGCAGACCGATTCGCCTGACCTTTCCGGTCCAACCCGGTAATGTAGATAGGTTAAAGCGATAAATTACATAAGTATCCGGATGAGGAATAGAAAACTGAATCCGATTGGGTGTAACCAGGGTAGAAAAATTCCTATTATAAGAGGTATAAACCGCCGGAACATACTGCTGCTGCAAATCTAAATCCCATTGTGTAGAAGTTTCCGGCTGAAACAACAAGTAACCCTCTCCTCCCTGACTTACTTTCATGCGAATTTCGATTTGATCGAATTCACTTGTATCTAACGCGATTCCATCCCGGGAAGTTAAGAATATGGGAGCATTTTGAGACTTCGCATAGAGAAAACCTTTAGCCGCTCCGAAGACGATAGGTTGGAGTAGGGGCAGCCGGCCGGTCGCCTGTCCCAGGGAGTCTGAGGGACCAGTAGATCCTTGAAGATCCTCGTACTGCCGTTCCCCCACGGGAATAAGCTTACAGCAAGGGGATCCTTCCACGGGTTGGGCAGACCAGCCCTCTTCATCTTCTATAAAGAGCCAGGGAGGTCGTTCATACGGCGTTGCCAATGGCTCTTTACCTTGACCGGTACGAATGTAATCGATCTCGATTTCTCGATCCTCACTTGGAGGAGATAGGGCAGTTATTTCCCTTTTCTCCTCTTCTCCCCTTCTCCCTTTTTCCTTTTCTTTCTTTTTCCTGACTTTGATGGGTAAGAGTTCGGTTGTAAGAGTTTCCTCTGTCTGGGGTTCACGGGAATAGACCAACAACAGACCCACTTGAGTAATATTTCCTGTCCAGGCAGGGACCGTACTCATATCCAGCGTATACTCATGAAAATAAGGATCATCGGCTATTATAAATTTCTTTTGCTTAAGAAGAGCCAGATTTGATGAATAGGTCGCAAAGGAAGTATAAACCGAAGGGACATACTCTCGATTAATATCTAAATCCCATGCCTTATCTGCTTCTGTAATAAACAGAAAATATCCTT
Source organism: bacterium (assembly GCA_030550175.1). Lineage (GTDB taxonomy): Bacteria > Moduliflexota > Moduliflexia > Moduliflexales > JAUQPW01 > JAUQPW01. The sequence continues at coordinate 17,548 of JAUQPW010000037.1, forward strand.
CGAGGCTATTTCTGGCTCTTAATCGAATCCGGATATACTTTGTAGTTGTTGCATCTATCAAAGGTTTACCTTCTTTAGAAACCATAAAAGCCCGGCTGCCTTCTCTTAATACGGTCCGCAAAATCCCTTCATGAACCTTAAAAGGGGCCAGGGATCCTTTAGGAGTCCATCCTTCGGGATCTTTGGAAAATTCCCAGGGTGGAAAAGAGGGAATTTCCCTTCGATACACCTCAAAGGTTTTAAGGCTATGGAGCTCTCGACCCTTCGTATCCACGGTCGGGATAGTCCATTCCAGTTGAACCTGTCCATCTTGAACAACTGCGGTAAGATCTGTAATATTCGCCGGTACGACAGGTGCCGGCGCTTTCGGTGGTCCTGCCCGACCACAGCTCATATTTATTAAACTTACAAAAAATACTAAAATACCAACACGCCGTAAGTACACCTAAACCAAAACTAATGGGGAAACAGGAGAGCAGGAAATAGATGATGTCGTTTCCCACTCCCCCCTTTCTCCATCTTTTATTCCCTATGCTTTTGTATCTCCAGGCCTCCCAGTCGCTTTTTAGCCTCTTCAATGGCCTTTACGACACACTCCCGAGCCGTACCTCCCCGGCTCTTTCGGCTATTGACGGATTCTGAGACTTGAATGACCTGGAGGATATCGGAATCAAAATCCCTGGAAAACTTGCGAAATTCTTCCAGATCTAAATCCAGGAGCTTTTTCCCTTGCTCTAGGCAGTAACGAATAAGATTTCCGGTAATTTCATGGGCTACCCGGAAGGGAATACCTTTTCGAACCAGGTAATCTGCCACATCGGTTGCCGTGGAAAATCCATCGTTTGCCGCCTGAAAGGTTCTGGATCGATTCACTTTGACTTCTAAAAGAAGTTCAGAAAGAATTTGTAAAGAAGCCTTTACGGTATCGATCACCTCGAAGATAGGTTCTTTATCTTCCTGCATATCCCTGTTATAGGCTAAAGGGAGAGATTTCATGGTCGTTAAGAGGGAGAGGAGAGCCCCATAGACCCTTCCGGTTTTTCCCCTGATGAGTTCGGGTACATCTGGATTTTTCTTTTGAGGCATGATACTGCTTCCCGTACAGAAAGCATCACTCAATTCGATAAAACCAAACTCGGCAGAGGACCATAAAACTAACTCTTCACAGAGTCGACTCAAGTGCATCATCAACAGGGATGCGACCGAAGCCGTTTCAATAACAAAATCCCGATCACTCACCGCATCGATACTGTTTCGGGAAACTTCTTGAAATCCCAACTCCCGGGCCACGAACTCCCGGTCAATAGGAAAAGAAGTACCGGCCAATGCGGCGGAACCTAAAGGTAACACATTTATTCGTTTTTGACAATCTTGAAAGCGTTCCTTATCCCGTTCCAGCATCTCAACGTAGGCCATTACATGATGGGCAAAAAGGATGGGTTGTGCTCTTTGCAGGTGGGTATAGCCCGGCATGATAACCTCTAAATTATTCTCGGCTAATGTCAGCAGGGAAAGTTGAGCTTGTTTAATGAGGTCAATGAGCTGTTGGGTTTCTTCTCTTAAGTAAAGTCTGAGATCCAGGGCGACTTGATCATTTCGGCTTCTGGCGGTATGAAGCTTACCGCCTACCTCTCCGATTTTCTCGATGAGGCGTCTTTCAATGGCCATGTGGATATCTTCTAATTCTGTCAAAAAGGCAAACTCACCCCGCTGGATTTCGGCCAGTATTTCTTCCAGGCCTTGAACAATCTGTTTAGATTCGGCTTCTGTAATAATCCCGCATTTTCCCAGCATCCTGGCATGGACCATACTTCCCCGGATGTCTTGTTTGTAAAGCCGTTTATCGAAATGGATGGAAGCCGTAAATTCTTCGACGATTTTAGAGGTGTCCCGGGTAAATCGTCCCCCCCATGGTTTTTGAGACAAGTTAGAGAAAGTATTGAGTACTGAGTGCTGAGTTTTTCTATCCTGCTCAGGACCCAGGACTCAGTACTTAATTATTAAACTATCCAATTCTCTTCTCGATAACACATTTCCCAAAACATATATTCATAGCGGCTGCTGATGAGGAATTGTTCTTCCATTCTGGCCAGATTCTTTTCTTTCTCCCCTTCTGCCAGGGTATTCATCAAATCAGAGAGTCCTTGTGCCAGGGCCCCAAACTCTTGAGAAGAATACATCTGGATCCATTCCTGATAAAGGGGTTGTAGGGGAGGTTTTCCGGTTTGGGCGAGATGGTTGCCGATTTCCCAATATCCCAGTTGGCAGGGAAGAACTGCAGAAATTAAATCTCCCAGGGTTCCTGTTTCGGCCACGTGTAATAAGTGACGGGTATAAGCATGGGTAGTCGGAGCGATGGAAGTGCGTTCTAATTCTTCGGGAGTGATTCTGAACTTCCTGGCATATCCCCGATGGAGATCCATCTCCACGGTAAGGGTTGCGTGTAAAAGCTGAGCGAACTTTCCCATCGTAGGGAGATCTTGTGCTTTAACTACGGCTAAAGCGAAAACTCTACAATACTCAATGAGAAACAGGTAGTCCTGACCCATGTAGAATTTGAATTTTTCCACGGGTAGAGTTCCATCGCCGATTCCCTTAACAAAGGGATGTTGCAACTCCTTTTCCCAGATAGGGGCTGCTTTTTGGCGGAGTCTATCGGTAAAAAGCATGGGGTTAGAATCCAGGGTCAGAAGCCGGAAATTAGAAGCTTTTTACTCTGATTTTCGGCTTCTGACGGGCTTCTATTTTTTAATCCGGTACCAGTGCCACCCGAATAACCTGACGCTGATAAGCCTTTTCAAACGCCTGGTTGATATCGGTTAGTTTGAACTTATGGGAAATGATCTTTTGATAAGGGTATTTATGAAGTGTTCTCTTCAGAAAACCCAGGGTACGTGGAATTACCCAGGGTTCGTAGACGATGACACCCACAATGGTTTTAGCTCCCCGCACGGCCTGGGCCGGGTCTATTTCTCCTTTAAGTCCCAGGTTAATATTTCCGATCCAAAGATATCTTCCACCGGGTCGAAGCATTTCCAGACCCTCTTCGAGGACTACGGGAGATCCCACGAGTTCGGCCACCACATCTGCTCCGATATCTCGAGTGAGTTTTTTAATTTCAGCCACCCGGCTCTTACTGTCGGTTTCATCGGCATTAATCACATGATCTGCACCGAACTCCCTGGCCAGTTCTAAGCGATCCTTCAACTTATCGATTACGATGACCTGTCCGGCTCCCATTTCTTTGGCAATTGCGGTAGCGTAAAGTCCCAGACCTCCGGCCCCCTGAACAACCACCGTATCTCCCAGCACTACGCCTATTTTATAAAGGCCATAGACGAGTTGGGCAAAGGCGCAATTAATGGGCGATACCACCTCATCGGGTAATTCATCAGGTACTTTAAAAAACACCTGACCCGGTCTCAGATAGTAATATTCTCCAAAAGCCCCCACAAAATGAGGAGGTTCCTCACAAGATACCCCCAGCCAATGCCTATAACGGTTGGGGCATCCCGGTTGTCCGGTTAAGCAGGCCCAGCATTTGCCACAGGGACGGAAATAAGAGTAAACCACACGGTCTCCGACTTTAACAGGTTCTCCCAGACTGTCGGTTTTAACATTTTCACCCAACGCATAAATCCTACCCGTCATCTCATGCCCCAGGATCTGAGGAACACCACTTGGAATTCCGGGTCCCAATCCTTTCAGGAAGTGCAGGTCAGAACCACAGATGTTGGCCATGGTAATTTTTAATACAAGGGAATCGGGATCCGGAGTGGGAACAGGATATTCTCGAATTTCTAGGGGTTTTCCCACTCCCGTAAAAACGGCGGCTTTACCTTTCATTTCAAAAAAATCCAAAGTTCAGAATCCAGAGTCTAAAGTCCCAAAGAATAGGGAACTTTGGACTCCGAACTTTAGATTGATTTTTAAGTTTATTGTCTTCTCAGCGCTTCAATATATCTTTGATGAAAGTATTGTGCATTCTTTGCTTGAACACAGGGGTCCCGGCGGGTGTCAGGGATAGAAAATAGTTCCCGGCGGGTATCAGGAATAAGGGAGCGCTCCTGGCGGGCACCAGGAACAGGAGTTTGATCACAGGGTGCCTGACAAATGAGAAATTCTTCAAATTCCCGGGCAGAATCCGGGGATACTCCCAGGAAATCTCCAAAGATCATGCCTCTAGAGTCACGAATTTTTTCTCTAGGTCGAACATTTCTATGTCCAGTTGGTCTTTCCGGGCGTCTCTCCCGGGTAGGCTTTTCTCGCGTAATACCCCGGGTTCCCGTCTCCGGAGTTGGAGTTGGCAGGGGGGGAATAGGGGTCGGGAAAATCGTCACGGTTTCTACGACCGGAAGTCTCGGTCGAATGTTGAGATATAAAAATCCCAGATGAAAGTGGGCCGGGGCATAAGTGCACTCCTGACCCCTCTGTCTGGCTAAAGCCACGACCTCTTTGAAGGCTTTGATGGCTAAATCATTATTTTTACAGACCCGTTCATGGAGTAAACCCAGTGCCATAGTTAAATCTATATTATCGGGAATAGCCTGAACCTGTTTGGTTAACGTACGAATTGCCTGTTCATATCGGTCCTCGGCAGGCTGCAAGAGATCATAATTGAGGTAAATTTCTGCAACGACGGTATCGGCAAAGGCTTTCTGTAAAAGATTTCCACTTAAACCCGCCTGAAGATCAATTTCCTCAATAATCTGGGGATAAGATAGGGCTTTTCTTCTACTTTTATCTAAACTTCTTTCTTCTGAACGAGATGTAGCAGATGGCTCCCTTTCGTTAGATGTTTTTCGACCTATAGCCTCCAACATCATCTTCTGAAACCAATCTCCCTCTTTGTTCCCAGGAACGGGAGGATATTGACCCGACCTGTTTAAATAAGCCAATAACTCTGTAGTAAAGTCCCTGGAATCATCTACCGGAAATTCTTGCAGTTGTCGGCATGCCTGGATGGCCGCTTCATAACCCTCCAATGTGTGGTCATTAAAATTCTCAACAATATATTCAATCCTTTGAACCAAGGGTGTAGGATCACTACACCCCAAAACCCGGGCTCGAGGTACACAAACCCGGATGGCCTGTAGGGTTTGTTTTTCCAGAGTTTCCCAATATAAGCTCTCAACCCGCCACCAGTTAGGTCCCAGACACCAATCGTACCCCTGCCACCAGGCCCTAACACCTCCCCCCGCCGTAGGTGTCGGAGTTGGTAAAGGACGATTAAAACAGGCCGCTCCAGGGCCCCTCGCAAACCTACCCTCTCGTTTTAATCTCTCAATGAGAGCTTTGACTTCGTCCATATTATATCCGATCTTTTCAGCATAATCGATCCGCGCCTCCATGTCAGCAGCCCAATTCTCACCCCCTTCGATGGGTTCCAGAGGAATCCTCCCCCTTTCCCGCAGATTAGGACAGACTTCCCACAGAGTTCTGAGAATATCCTGAATCTTACCGGTAATACTGTCGGTTACATCTCTCACCCAACGGCCCAAATCCCGGGTGATCGCTACGATTCGATCTATGAGCCTATCCAGGAAATCCAGAATTTTTGGGGTAACCGGAGCAGTTGGAGGAAGTATCGGCCTCGTTAAAAGTACATCGTATAGGGCAATCAGGATGATTAAAGCCGCCACAACAATCAGCAGATTCCTGATAAGAGAAATCCCTCTTTCTGAGCCCAGTAAGGTACGTTTCATAGACCCGGATACTCAATAGAAGGAGTTTGCAGACCCTACCAACTCCCCTATATAAAACGGTCCTTATTTGTTGAACCTCCCGGCGGTAGCCTAGATTATTTATCGAATTTACACGGTTTATGGCTTAGCTGTCAAGCAGGAATACATCATCTCTTTCTGTCTGTAGAGTCCCTATGCTCCCACCAAATCCTCCAGGAAAGTTACTTCCAGAGGCCAGGAGGATTTGATCCCCTTTCCTATCCGGATACCCCCTCAACTCTTCTGAGAAGCCCGGATAGATCGACTTCAGACTTACTGTACTTTGATATTCTTGGCCTCCAGGGTGGTCCCCATAGCTCTTTGTAAATTGACCAAAGATTTATTATAATCTGTTATGGCTCGAACTTCGTTACTCACGGCTGTGGCAAGATCACTTTGAAATTGAAGCACGTTAAAGTTGGTTGACAGACCTTCGTTGAATTTTTTCTGCTCGGCATCTAATTGTTTTTCGGCAAGCTCCCGAGCTATCCGGGTGGACTCGACGCGTTTAATATTCGTACGAATTTGCCGAACTGCCTGACGAACATCCAGGATGATTTGTTGTTCAAGATTCTTAATGGTAACCTCGGCCTGCTCTGCCGCCAGCTTGGCAATGGCATAGTTACTCTTGGCAGCTCTGTTTCCCAAGGGGAATTCAAAGTTAACTCCGGCCTGCCAGGTATAGAAATTACCGCTGGTTAATTCGTTGAGATTATCCCCGTAGCTGGCTCCCAAACCATTAAGTCCTAAAGCTCCCTGAAAATTGAGAGCAGGTAATATTTGATTTCGGTTGGTTAAGACGTCGATATTCCGGTTTTTTAAGTTAATTCGAGCCTGCACCAGTTCAGGACGTTTTTGAAGGGCTATTTTAATACTTTCTTCCACAGATACATCCCGAATCTCAAAAGGCGGTTTATCCAGAGGCACGATCGAAACATCCCAAAATTTCCTATCCCCTGCCTGGAGATTGAGAATTCTTTTTAAATTATCTTCGGTATCTCGTAGGGTTTCTTCAGCAACGAGAACTCCTTCCTCTCTGGCTGCGGCACTGGCTTCAGCTTGCAAGACCTCGATGGGAGCCAGAGTTCCTACTTCTACCTGGGCCCTATTAATTCTTATAAGGTCTTGGGCTAATTTCAAGGAAAGCCGTTTGGCATCCAGATCACCGATGGCAAAAACCAAATCCCAGTATGTATTCTGAACATCGGTGATAACTTGAATAACCCGACCCTCCAGGACGCTTACGGAAATATCGCGGTTGTTTCTGGCAATATAGATGGGTGCCTTGTTGACGGCTGTTCCAAATCCTCTAAGAAGCGGCTGGGTGACCGTTAACAATCCGTTAGATCTATAGGCAGGATTAATAATGGCCAAAGGGCTGTTCGTTTGCCTCCAGGCGTTATTGAAGGTAAAGGAATACGAGGTACCCGGACTTAGAGTTTGTTGAATTCCGGCATTAAAATCTCGAGTTTCTTCTTCTGATCCGGTAGTCTGACTGGCTGCCGGAGTCAGATTTTTAGAGGCATCGCCGTTAGCTACTACTGTAGGATCGAATTTAGCTTCCGCTACGGTAATTCTTTCGTTGTTAATTTTTGGATTGAATCTCTCAATGGCAATATCAAAGTTGTTAACCAGGGCCAGGTTAATCGCTTCCTCCAGGGACAGGAAGACCTTGGGAAGTTCTTCTCCGGGCTTAGCCGACGGAGGAGAAGGTTGTTGGGCCGGAGAAGGAGGGGTCGTTGCCGGCGCTTGAGAACTCCCTGTCGAAGGAACCGGTTGGGTCGTTGCCGGCGCTTGAGGTTTCCCGGTTGTTGTAGCTGGTGTCTGCGGCCTTCGAGTCGAAGGGGTAGGCGATGGAGCCGTTGGAGCCTGCGGCTTTCGAGTCGATGGAGCCGGTTGAGTCGTTGCCGGAACTTGAGAACTCCCTGTCGAAGGAACCGGTTGGGTCGTTGCCGGAGCCTTGGAAGTCCCTGGGGATGGAGCCGGTTGGGTAATTGTAGGCGTCTGAGAACCCCCGGTCGAAGGAGCCGGTTGAGTCGTTGCCGGAGCTTGAGAAGATTCTGCTGAAGGTACTTGTTGAGAAGTCGTCGAGGCTTTGGATTTCTTTGTTCGAGAACCGGGCCTGGAGGGCGTTACCTGGGATTTTTTAGGGGGTAGCGGGGTCAGGGTTGGGGAAGATTCCGGAGGCGGAATCGAGGGATTAGACCCCGGAACCTGGCCTGTTGAGGGGGTAGGAGAGGGATTTTGAGTCGAAGGTGTTAATCCTCCCCCTTGAGAAGTATCAGATGGAGAAGGATTTGTCGGAGTCTCCTGCACAGCAGCAAGGATTAAGGACTGAGGGGTTTCACTTCCTGGAGGGGGTAAAGATTCAGAGTTTTGAAGATAATTTACTAAGATGGCTTTAGTCCGAAGTTGGTCCTGGACTGTAATGGAAGAATTGCCTCCTTCGGTCGGAATAAATAAAAAAACAGTTATCACTCCAATATAAGTCAGCAATCTATTCGCTCTATATTTCAACGTGTAACCTCCTTTTTTTCCCGTTGCTGCCGAACCTCGAACATGAGGAGGGCAGCAGCAACGGAAGCATTAAGGGAAGCAATTTTACCGTATAAGGGAATAGATACAAGAAAATCGCACTTCTTTAACGTTAAGTTTTTAAGACCTTTAGATTCTCCTCCAATAACCAAGGCTACAGGTCCTTTAAGATCTACACTGTAATAAGTCTTTCCACCTTTAGGTACCGCTCCATAAATCCAAAGACCATAATCCTTAAGCCGATCCAGGGTTGAAGCCAGATTAGAAACCCGACAAACTGGGAGATACTCGAGGGCTCCGGCCGAGGTTTTAACAACGGTAGGAGTAAGTCCCGCAGATCTCCGCTTGGGCAGAATGATCCCGTGGACTCCGGCTCCTTCTGCAGAGCGCAAAATAGCCCCTAAGTTATGGGGATCTTCAATTCCGTCTAAAAGGACGATAAAGGATGGTTCGGTTTTTCTCTGAACTTCTTCCCATAATTCTTCCAGTGAATAGTATCGATAAGGGGATGCGATTCCTAATACTCCTTGGGTGTGAGGAGGTGGAGGGGTGGGGGGGCGGGAGGGCGGGAGGAATTCGTCCGTACTTCCATACTCCTGTGCGTCCATACCCCCATAGAGTCTTTCCTTCTCCTGAGCCCGTCGAGCGATCTGCTCAATTCGCTCTCTGGATTCAAATCGAATTTCAATTCCTCGGGACCGGGCCAGGTTTAGAATCTCCTGGATAGGTTTACCTTTCCGACCCGAGGCTATGTAGATCCTTTCAAAAGAGCGATCTGAACGAAGGGCCTCCAGTATGGGATTAACTCCCATGATTATATTTTCTTCTCCCAACTTGTCTCACCCCCCGGATGGTCTTTTAAAATAATGTTGAGCCGGGCTAATTGATCCCGAATCTGATCGGCCAATTTCCAGTTCTTATCTCTCCGAGCCTGTTTACGGACTTCGATTAAAATTTCGATCAACTTATTTATCAATTCCTTATCTTCCACTCCCGTAATCACATCCTGCCGGGACCCTTCTCCCCCTTCCTGAGAGAATAGACCCAAAATCTGTCCCAGCGATTTAATAACGGAAATAGCCTCTACCAAAGGTACGAGGGCAGATTCTTCATATCTTTCTTCTGCGCGAACTCTGGCTATCACCGTGTTAACCTGTTTGACCATTTCGAAAAGATATCCCAATGCATCGGCGGTATTAAAGTCATCATCCATCGCCGCTTCAAAATCCTTTTTTAAATTGGAGGCATGGATATTCAAATTTTTTAATTCGGCTTCGAGTACTTCAGAACCTCCAGGGGCCGATTTCCAATCGAATTCTGGAGCAAGCCGACGCTTTTTTGCCAGGGTTTGAAGCGCTTCCACATCGTTAAAGGTATTATAAAACCTTTCTAAGGCTCTTGTAGCTTCCTCTAAACGATCTTCCGAGAAGTCGATGGGACTTCGATAATGGGTCGAAAGGAGGAAGAACTTTACCGCTTCCGGTTTATATTTCTTCAAAATTTCCCGAATGGTAAAAAAATTCCCCAGGGACTTGGACATCTTTTCTCGATGGATGGTTACAAATCCATTATGCAACCAGTATCGAGCGAAAAGCTTTCCCGTGTAACCGGTAGACTGGGCGATTTCATTTTCATGATGGGGAAAAATAAGATCCTGGCCACCCCCATGGATATCAAAGGTTTCTCCCAGATATTTCATGGACATGGCCGAGCATTCAATGTGCCATCCGGGACGTCCTTTTCCCCATGGACTCTCCCAAAAAGGCTCTCCGGGTTTGGCGCTTTTCCATAGTACAAAATCTAAAGGGCTTCGCTTTCGCTCGTCTACTTCTACCCGGGCTCCCGCTAACATCTCTTCTAACTTCCTGCCCGAGAGTTTTCCATAATTTTTAAACTTCTCCACCTCGAAGTATACATCCCCGTTAACCCTATAGGCTAACCCCTTTCCCATCAGACCCTGGATAAGGGCTATCATCTCTGGAATATGCTCGGTGGCTCTGGGCTCAACAGAAGCCCTTTTAATTCCCAGAGCGTTCATATCCCGATAGAACTCCTGGATGTACCGCCCAGCAATTTCTTCGGGGCTAACCCCTTCTTCTTGAGCCCGCTGGATAATCTTATCATCTACATCGGTAAAGTTTCTTACAAACCGGACCTTAAAGCCTTTATACTCCAGGTAATTCACTATGACATCAAAGGTAAGCATTAACCGGGCATGACCTAAATGACAGAGATCGTAGACGGTCATGCCACAGACGTACATCCCGACTTTTCCAGGTTCAAGGGGAATAAACTCTTCTTTTTGTTTCGTTAAAGTATTATAAACCCTTAAAGCCAAAAAACTATTCTTTATCATCTGTTGTCCGTGATCTGTTATGAATTTGAAGTGGGGGGTATGGCAATAAAAATTCAAGCCGACTCCGTAAAGGGCGTCTTGGGCCCTTCGACAAACTCAGAACAGGTTTATCGATAAACTTCCCTACTTCAAATTAACAGGCAACAGATAACGGACAATAGACAACTAAGCTATCAAAAAAAGAAAATATCGCTTCACCTTTGGATTTTTATGCGATATTCTTTTTAATTTATATCGATCGTAAGAAATACTGGGAATTTTACCTGCCGTCTCAGGATAATCCAGTGAAGGAAGCAAAATACCGGAATCGGAGTGTTGAGATAAAGCTGACAAGTTTGTTCTGGGGTTCTGCTCCCTCCGCTCATTCCTTTTGCTTAAACCCTTTTTCACACCTACCTGTACTCTTCCCTGGGAGGAGAGAAGATATCCATAGCGACTGCCGGTTTATCAAAGACTCTTACCCCGTGCATAACCCCCCCTGGAATGACGTAGGTATCTCCTTTCTTGCAAATACGGGTTTCATTTCCGATGGTAAACTCTATCTCACCTTCCAGAATGATCCCGACCTGTTCATGGGGATGATTATGTAAGGGAACCTCGGCGTGAGGGGCTAAGGTCACATAGGAAATCATCATCTTCTCTCCCGAGATAGTTCGAATCTTAACATTTGGAGCAATCTCTTTTTCCTTTAGTTCATCAAGTCCGAAAAAGTACATACTTTCTTTCTCCTTTGCCTGTAGTCTGTTGTCTTTTGCAATTTTGTGTCGCCACTTTCTAATTAATTTAACAGGGATTTTCGCTTCCCATCTGTATATCCTGTTACTATCAAAATACAGCAGACAAAGGACAACAGACAAAGGATAATTACAGTTTAGCCAGTTCTTTTGCTTCCTTAGTCGATAAAATTTTATTAAAATCTAAAATGATCAGTAAACGATTCTCCAATTTACTAACCCCTGCAATATATTCCGCGTCAACCCCGGCTACAACATCGGGGGGTGGTTCGATGATACTGGTTGGAATACGTAATACCTGGGATACGGCATCTACAATGAAACCTGTGGTTTTACCATCCAATCGAACGACCATAATCCGGGTATTCCGATTGGGTTCCTGATCAGTTTTTACATTAAGCCTTTTTCTTAAATCAATGACCGGAATAACTTTTCCCCGCAGATTAATAATCCCTTCTACAAAATGGGGCGCATTGGGAACCCGTGTAATCGGCACCATGCGAATAATTTCCTGAATCATCAAGATATCTGCACCAAACTCTTCGTTCCCTAAGAGGAAACTCACCAGTTGGAGTTCTTCCACCTTTTCGCCGGTCTTCAAGGGTTGAGGTCCACCATACTTTTCCGGTTTGCTCATATTGACAGATGGTGAGGGCGTGAGGAAGAAAGCGTGCTATACCCCTTGCTCTTATCCTTTCCGCCTCCCACCCCCTTATCCCTTGGGGTAGATTATAGATAGCTAACGGCTTACTCTTTCATATACACCAAAGAATTCTTAAATTTAACCAGTTTAAAAATTGCCGTAATTCGATAAAGAGACTCGGAATGCCCCAAAAACAGATATCCCCCTTTATTAAGACTATCATAAAAGGCATTTACCACTTTTTTACAACTTTCCGGGTTAAAATATATCAGCACATTTCGGCAAAAAATAACATCAATACTGCGCACGGACTTCATGTGTTCAGTGTCGACTAAATTTAAGGCCGCAAAGCTGACCATATCTTTAATTTTTTCTTTAATAAAATATTTTTTATCCTTGAAATGAAAATATTGTAAGGTATATTGAGAGGGCATTTCTCGGATAGATCGATAATCGTAAATTCCCTTTTTAGCCCGTTCCAGGACCTGGGTGTTAATATCGGTTCCCAGGATTTGGATTTTCCATTGATAAATATCGGGAATGACCTCTAAAAGGAGCATAGCGAGGGTATAAGGTTCCTCCCCGGTCGAGCAGCCGGCACTCCAGATTTTCAATTCATAATCCCGAACCCTCCGCTTTCGGGATATTATCAGAGGAAGGACTTCCTCTTTAAAAGCCATAAGTTGAGGGATATTTCTAAAAAAATAGGTCTCATTCGTTGTTACGACGTTAAAGAGATTGATGAGTTCTTTGCCCGAGGCATCGTATTTCAAGAACCGGTAGTAATCTAAAAGCGTTTCACAACCCAAAGTCCTCATGCGATTTTCCAGGCGCCTGATCAGATAATGCTTTTTCTCATCATCAAAAAAGATTCCGGTTTTCTCACAAATCAGATCCCGCAGGTATTTGAACTCCTGAGCTTCTAAATCCTTCATACCCTCGATGTCAGAATTTTAATGGCCTGGGTTGCTTCCTTAACCAGATCCGGGTCCTGCATCTTTACTAACTGACGAAGCGGTTCAAGGGCTTCAACGGCTTTAAAATGACAGAGAGTTTCAATGGCTGCTAATTGAACCATTCCGCTACGATCCTGCAAGCATTCTATAAGCCTTGGAATAACATGAGGATGATTAAAATTTTTTAGTTGTTTACATATTTCGTAACGAACCCGCGGATCCGGATCTTTCAACTGAGATAGGAGTACTTCAACAGTCTGATTTCCAGGAAAACGGGCTATGGCTTTAACCACCATTACGCGAACCTGAGAATTTTCGTCTTCCAACAGAGGAAGTAAGAATTTATTAGCTTCCAGATTTGTAAAAGAACTTAAAACCCGCACGGCTCCTTCTCGAACTTTCCAACTGGAGTCTCTTAAACATTGGAGATAAAGAGGGAATAACTTTTCTCCGGCTATATGAAATAAAGTTTGGAGGGCCAGTACCCTGACCTCGTCTCTACCCTCCTGGAGCAAGGGTTGAATCCATCGGATTTTTTCTTCAGAAGGCAGGCCTTGAATTTTCACTATGGCTTCAGAAGCCGCCATTCGGACATCTGGATAGGGATCCTTGAGGGTCTCTACTAAAGAGATTAAGGCCCTTGGATCTCCCATAGCACCAAGCGAGGAAGCTGCAGCACGCCGGACATACCCAAAGCTATCTTGAAGTCGTCTTATTAAAGGATCCACCGAAACAGAAGATCGAATCCGTCCTAAAGCTTTGGCCGCAGCTACTCTAACTTCCTCATGGGAATCCTCTAGGGCCTGAAGAAGAATAGGAACCGAAGCTTCCTTGCCGATTCTTCCTAAAACTTCCAGAAGAATCGTCTTGATTCGAAGGGTTTCCATAGATAAAGCCCGATGGATGGCATCCAATTCCTGGTCCCCAATGGCCACTAAAGCATCCACCGACCGTTCCAGAAGCTCTTCGTCCTCTTCAAATTCAATCAAACCAATTAATGGCCTAATAGCCTCTTTAAGACGAAGTTTTTCCAAAAAACGGATGGCACTCCGGCGAATGGCCACCTTATGACTCCTCAAGAGTGGAATTACATCGGTCCAGTTGGCTTTAGCTTCTCTGACTTTCTCGTAAACCTCATCCCCCAGTTTCTCGCTTAACTTCTCCAAAGCCTGAATCACCGGAACCACAAATCTGGGATGGTATTTCAAAGCGGAAAGAAGGTAAGGTAAACAGCGCTCATCCCGCAGGTTTCCTAAAGTCCGGATAACCATGAAGGTTACCATCAGGTTTTCTTCAAAGGGGATTTGCATTAACGGCTCCAGAACCCGAAGATCTCCTATTTTTCCTAAAGCCTCCACCACGGCACACCGGACCCAGGTAGGTCCTTTCAAACTTTGGAGAAGATAAGGTACCGCCTGGGAGTCTCCTATTTGCCCTAAAGCTTCCGCAGCTCCCATAGCAACCGGAACATGGGGACTCTGCAAACAGGGGATTAGATAAGGAATACTTTCCGGATCCCCCAGGGCTCCCAGAATTTCACAATAGGTTTTTTTAAGGAAAGGATCCTGAGCTTCACGAAGTCCTGTGAAGAGTACATCGGGGGCATCTCCACCGACATACTTGAGGACTTCCAGGGCCAAATTACGAGCCGTAAGGTTGGTTTCTGCAAGAACAGGAACCAGGGCCGTGACAACCTCCCGTCCCCGGATCTGGATCAAGGCATCTACCGCAGCTTCTTGTACAGCCCGGACAGGGTCCTGGAACAAATTTATTAATCGGGGAATACAGCGCTTATCCTTGAGCTCTCCTAACTTGAGAATAGCCTGTCTTCTTTCATCTGGATCTTCACGGGAAAGATTCTTTAAAACCCTTTGGATATCCAAAGCCTCGTTTAAGTACATAGCTATTATTTTAAGCAGGTAAATCCGTTTTTGGTTACCAGCTCTGATCCAGTATGTCGCCCACCTGACGAATTAGATGTTCGGGTTCTATCAATTCAGATAAATATAGCGGGCCACTATCTGGGAATTCTTCTGGATCTACGGGTTCTCCCTTGGTAATTAACAAAATGGGTAAGTTCTTATAATGCTCTACCTTGCGTATCTCTTGGATTATTTCGTAGCCGGGAAGCCCGGGTAAATCGCCACTAATAATGGCAAGATGATAAGGACTTGAATGAATTTTTTCTAATCCCTCGGTTCCATGAGCCGCCGTATGGACTTTAAAACCCTTTGATTCCAGGGAGAATTCCAGGATCGTCCTTACGACAGAGGAGGATTCTATAACCAAGATAGATTTTTTCATAAATTCAGGAATAGAAATTATTCCTCTGAGGGAATAAATAATTTTACCTTATCATAAGTTAATTATTAGGCAAGAAAAAAGTATAGAGAAAATTTATCGTAACGAATTTCTATAAGACTATTCATTTATTCTAGATCAGGAGAAGAAATATAAAACGTAGGTTTCTTATTTCGGACCGTACGTTTTATATTTTACGTTTACCACGGGATGCAAGATATTCACGGCGGTAATATTTGGAGATGGCAGGAAACCTCAAACAGGAATCTTCTGGACTTTAGTGCCAGTATCAATCCCCTGGGTCCTCCTCAAGGAGTTTTTCGGGTTATTACCGAGAATCTGTCAAACCTGATTCATTACCCGGACCCTGAGAATCGAAAGGCCTGTCAGGCCCTTTCAGAGTACCACGGAATCGATCCTTCTCATATCATCTTCGGAAATGGAGCTATGGAACTCTTATACCTTCTCCCCCGTGCCCTTCTTCTCCAAAATGCTTTAATCCCCGTTCCTACTTTCAGTGGCTATGAAAAGGCTCTACTTCACCACGCTGTGCAACCTAAATTTATAAACTGGTGGGTCCGGGAAGAAGGGAAAGGGGACTATCTCCCATCTCCTTTCTCCTTAGCTCTCCTCTCCTCAGCGGCAAGGGAGGTTCAGGGAGTTTTTATCTGCCATCCCAATAATCCGACGGGAGAAGTGCTGGAAAAAAGGTTTCTTTTAAACCTCCTGGATTTTTGTGAAGAACAGAAGATCTGGCTGATTCTGGATGAGGCTTTCATAGATTTTCTGGATCAACCTAACACCTATTCCCTGATTCAGGAGGCAGTCTTTTCAACCCGATTGGTGGTTATCCGTTCTCTAACTAAATTCTTTGCTCTACCGGGTCTTCGATTAGGTTATGGGGTAGGCCCTCAAAGTATTGTTCAAAGACTCAAGCAGGCGCAAACCCCCTGGAGTGTTAATGTCTTAGCCCAACAGATCGTTAACGAAATTCTGAGAGATGAAGTCTATGCCAGGGATTCAAGAAGATTTATCCAATCGGAGAGGGTTTTTTTACTAAATGCTTTATCTGAAATAGAAGGAATTCAGCCTGTATCCGGATCGGTTAATTTTTTGCTGTGTCGATTAACCCGTTCGGGATGGACTTCCCCGCAACTTACTACGAAATTAATCCAATCCGGTATTCTCATTCGAGATTGTAGTACCTTGCGAGGGCTTAATGAGCAATATTTCCGGATTGCCGTGAGAACTCGAGAAGAAAACAGAAAACTCCTCTCTACGCTTCAAGAAGTCTTGTCCGAATAAAATGGTATAATCTTTGAATAACTATCTTTAATAAAGTCATTTTAGGGTATTAACAAAATTATTTTAACGCAAGCTTCCTGAAAGGTAAGAGAATTTCTCCTTAATAAATTTCTTGACCTTTTGTTTAGAAAAGGTATTAATTAAACAAATAAAGAGATTTTGTGGTCAGAGACCGGATTCAGATTTTGAAGTCTCATCTCAGTCACCACGTTGGGCTTCAAGAGCCGATGGAAGAAGCGTGTGATAACCGAAAGGAGGTCGTTAATATGGAGCCGGAGGAGCCGCGACAAGAACAACTCCGTGCAAGTGAAAGATTATACGAAAAAAAATGGTACCTCTATCAAGTATCTCAATGTAACAGTATGTTCGATTTTGTCATGAACAGAGCTATTATTGAAACGACCTGTGCCGCTTTTGTATGCTTTCATGACAACGGATATTTACCCTACACCTGCAACAAAAATCGCTGTATCGGAGTTGAACTCTATTGTAAACAAAAAGCCGAGGAAGAAAACCAGGAGCTTGGTTAAACTGGAAGAGGATGTGAGTGGACTTTAGATTTGAAGAGCCGCTGAAGTTTCCGGTGAGGAAGCCTGGTTTCAAACGAATCCAAAACGAATTTCACCTCAACACCGACTATCCCTTGCCGAAGTAGGAGAAGGATCCAAGAGAAGGGGGTTTATATCTCACCACCTTCTAAGAAAACTACCCCTGAAGGGGTTTAATCCCCGGGCCTCTTGCACAGGCATGAGAGGAGAGGCAAGGAATTTTTAACGGAGACTTTCCGGTTTATGCCTTTGCAAGCTGTAGAGCAAAGTCCAGCCGTTTTAAACATTCCTCTTTGCCGAGAATATCCATAAGTTGATATAATTCAGGACCGTGGGTTTGTCCGGTTAAAGCGGCCCGAATAGGCAGGTAGAGATTTTTACCCCCGCTACCTGTTTTTGCTTTTAGATGAGCCAGAAGATTCTTAGACGTATCCGGGGTTATTTCCTCTATTCCTTTAAGTTCCTCCTGCAGGACTTTGATAACCCTTCGGGCAGAATCGGTTTTTAAGATTTCTTTAGCCTCCTCACTCCATTCTAGCCGGGAAGTATAGAAAATCCAGGCATGTTCCGGAAGTTGAGAGAGGGTTTCGACATACCCCCGGGTGACTTGGATGACCCTTTCCAGTTTAGAGAGTTCTTCTGAAGTAGGCTGGTTAGATACCATCCCTGCCCTTTGGTAGTAAGGAAGGGCCAGAGCAGTCAATTTTTTAATATCTTCGTTTCGAATATAATTCCCATTTATCCAGTTTAGTTTCATTATATCAAAAACGGCCGCACTTTTTGATACCCGTTTAAGGGAGAATTGACGGATCATTTCCTCCCGGGAGATAATCTCTTGTCCAGATTCCGGAGTCCATCCCAGTAAGGCCAGATAGTTGATTAGGGCATCGGGTAGATAGCCTGCTTCTCGATATTGAGCCACGGAGGTGGCTCCATGCCGTTTGCTCAGCCGGGTATGATCTGGACCCAGGATCATGGAAAGATGGGCAAATTGAGGGGGTTGAAATCCCAGGGCTTCATACAGGAGGAGTTGTCGGGGGGTGTTGGAAATATGATCCTCTCCCCGAATCACATGGGTAATCTGCATCAAGGCATCGTCGATGACCACCGCAAAGTTATAGGGGGCTATACCATCGGAGCGAAGGATGACAAAGTCTCCGATATATTGCTTTTCAAAAACGACTTCGCCCCGAACCCAATCCTGAAATCCTACACTTCCCCAAGGGTCGACTTTAAAACGCAGGGCAAAAGGGATTCCTGCTGCTTTTCTTCTTTCCACCTCTTCCTGGCTTAGATTTCGGCATTTTCCACTATACACCGGCATACGACCGGCTGCCAGCAGCTTTTGTTTTTCGGCTTCCAGCTCTTCTTCTGTACAAAAGCAGGGATAAGCTTTCCCGGCATCTACCAGTTTTTGGGCATACTCCCGATACAGGTGAAGCCGCATGGACTGCCGGTAGGGACCAAAGGCGCCTCCTTTGTCCGGTCCTTCATCATAATCTAAGCCCAACCACTTCATGTCTTCTAAAATCAACTGATCTGACTCTTGAGTTGAGCGTTCTACATCGGTATCCTCGATACGGAGAATAAAAGTCCCGTGATGATGCCGGGCAAATAACCAGTTGAAAAGCGCCGTCCTGGCATTTCCAATATGTAAATAGCCGGTAGGACTGGGGGCAAAACGAACTCGAACAGGATTGATTATAGACATAGGATATGAATCTTTACTAGATTTAGGCTAGAGATGTTGGGAAGTCCAGAACCCAAAAGCCAATCCGATACCTCCCCTCTTTACTAAGTTTTATTTGTCTTCTAGGATTCCTCAAGAAAAGTTCCCTCTCTCCCTTAGCTTCGATGGATCATCGGTTGCCTCTGAGTCTGTTCTCCCTCTCCAATTACGAAAAATTAGGAATTTTTTTATTTCTGATAACAGATTACTTGAAAGACCCCACTTTTGCAAAAATTTTAAATCCCCATCATCTTTTGGTTGTTCTACAGCCTGGTAGTGAGAAGACTTTAGACTTCGGGCTGAGGATCCCCAGATAGGACAAAATAAAATTATTTTAAACTGCTTATCTGGAAAATAATAATTGACACCATCAGCAGGTTATGATTTTATGATCTAACATAAGAGTTGTCTGTGTATGTCCTAATTATTGCGAATAAGCAGGATCATTCTGAATGGCTTTAACAGAAAAACCCTGATTTTCCTTATAAATTTCCCAGGATCAAAACCTTTTTAAACATTAGGAGGTGAAGAGAATGAAACAAGTTATTCAGGTTACAATAAACGGGAAGCCTCGCCAGGATGAGGTGGAACCCAGACTCCTGTTGGTTCATTATCTTCGGGATGTTGTGGGATTAACAGGAACCCATATTGGTTGTGAAACGAGTATCTGTGGAGCTTGTACGGTCCTATTAAATGGAGCTGCGGTTAAGTCATGTACAATATTGGCAGTACAGGCAAACAAGGGAGAGATTGTGACCATCGAGGGATTAGCTACCAATGGTAAGCTGCATCCAGTTCAGGAAGGATTCTGGGAACGACATGGGTTACAGTGTGGCTTTTGCACACCCGGGATGATCATGGCCGGCGTCCAAATTCTTCAAAGAAATCCAAATCCGACAGAGGAGCAGATTCGAGAAGGCTTAGAGGGTAATCTCTGCAGATGTACCGGATATCAGCATATTGTCGAAGCTATCCAGTATGCTGCACAAAAGATGAGAACCTAAAAAGGAGGGATAAAATATGGCTACAAAACTTATTGGGGAAAGAATTAAACGAAAAGAAGATCCCCGGCTTATTACAGGAACTGCAAGTTATGTAGATGATATCAAGTTGCCAAATGTCCACCATGTGGCCTTCCTCCGGAGCATCTATGGTCATGCAAAAATTAACAAGATTGATGTATCAGAAGCCCGTAAGCTTCCCGGGGTTGTGGCAGTTCTGACCCATGATGACATTAAGGGAGTTTTGAAACCCATGCCCTGTGTAGGGGGAGTTCCGGACATGCATACACCGGAGCATTATCCCCTGAGCGGAGGAAAGGTCCGATTTGTCGGAGAGGCTATTGCCGCCGTGGTAGCCAACGACCGCTATGTGGCCCGGGATGCCCTGGATTTGATCAATGTGGATTATGAACCCTTACCCGTGGTGGTGGATATGGAAAAGGCCCTGGAAAAAGGAGCTCCTCTTCTTTACGAGGAGTACGGTGAGAATCGGGGTTTTACCTGGAAAATTAGTGGGGGTGATATAGATAAAGCTTTTCAAGAGGCCGATCGTGTCGTTAAACTCCGATTGGTTAACCAACGGGTTGCACCCATCCCCTTGGAGACCCGGGCCGTGTTAGCTCAGTACCAGGATCGTGGGGTAGAAGGGGAGTTAACGGTATGGACTTCTACGCAAATTCCGCATGGAATTCGCACTTCAATTGCCGGCATGCTCAATCTTCCTGAACATCGAGTTCGGGTTATTGCCCCCGAGGTAGGTGGTGGATTTGGTTGCAAGGTTGATTTCTACGGAGAAGAAGTTTTGATCCCTTATCTGGCCATGAAGCTCAAAGTTCCGGTCAAATGGGTGGAAGGACGACGAGAAAATATCCAGGCCACAGACCATGGGCGGGATCAAATTAATTATATCGAAGCCGCCGTTAAAAATGATGGAACCGTGGTAGGATTAAGGGTCAAAGTTCTGGCAGATATGGGGGCTTATTACCAGCTTTTATCCCCGGTTATTCCTACCCTTACAGGACTCATGATGTGCGGTCCTTACAAAATTTCTAATGTATCCATGGAGGTTTTGGGTGTTTTCACAAATAAAATGGCCACCGATGCTTATCGGGGCGCCGGACGACCGGAGGCCACCTACCTCCTGGAGCGTACCATGGATGCCATTGCGGCGGAGCTTAATCTGGATCCCGTAGAGGTACGGATGAAAAACTTTATCCAGCCCAATGAATTTCCTTATAAAACGGCTACGGGCCTTGTTTACGATAGTGGTAATTATCAGGCCGCTCTGCAGAAAGCATTAGATCATGTTGGGTATACGAAGTTACGGGAAGAGCAGAAAAAACTTCGAGAGCAGGGTCAATACGTGGGGATTGGGATTTCCAGCTACGTCGAGATTTGTGCTTTTGGCCCTTCTGCAGCCACGGCAACCGGTGGTTGGGAAAGCGCTACCGTCCGTATCGAGCCTACCGGTAAGGTTACGGTATTGACAGGATCTTCTCCCCATGGCCAAGGACAAGAGACTACCTTCGCGCAAATTGTTGCGGACGGGTTAGGATTGACGATGGAGGATATAACCGTCCAGCATGGGGATACTGCTGTGGTTCAGTACGGAATCGGAACCTTTGGAAGCCGGGCCACTGCAGTGGGAGGGACGGCGGTTTATCTGGCCCTCCAGAAGGTTAAGGAAAAGGCAACTAAGTTTGCGGCTCATATGTTGAAGGTAGATTCGAAAGGCCTGGTTTTTAGAGACGGAAAGATCTTCCCGGAAAATAATCCGGAAAAATCCGTCACCTTAACCGAGGTCGCATTGGCGGCCTATCTGGCTAAGGATCTTCCCCCGGATACAGAACCCGGACTGGTAGCTACGGCTTTCTATGAACCGAAGAACTTTACCTTTCCCTTTGGGACTCATATCGCAGTGGTAGATATAGATCCGGAGACCGGTCAGATTAAATTCCGTCGTTATGTGGCCGTAGACGATTGCGGTAATATTATCAATATGTTAACAGTCCATGGTCAGGTGCACGGCGGGATCGCCCAGGGGTTAGGACAGGCATTGTATGAAGAGGTCGTCTACGATGAAAACGGACAGCTCTTGACCGGCTCCTTTATGGATTACTGTATCCCCAAGGCCCATCATCTTCCAAAATTTGAGCTGGATTACACAGTCACTCCCACCAATGTAAACCCGCTGGGAGTTAAAGGAGTTGGAGAAGCAGGAACCATTGGTTCTACGCCCGCTGTTGTCAATGCGGTTATAGATGCCCTGGCTCATCTTGGGGTACGAAATATCGATATGCCCTTAAAGCCGGAAAAAATTTGGAAGACTATCAAAGAACATGCTCCAAAGAAAGGTCCTATTATCGTAGCCTAACTCTATTGTCTGTTGTCTGTTGTCTATTTTTGACTGTTTACTACAATGGATAAGGGATAAAAAAACAACAGATAAATGACAACGGGCAACAGATTATTATAATAAAATGATCCCAGCTGCCTTTGAATATTTAGTGCCAACAACCTTAGATGAAGCTTTATCTGCGCTCTCGACCCATACCGATGCTAAGATACTGGCCGGTGGGCATAGCTTGATTCCCGCCATGAAATTAAGGCTGGCCTCTCCCAAATATCTCATTGACATCAGCCGAATTTCAGATCTGAACTATGTCCGGGAGTCCGGAGGTCAAATTTTGATCGGTGCCGGTACCACCCACTACCAGATCGAAAGCTCGACGCTTCTTAAGGAAAAATGCCCCCTGCTGACCGAAACGGCTCCCTACATTGGAGATGTTCAGGTTCGTAACCGGGGAACCCTGGGTGGAAGCCTGGCCCATGCAGATCCGGCAGCTGACTGGCCTGCTGCCATATTGGCCGTTGGAGCCGAAATTAATGTAAGAAGTTCTCGAGGGGAGCGTACCCTCAAGGCTGAAGATTTCTTTGTGGATATGATGACCACGGCGCTTCAACCCAATGAGATTTTAACCGAAATTCGGATTCCCATACCTCCCCAGCGTACCGGAAGTGCCTATGAAAAGGTTAAACAACCGGCTTCCGGCTTTGCTCTTGTGGGCGTGGCCGTCCAGATTACCCTCGATACAAACCGGACCTGTCAGCGTGTTCAGGTGGGTATTACCGGACTTGCGCCGAAGCCTTTTCGAGCTATAGGAGTTGAAAATATGCTGAAAGGTAAGGTTATTAATGATCAACTCCTCGCCCAAGCAGCCGAGAAAGCTGCCGATGGTGTAGATCCGCTCTCGGATATCCATGCCTCTGCAGAGTATCGTTCGCATCTGGCACGGGTTCATACAAAAAGAGCTTTGCAACGAGCTGTAAGTCGAATCTAAAGGATCTTAAAACCCGATCATGGGGGATATAAGGGCGGGTTTGACCCCGCCCTTATCCTTTATACTATATACTCATGAGGTAGTGTCATTTTTATGAGAATAGAGGGAAATCATACCTTAAAAGGAAAACCAGAAAAAGTCTGGAATACCTTAACCGATCCGGAAATTCTCGCTAAATGCCTGCCGGGTTGTGAGAAATTAGAGAAGACCGAAGAGGATACCTATAAAGCAACCCTTAATATGGGAATTGGATCCATAAAAGGTACCTATACCGGACAGGTCAAGCTGGTGGATAAACAACCTTATTCCAGCTTTAAAATGATTGTTGAAGGAAAAGGAGGACCCGGGTTTGTTAAAGGAGAAGGGATCTTGAATCTGCAAGAGCAAAACGATCATACCCTGATCACCTATCAAGGAGATGCTCAGGTGGGCGGCACCATTGCCAGTGTAGGACAACGTATGATCCAGGCCTCGGCTAAAATGATCATCGGCCAGTTCTTTACCGCCCTGGATATGCTCCAGGAACAACAACCTCCCTCCTCTGAGACTTCTTCGGGAGGAGCCCCTTCGGGAAGTTCTTCTCCTCCGCCGAATTTTTTTTTTAAAGTCACCCTCCGATACCTCTGGAATGAGTTAAAGAAAATCCTTAGGATTAAAAATTAACTTCCCTTCCCCGTCTCCCCTCTCCTTAAAGGAAAGGAGAGACGGTACCAAACTCTGATTCCCTCCCTGTCTCCCTGAAAAGGGGGCTTAAAGGGGCCAAGTAACCTCAAGGAATCCATCCAACAGGACATCCTCATAGGGAAGTGAAATAGGATCTTTTCTATCTTTCTTTTCTTTAAAATTTAGTTAAGATCTTGACATTTTACTTCTTAACCATATATTAGTCATATGGTTTGTATCTTAATAATTAAGCTCTTAACTACTTTAAGCTATAAAAAGGGTTGTAAGTTTCTTCTTCGTCAGCCCTGATTTTTATATGAGCCAGACATCCCAGGTCCGGTTGGACAAACGTAAGTATTATTCTCGAGACCAAATAATTCGACATGCTCAAAAGTATCCGACATTTCATTGGCCTACCACGGAGTTACTTTTGAATTTAGTGTATGCCTACGATCTTATCGCTACTTATATTGCCCGTATTCTCAACAGATATCATCTCTCCCTTTCAGCTTTTAATCTGTTGATTATCCTGGCTCGCAGTGAAGGCAAAGGACTTCCTCTCCACGAGATAGGTGAAGCGTTGTTGGTGAGTCGGGCAAATGTGACGGGATTGGTGGATTGTCTTGAGCGGAGAGGTTTGGTGGAACGCGTGGTCCATACAGAGGATCGGCGTGTACGGATCGTACGGATTACTAAGAGTGGGGAGGAGCTGTTAGAATCCATACTACCCGGTTATCATGGGGAAGTCAGAGAACTGGTAAACGAGTTGAGCGATGAGGAAAAGGCTCAGTTAAGCCGGCTTCTGTTAAAATTGCAGGATAGCATTCTCCACACACTCGAGAAAAAATCCAGGAAACGAGAAGATGGATTCATGATCGGCAATGGAGGGTAGAATTAATAATTCTGTAGCCTTCATCCCCTTTCCCCTCTTTCACAGTGTGGGAGAAGGGTTAAGGATGAGGGTAATGAGGGAAGTTATGACGAGAGTGAGCTAACGAACTTGTTCCAACCGGCATGGGAAGCAAGTTAAACGTAAAGCCCGCTCAAGTCTGTGAAGAAAATATCATGGACGAAGTTGAAATTTTAAATTCATCCACCCAGGTCCAGTCTTCCAGGCTAAGTAAAGTGGATCAGACTATTACAGATCTGCCGGAAACGGTGCACGAGGAAAAGAACTTACCGGGGACCTCCTCAGCGGTAGCGACGCCTAAGATCGTCTCAGAGGAAAATGGCCAAATCAAGAGACCTTTTTATCAGCGTCCTCGGATACTGATAGCCATAGCAGGGTTATTCATAGGAGGAATTCTCCTGGGCTTGCCTTATTACAACCATGTCATATCCTACGAATCAACTGATGATGCGTTTATTGAAGGGCGCATCATCCAGATCAGTCCAAAAGTATCCGGGCACATCTTGAAGGTGTATGTGACCGATAACCAGCAAGTTAAGGAAGGTGATTTACTGGTTGAGCTAGATCCCCGTGATTTTGAAGCACGGCTCGAGAATTCAAAAGCTTTATTACAACAAGCTATTTCAAAACAGAAAGCGGCTCAATTGAATGTGGATTTGACGGATGTTACCTCTCAGGCCAACGTACAACAAGCCTATTCAGGGTTACAGTTGGCTAAATCCGGCTTACAAACGGCAAATGCAGAATTAATAGCGGCACGCAATCGACTCGAGCAGGCTCGAGCCCAGGTTAAGACGGCTATAGCCAATGCTGAACAGGCCCAGGCACAGGTGGCAGAGGCTGAAGCCGAAGCGACGCGGGCCAATACCGACGCACAACGTTACCAACATCTTTACGAGCAAGATGGAATTATATCGCGTCAGCAACTGGATTATGCTCTGTCTGCTGCTCGTAAGGCGACTGCTCAACTCGAAGCTGCTCGTAAGCAGGCTGCGGCAGCCGAAGCCAGAGTTGCTGAAGCCCGGGCTGCGGAGCAAGTAGCTGTTGAGGGTCTCCACCAGGCCGAGGCTCAGGTGGCAGAAGCCCAGGCACGGGTTGGAGAAGCCCAAGCACGTTTAGCTTCGGCCAATACGGCCCCCCAGCAGGTAGCCATTAGTAGCTCTCAGGCTGAAGCAATTCAAGCTGAAATCGAGCAGGCACGGGCGATGGTCAAGCAGGATCAATTGCAACTCTCTTATACGAAAATCTATGCACCGGAATCTGGACGTGTAACCCGCAAAATGATCGAAGAAGGGGCCTTTGTACAGGTTGGGCAGGCCCTGATGGCGATTGTACCCGATGAGTTTTGGGTTATAGTCAACTTCAAAGAGACCCAACTCGCCCATATACGCCCGGGACAACCTGTTAATATTAAAGTCGATGCTTACCCTGATAAGATTTTCAAGGGTCATGTAGACAGTATTCAAGCAGGTACGGGAGCGCGTTTCAGTTTGCTACCCCCTGAGAATGCAACGGGTAACTTTGTTAAAGTAGTGCAGCGGGTTCCGGTTAAAATTGTTTTTGATGAGAAACCAGATTCAGCCTACCCCTTAGGTCCGGGTATGTCGGTTGTACCGGAGGTAAAAGTAAAATGACAGCCAATACAGCAAAAAAGAGTTCGGTCCGAGGAGCCAACATCGGTAATTTTACTCAAAGCTGGCAACCCAGCGCCAATCCTTGGCTTATCGCGGTGTCTGTTATGCTTGCTACCTTTATGGAGGTTCTGGATACCTCCATTGCCAATGTGGCATTACCGCATATTGCAGGCAATCTCTCGGCCAGCATTGATGAATCCATGTGGGTCTTAACCAGTTACCTGGTCTCCAATGCGATTATCCTGCCGGCAACGGGTTGGTTAAGTAATTTCTTTGGTCGCAAGCGGTTCTTAATGGCCTGTATTGTTTTGTTTACGCTCTCCTCTCTAGCCTGCGGTTTTGCCATGAATTTGGGTATGCTGGTCTTTGCACGGATTATTCAAGGAGCCGGGGGAGGTGCTTTACAGCCCATTGCCCAGGCTATTTTGTTAGAAAGCTTTCCACCGGCCAGGCGCGGAGCAGCCATGGCGGTATTCGGCTTGGGGGTTGTAGTTGCACCGATTATCGGTCCGACTCTGGGAGGATGGATCACCGATAATTATTCGTGGCGATGGGTTTTTTATATTAATTTCCCGGTTGGAGTTCTGGCCATCTTGATGACCCAGGCGTTTGTCGAGGACCCTCCTTATATCAAGAAATCAGTCCATGGCCGAGTCGATTATGTCGGATTCGGACTCATGGCCATCTGGCTGGCAACCCTTCAAATTTTACTGGATAAGGGACAGCAAGAAGACTGGTTTGCAGCTATATGGATTCGCTGGTTTGCCTTCCTCTCTGTTATTTCAATGATTGCCTTTATCCTTTGGGAGCTTCGATCCAGGGAGCCTATCGTCAACCTGCGTATTTTGACCAATCGTAACTTTGCCTTTGGCACATTACTGATAACCATGGTAGGTATGGTACTTTACAGCACGCTTGCACTGCTACCTCTGTTTTTACAAAATTTAATGGGCTATCCGGCACTTCAAAGCGGTATGGCGATAAGCCCACGGGGACTTGGTGCCATGTTATCTATGATCATTGTGGGTCGTGTCATAGGTCTCGTAGACAACCGATTCCTTATCGGTGGGGGCTTTGCAATACTTGCTTTCTCGGTATTTTCACTCGGTCATATCAACCTGGATATCGGGATGGCGAGTGTAGTATGGCCGAATATCATCAACGGTTTAGCCATGGGCTTCATTTTTGTTCCACTATCCACAATGGCCATGGGAACTTTACCCAATGAGCAAATAGGTAATGCAACGGGTATCTTTAATTTGATGCGTAATATCGGAGGTAGTATTGGAATTTCGGTTGTGACCACATTACTTTCACGTAGCGCCCAAATTCACCAGGCGATTTTGGTTTCCCATTTGACGCCTTATGATCCGGAGTTCCAGCAGCGACTTCATGTCCTGCAGGGAACCCTTACTTCCCAGGTGGGTCCGGTTGCAGCAGTTCAAGGGGCCTATGGCATGATCTACGGTACTCTCGTCAAGCAGGCTACATTACTGGCATTTGTAGATAATTTCCGGCTGATGAGCCTGTTATGCCTCCTCTGTATCCCTCTGGTTTTGCCCCTTAAAAAGGTCGGTAGGAGAAGCAGCCCATCGGCTCTACACTAAACTCCTCCAGGTAGATCCTGGTAATCCTCTGTTTAATCTGGATCAGATACCCTTCCATAGTGAACAACTCTCATGCCTGCCGGCAGGCAGGCGTAAACCCCCTTAAGCTGAATTAAACCAATGGTTTCTATTATCCAAAATAAATATATCTGGTATCAAATTTGCTGAGTCAATCCCATGGGCTTATAGAGTCCGGCTTTTTTAGGTACTTGCTAAGTACCTGTTCTGATGTGCCTCCCTTACCGAATTATACAGACATTATCCGATGTATTCAAATCTTCCCTTTCTTATTTTTTAATGCCGATAGCCACTTTATGTTTAATGGTTATGAATATGCACGGTGGTAGCAACATTCTGACCATTCACTACTTTATACTTTAAGTTCACATGCTCTCCGACTCTAATATCCGCAATGGTTCCTGGCCGATTATTTTGTTAGCTATAAGATATGGGTCTGATTGGTAACCAGGATAGAAACATCATTGCACAAGGAGGACTATTTTATTCCCCATGGAAATTAACTTATCAAGGCAGACTGGGATGGATAAATATAGAGGAAGGTAAACAAGCAAGGAGCCATGACTCCACCCCTCTTACTGAATTGGTGTATGAATAAGACCTCCCCTCTTACACCATTAAGCAAGAGCTGTACCATGGAACTCCTGTAGCAGGGGTTATCAGGACCGTCTGGAAAGGGGGGTTATATTCTCAGGTCTTGCTGTCATAGTTTAATGACAATTCACTTGGCATTTGAGTAAGATTCCCCTTGGAACCTAAGGAAATTGAGGCTGTAATTTTTCAAGTCTTGACAAAAGAATTAAAATTAAATAGTTAATTTTGAAGAGTTCTCAGTCAGTCCTGGTACAAAGCTTGTACCCTTATAACAGGATAAGCAAAAATATCCTTCAAAGCTATTAGCTGGATAGGATTTACAGATTAGGAACATCCTGGCCCCTTAACTTCCCTCGCAGCCGTATCGGCAGGAAGAAGACTTGCCAGGAACCCTTGGGGGTCCGCCTGATACGCATCGATAAAGGTTTGAAGTTGCTTAAGAACCTTCTCCCGGGTGGAGAGTCCATATCGATAAATATCCATGGGACCTACGAGCTTGAGATAATAATGATTACCTACATCATATTGGGTGGAACAGGCACTAGGTTTATGGGCAATTCTAAGCAGGTTACCAAAGGTTTCTGCAAACTTGGCAAGTATAGGTTCCTTGTGAAGATCACGGGGAATTTCCGGAAATCTGGCAATTAATTCCTGAACCGTCATAGGTGTCCTCCCTTCTAGGTAAAAAGAGTCTTTATTTGCTTTTAAAAATTTCTTACTTGATTTATTTTATCCAACGTGAGAGAAAAGTCAAGAGTCCGTTAGACTTCCTCTCAACCCGAAAAGGGTAGACGATGATGAAACCTATGAAGGAGTAATTTTGTATGGATTCTCTAGACAAAAATGTAAAACAGAGGGTCAGCATTCTTTATACTAATTATCGGGGTGAAACGGCTGTGAGAAAAATTATACCTCGTCAAATTTGGTTTGGAAAAACCCAATGGCATCCTGAAGAACAGTGGTTTTTGGATGCTTTTGATATTGAAAAACAAGCAGAAAGAAAATTTGCAATGAAAGATATAAAAGCCTGGTTTGTGGAGAAGGAACGATTTATATAGAACCGTTGTTACGGTGCGACAGCATTTCGCAGATTTAATAAGCTATCCCCATTTCCTAAGTTATCTTGTAACTTCTTCATCGTTTGTTTCCATATTGAACCATGTACGAATCTGGCCTTGTTCATTAACCAACTCAATTGCCCGATGCAGAGGACCTGGGAAACTCTTTGCGAAGCATCGGGCCGAAATTGGGTCGCGATCAGGATAACTCGTTAATATCTGTGTAAATCTCCACACCTAACTCTCGGGCCAACTCTTGAGTACCCGCCTCCACATGGGGCGCAATAATCAACTTGCGATCCACCTGCCGACCGGTCTTCCGCGTGTAAAAAGCTACTTTCTTGTTAAACCCTGCCGTATGCTCCCGATCTATAGAAGACTTGATCTCGGCCACAATGAGCTTACCATCTTTGACCAAAATGTCCAGTTCGATTTGCTCGGGATATCCCAGAGCTTCTCCCGTTGGGTCCTTGACAGAGAATCGTTCCGTAGAGAAGCCCACCTCTTGAAGAATCGCCCGCAGGCCTTCACGGAAGGCCTCTTCGGCCTGCAAGCCCCATCTGGCTCCCAGAGCACCCATTTGGGCATAGAAGGTACGGCTGAATTTGGTTTGAACCTCTGTGAGTTCTCTAACAGCCTGCTCGGTTCGCTGCTGAGCCTCAGCCAACTCCCGAACCACTCCCCTCAAGTCCTCAAGACCCTGCTCGGTTCGCTGCTGAGCCTCAGCCAACTCCCGAACCACTCCCCTCAAGTCCTCAAGACCCTGCTCGGTTCGTTGCTGAGCCTCGGCTAACTCTCGAACCTGAAGTTCGGTTCGCTGCTGAGCCTCGGCCAACTCTCGAACCTGAAGTTCGGTTCGTTGCTGAGCCTCGGCTAACTCCTGAACCCGATGCTCGGTTCGCTGCTGAGCCTCGGCTAACTCCTGAACCACCGCTCTGAGTTCGATAAAGTCAGCCCTGGTAACCTGTAGCTCTTCTTTAAGTGCATCCACCAGCCGAGCCATCGGCACTCGAAGCTCTGGTGGAAAAGATTCTAAAAGCTCTGTAAGGGTAGACATAGGTTAGAAGCCTTCTTTTTTCTTTCCGAATTCTCAGGACCCCATGGCAATCGCCAACCCTGGAAGCCATCTTTTAATGGATGTACAAGCCTGG
>JAUQPW010000038.1 GCA_030550175.1 bacterium
GACGTTTGAGAAACAGGGTCACATCATTGGCAACAGAGAACTTAACAACGCACACACACGGATGTCTTAGGCCGACAGAAAGCGGCCCGGAGTGTGTTATCTGGAAACCATATAATCAAGAGTTAGCCAGCATTCGCGGGAGGCAGCTGATGGATCGAAAGGTTCGAAAGCTTCTCTTCACAACGCACATTACTGTCTCCGTGGGGTGGATTGGTGCAGTCCTCGCCTATCTTGCGCTAGTCATAGCCGCTATGATGGGCCAGCGTGATCAGCTCCTGCGCGCCACGTGGATCGCGTTGGAGGTGATTGGGTGGTATGTCATCGTGCCACTCGCTTTATCTGCCTTGATCACCGGGATTACCATCTCGCTCGCCACCCCCTGGGGATTGTTTCGACACTATTGGGTCGTGATTTCCTGGCACCTTACGCTGGTTGCGGTGGCCGTGCTACTACGGCATATGTCGTCGGTCGTTACACCGGTTGCAGCCATCGCTGCTGACACGGCGATTACGAACGTTCGCGACGTCTTGTACCCTGCCCTGCGGGGAGAACTACTTCATGCCGGCGTCGGGTTGGTAATATTACTCGGGATCGCTACCCTGAACATATACAAGCCCCGTGGCCTGACCCTGTTAGGACGGGAAGTTCCTGAGAAGAGACCGCGGTGGGCGCGCCTAGTGTGGATTCACACCGCGGCGTTGCTGTTGCTTCTCCCGATCATAGCGCACGTTGTCGCGGGAGGTGGTCTGAGACTTCACGGGTGACTTTGTGGGCCGGCTGTGCTCAAGTGATTCACCGACGGGGTTCGATCAGCCGAAGCGCGGATGCTGGCTAACAAGCCCATGAAGCTGACGGTCGCCTGCGGCGCCTGCAGCTTATCGGCGAGTCGTTAGACAGCCTCATCCTCGTGAGCACCAAGGCCAGATTCCAACGACATCCGCTGACGGCGGTACACTTCGAGAATCTTCGCTAAGTGCCGTCTGCGAACTTCTGTCAGACGCGAGAATCCATAATGCGCAAGCAGTTCACGAGCCAGGGCCTCGTCACTCTGCATTTCCTTGACGGCTGGCCGAGACAAGCGGTCGAGCACCAAGAACAGCTCCGACGGGGGGATCTCCAATATGTCTCGCCCACCAGCAGGCCTCTCCCTGACCCTAGGCGCATTGGGAAGCCGTAGGACCTGCGACTCAAGTGAGCGGTCACCGAGTTCGTCTTCAACAAGAATCTCCCCGGCCTTCTGCATGCTGTATAGGGCTCTATTCAGTAGACCCTTCACAGATTTGCTGGCACGGTGCAAAGTAGGACAACCCGCCACGTAGAGCTTGATAAGAAACCGCTTGGTGAGCGGGCCTTCCTTTTCTATTATCCGGCGCAGAGCTGCCCGAACGTTGGAGGGAGAAGCATCACGCGGATCAGGGAAGCCCGATTCCTCGGAATACCCCGCTATGGGCGCGGACCCTCGATCCTCCCCAGTCTCTTCAGGAGCTTCCTCTTCACCCTCGCCAGGTTCGCCCTGATCCTCCTCCTCGTGCTCCTCTGACAACACTTCGCCTACCGGAGCGCTCCGTGTTGGTTCCTTGTGTATCTCGCGTTCTTCCTCTCCGATCGGTCGAATACCGAGCTCCTCGCATGCCTCGACAATCCGGCGTACGGACTCCTCGCGGTCGGCGTAAAACTCCGACTCCCGGACGCGCACGATCGTCCATCCGGCTCGCTCAAGCTGCCGCTGCCGGGCCATGTCCTGCTCAAACCTCTCGGGCCCATGCCAGGCTTCGCCATCACACTCCACAGCCAACCGATTGACCAGTCCTTCGACCACAAGATCAAGGCGATAGCCTGCAACCTCAACCTGCGGACGGAGCCGGTAGTTTCTCCTCAGAAGTTCTAGGGCAACGTCAACCTCGAACCAGCTTTCGTAGGGAGGGGGCTGATCGCCCGGCCGTCGTGAACGGCGTCTTGCTTCGAGCTCCAGGCGGTCTGACTCTTCGTGAAGCTCTTCAAGCGCCCCCCGGCCTGGACTGTAGAAGAAGTTCAGAAGACGCCACCGCAAGTCTTCTCGGTTGAGGTCATGAAGTTGAACGCTGTGAAACAGCCATACCTGATCTCGCGCACGGCTCATGGCCACATTGAAGCGGCGCTGATCAGGCAGCCCTGTCAATGCTCTGAAATGGTGGTTAGGCGCGACGACAAGCGACAAGAAGATCACGTCCCTTTGGTCGCCCTGAAAAGTAGCAGGTACGCCGCAGCGCAGTTTCCTCTCCTCACGAACCCTAGGCTCGAGCACCTCAGCCAATCTCTTTTCAATGAGCTCTGCCTGGTCGTGACCCTGTAGGACGATGACCCCCAGGGTCTTGCCTTCATAAGCCTCGTTATCGAGACACGTCCGGATTCTCTCCACGATCGCTTCCGCCTCGGCGCGGTTGAGGATTCGCGGCCCCTCGCCTTCGCAGACCCCCTCCTTCACGAACTCCGCTTTCAGCGGTGAAAGTCTCCCGGGAGGAGGCTGGCGCAACGGAATCAAAGGCGCGTCTGTGTAACACAGGTCATTGCTGAAACGAATGATCTCGGGCACGCAGCGGAAGTGCTCGCGAAGCGAGACCAGGTTTCCGAAGGCGCGTTCGGCATGGTCATAGAGACTCGTGTCGGGCCGAAACTCGTCGCGGAATCGAAACTGCTGGAGATGGTCGCGGGCGAGACGCGCGATGTCGTCTTCGAGAACGCCCACTGCCTCAGGGCTGTTCTGTTTATCGTCGCCGACAACGATAATACGCTTTGCCAGGAGCAGCAGCGCCAGCGCCTCGATTCCGGCCTGCGACGCCTCATCTACGATTACGGTATCGAAAACTCCCGGCGTAGGGTCCGTCGTCTCCCACAGCTTGTGAAGCGGCATGATCCAAGCCGGCATCTTGGGGATGCACGACATAAGATACCGGCGGGCTGTCTGCCAGTGCCGATAGGCGTACTTGCCTGTTCCTTTTCCGATACGAGCAACTGCTTTTGTCCAAGCTGTGAGGTTTTGCTCCGTCTGGTCGTCGAGCCGCAGGAAAAACGCCTGCCAAGCCTTGAGGGCCGCCAGTTCTTCGAGCTTCTTCTCGATCCTGCCTTGTAGTCGGTGCCGCTCCTTAGCGAGCCGCTCGTAGTGCTCGGGATCGGTAATCTTGCGAAGCCACGCCCTTGCCGCGGCCCAATTCCATGCCTGTCCAAGCTGACGCAGGCGAGCTTTCCACTCAGGGTTACCTTGAGAGGATTGGATCAAGGTTGCAAGCTCGGGGCATGCCTCTCGAACGGCATTGAGCAGCTTCTGATAATGAAGAAGGCGATCCATCTCCCCCTTGAGGCCCTCTCGCGTTCTCCACGCGGCGTCCCACTTCGCTGGGTCACGCCCCTCGATGGCCTGGGCGAGGTCACGCATGCAGGGGTGGGCGTTTTCCTGAGCAAGACCGCGGATCGCACGACAACACTCCTCGAGCGGCTCCCTTGCCTGATCTGCACGCCGAAGGGCTATTTTGGCTTCGATCAAGCGGCGCCATGTTGTGCGCCCATTTCGTTCTGACAAGCTTTCTCGTGCTTCGATGGGGATTATGTCCATCGCCCGAGAATCTGCACTTCTGAAAAGCGCCATTAGCTTGCAGAATTGTTGAGCCAGGTCACTGACCTCATCAGCCGCACGTTTGGGGTCACCAAAGGTTGGATTTGAAGATCCGGGCCATACCACATAAAAGCGACTGACGAGATTCCGTAACTCCATGAATCCGACCAGCGTGTCAAGCGACTTCTGCTCGCGAGGTGGCTCTCCATTAAGCCGGCAGCGTTCCTCGATGTAGCGAGTCTCGCGCACGACACGAGGGGCGATAAAACCCCAGCCTCGCCAGCCGCCGTTTCTAAGATGCTCAAGTCGTCGCCGGGCATCCCTCAATAGTTTCACATCCTCGATGTCCGGCGGGAGGTCAATCCTCGCGGTGCCTGCCCGCTGGCGCGCTACCCGAATCTTTCCCAAGAGGCCGACAACCTCCCGTTCGAGGCGGTCCCAGCGGGCAGCTTGGCCCACCAGTAAATCCTTCAAGATTTCGCCTGTCAGGTTTCCAAGCGTGTGGCTGGCTCGTGTCGCCTGTTCTTCCAATTGATCCAGAAATACCCTGCATGTGTCCAGGCTTGCGTCAGAAAGCTGCTGAAGTATGCTCAGCTGCTCCTTGGGCACCCCGGCCAGCGCGACGTTGACTGCCCTTTCAGCCGCATTTAGCTTTTCAACCACTGCTGCAAACTCAGTAGGGTTTGGAAGAGAAAAAGTACCAATGTCGAGGCGAAGTTCGTTCAATCGCTCTTGAGTAAAGGCAGTATGAACCTCAGCGAAGAACGCAACATCTTCTGGCTGCAAAGGACAGCGCTTCTGATCATCAACCAATTCCGGAAACCAGCTGTACGTGTCTTGTTCCTTCTCGATTTGTCTTGCGATCTGGGCAGCGGTCCCCGTGTAACCGCCGGGAAGCGAATGCGAGTAAGTTTCGGCTTCGCGACACTCACGGAGTTGCCGATCAACTTTAGCACTCTCGTCTTCGAGTTGACGCAGTTCCTTCTCTAACCGATCAATCTCTGCTTGTGCCCACTTCTGTCCCTTCCACTCGTTTTTCCGCGAAAGGATCCCTCGAACGCTATCTTCGAGGAGGCGATGGTCCTCGCGGGAGGATCCAAAGGCGGTGACGCAGAGGTTACGGATGTCCCCTGGCAACAGGTCGCGCAGCACCGTCAGGGCCTTAGGGGCGTGGGCTGTGACCAGGACCCGTTCACCCATTGCGAGAAGGTGACAGATTAAATTCGCGATGGTGTGGCTCTTGCCGGTGCCAGGCGGCCCCTTGACGAGCACGTAGGGTCGGGTCCTGAGACGCTCGACAATCTGTCGCTGTTCGTCGTTCGTTGGGAGAGGGAAGTAGAGGCGACTGTCTGCATTGGTGGAAACACAGTTGGCGTGGGCTGCTCTGTTGTCCGCGCGCCCCGACGTGTCACCCTCACTGACGAAGCGCTCCCACGGTGCTGTCGTTGAGAAAGCTGACTCATCCTCGGAAGCCTTCAGAAAACGGCTGATCAGCTCCTCATAGGCCGTCGGACGCCGCTCGCGGAGTACGAGCGCAGGCGCATAGCTGACTCGGAACGTTTTGTCTGCGCGTTCCAGAGGCTTCCAGGCATCTTCGCTAACCTGGGCATTTGCGCTCGCCTTGTTCGCGATGATGCGGAGGATCTCGGCGACGCTTGCCTTGTTCCAAGCGCGAACGTCAAGCTCTTCCAACCGATCTTCCAGGTTGGTCCCCTCCAGGCGGGGCCGGTCCTGGAGTTCCAGCATGTCCAGTTCAACACGAAACTTCTCAAAGGAGGCAGCCGGACCTACTGTAAGGACGCCTCGCGCCGCATCGAGACTGATCTCAGCAGGGGCCGTGAGCAGGTGGCGTTCCACGGTCGCCCCAGTAGAATCGAGCCACTGCAGAAGCCCTACCGCCAGCAGCAGTTCATAGCGCTCCTCTGCCTCCTCGATCCGCCGGCGCATGAAGTCCACATCCTCATAGACGCTTTGGACCATTCGCCACCGACGCATCTCTTCTGCCCAGGGCTCCCAGCGATTTACCAGGTAATCGATCCAGACATTCCGTACCTCGGGATAATCCTCTAGGCGCCGTTCTTCTGGAGCCTTTTCAGTCAGCGTGCGGGCATCTCCAGACGGCACGTTAGGATCTGGCACGCGCTTTTTAACGAAGACTGTGATCCGCGGATTGAGAAGGTCACGGAGTTCGTCTGTTCTCTTATCCACATATTCATCCGGGCTGTTCTGAAATTTCTGCGGGACCCAGTCCTGAAGTTCTTCGGGTAGCGCCGGGAGTGTCGGCCTGCGCTTCTTGCGAACCTCAAGCCAGAGATCCGGTATCTCATCCGGGTTGTCCGCGACGAACGCCGACTTGCTTGCGTCCTTCCAGGTTTGACCTCCATAAGACATTTTTTCTTTCTCTAGAAAAGCGACAAACGCCGACTTGCTTGCGTCCTTCCAGGTTTGAGGCAGATCCCGAGGAAGGTCAGCGAGCCACAGAAGCTTGTCGCCTGCTCCGTAAGCTGGAATGCGCTTCCGGCGAAGGGTAGCTGTCTCCCTCAGGAACTGAAGAAGAGCAGCCGTCTTTCCTGCTGTGCTCGACATGTCGATCATCTTCTTCTGCGGCTGTCTAACGGCGCGGTTCAGCCACGTTGCGCGGAGCGCAGCGGAGCAACGTCGGCTGCAACCAGTGTTAGGCAGCGGCTTTAGTGTTTACCTTACGAAGGAAATATGACTGGGTGCGCTTGAGCATTTTAGTGGCTGTTACCATTACTGGCACTTCTATCAATGGTCCAACGACGGTAGCCAACGCCGCACCAGAGCCAAGACCGAATACAACCATTGCTGTACCAATAGCAACTTCAAACTGCGTGCTGGAGCCAATCAAAGCGGCCATTGCTGCGTCTTCGTAACGAAAACGGAATAGCCAGCTGACAAGATGCATTCCAGCCAGCATAAGGACAAAGTGTAGCAGAATAGGTACGGCAATCAGCGCAACTACCAAAGGATACTCAAGAATCATCTGACCCTCCGATGAGAACAAAAGCACTAACATTCCCAACAGGGCAGTAGTTGCTATTGTATTCATCACGGGCAAAAAACGTTCGGTAAACCAGTGTTCGCCCTTGCGCGAGGTCAAAAGACGCTTGGAGACCTGACCAACGATTAAGGGTAGTCCGACAAAGAGCAGCACGCTAAGAGCAACCAAAGAGAATGGGACAGGTACACCACCCACACCCAAGTAGAATGAGGCAAACGGAGCGTAGAGCAATAGGGTTGACACCGCATTGACAGCTGTGATAATTACGCCTTGCGTTACATTTCCGCGTGCGAAGGCTATCCAGAACAGCACCATTCCCGTACAGGGCGAAATCCCTAACAAGATTGTTCCAGCGCGAAAGTCTGGGTTGCGCAAGAATAACGTTGCCAAAAACACCATCAACGGAGGTGCGATAACCCAGTTGGCAATCAACGTGATAAGTGTTGGGCCGACATTCCTGACCGCGTGCGACAGTTCTTCCAGTTTGACTTTCGCCATTGTGGGATACATCAGGAAGAACATTAGAACGGCAATAGGAATGGATATACCATCAACATTCAGCGCATTGAGGTCGCGTATAAACTCTGGGAAAAATCTGCCCAAGAGTAACCCCGCCACTCCGCACAGGGCTATCCAAACATAGATGTATTTTTCAAAGCGGCCAAGCGTTACTTCGGATTCCTGGTTCACCAACATTTTCTCCTTTGAGTAGTGGTGCACGTTCTTCGGGTGGTGCAATGATGTACCGCCGCCTAACGACCGGTTGCAGCGGCGGGCCGCGTAGCGGACCGTCAGGTTATCCTGTTGTCAGGCGCCCTTTGCGCCGATATGAGTCTGCAGCGTCCCACACGAGGCTGCGCACACCCTTCGTGTCTGCAGGACTAGTCTCCTTCAGCATAAATTCCCATGGAATCATAGGCCCTTCTGCTTCCACCATGGCGCCTTACGTGCGGACGCGGCAGGTGGAGAACTCGGGTTTGGAGGACCAGCAGATGGGGGTGCAGGTGGAGGCACAACAGGAGGAGGTGATGAGTCCGGTTTTTTCCTCAGGTATTTGATCCAGTACAAATCGGTCCCTGGGATGCTGAACGAGATGTACCGCTGTCCGCTGGGAGAGACCCCGTACCGGAGGCCGGGAATTCCTCAACTCCTCCCGATGCCGCGTTTGGACAGCGTCCAGCAGAATGGCCCACACCCGAATATTCTTCGGAATCTCCACATAAGATAAGTCATCCCATTTCATGCTGGTTTCGAACCAAGGAATATTCGTTTCACATATTTCGGAAACCGAATTCCGACATACGGCCAGAGCTTCCACTCCGCCTTCGCTCTTTCCCAATGCAGGCTGAACAGCTTCCTCCTGGCCTCGGCAATCCTCTCGTCAATCTCCTGCAGTCGGGAAGCAGTGTCACGCGCAAGCTCCGACTCCTTCTCTCGAATGGCGCGGTACTGCTGAGCGTAGTGCGCGCGGAGATCTCTTATTGCCGTCTGGGTCTTCGCATTCGCCAACTTCTCCTCTTGGTCCAGCTGCTCCATCAATAGTCGATACTGCGCACGAACGTTGTCTTCCTCCCTTCTCTGACGCTGTTGCTCTGAATTTCCCTGTTGTTCCAGCGTTCGACGCCGGCCCTCGTACCTTGCCCGAATCGTAGCTTCCTCGCTGTGGGAAAGGGCTGATGGCATCGTTCTTCGGGCCTGTCCCTCTAGCGATCTCCGCCAATCAGCAAGAGAACGCGCCCGGGCCGGGCCAATTCCGTGCATGCGTTGGACACGGTAAAAATCGATATCGGCGGCCGTATGGAAACCGGAGCGTATCAGGCGTTCTTTGAAGGCAGGACCGATACCCGGAATAGTCGCTCGGTCCAGGCCAAATTGGCGAAGATAATCAGTAATGTGCCGTTGCTGCTTAGCTTGAAGCGCCTGGTTAAGCTCGGTGGTCTCCGCCTGGTTGAGAGCGGAGATCTGGCCGTTTAGAGCCGCCACTTTTAAGCCGATGTCGTTTTGGATTCTCCGGAGTGCGTCTGCTTGCTGCTGGTTCACCGCTCGTCGTCGAGCGGCAATCGATGACAAGGTGGAGTGAAGATCGGCCTGATATGCATCGATTTCACTCTTCTCTTTCGCTTCCAATGCTTTCAGTTCCTTCGCGAGCCGTGCTTGCTCAGCAGCGTTATAGTTACGACGCGCTGTCTTCTCTCGATTTGCCGCCTCAATCTCGCGCTCCGCATCCCGAATGCGGTTCTCGATCTGGCGGACCTTGGACGCAAGATCTCTGAACCGGCGCACACTGTCGTCAGAACGATACCGACAGACCCATAGGGTCAAGTTGACCAGAATCAAAGATAAAACGCTCAGCGGCCATAAATCCTGGGCAACAACGTTCAAGGGCATAGCGATCAGGATTGCCGAAACCGCAAACACGATCCGTTCAAGAGCGGCAGAGTTGCTGAAAGACACCAGCGGACTGCCGTCTGGTGGTAGTAGAACGTCCAGAATCCACGAAGGGTCCGCGGGAGTAGAAACCGTGAGGTTCCCTCCTTTGGAACCACCCCATGTCGTATATACGGCAGGTGTCCTAGGACCAGGCCCAATGTGGTCCTCTAGCCAGTTTTTGTCAGCGGAAGGGGTTGTAGCCGACGGAACGGCGGGCGGCGGTACCTGGCCATCCAGGGACGGCAGATCACGGGGCCCGAGATACAGAAGGGACTTGAAGACTGTGGCGGCGGATCGAATCGCCTCATCGTGGTGTCTCCCCAGCGAGCGAAGAACGTCGGAGGTCTCGGGTTGCTCAAAGTCCCTCCGTCGGAAGAGCAGGCATTCATCTCCGCCGCTGAACTGGTGCCACAGTCTCGAGTCAACGGCGAGCGCGATCAAAGAGACATAAACTACCCAGGCCGAAAAATTATCTAAGTGGGGTCCGAAGTCGGCTTCGGTCCTGAGCGGATGCTGGTAATTGCGGTGACCCACTTCGTGGCTACCCTCGCCCGAGAGCGCCGGAACGTACATGCCATCATAGTCGATAAGCCAAAGCTGCCCGTCAGCAACGAGCACATTACCGTGTTGCAAATCTCCGTGAGCGATGGAAGCTTTCTGGAGCGCCTTTACCATCTCGACCCAGCGCCTTGCGAGGGAGAGGAGGGCACTGCGATTCCCCAGATGCTTTTCAATGAAAGCGCTCAGCGGCTCACCTTGGACCCATTCCATCTTTAGGATTGGGTAGGACTGTCCCCGCACTCTGATACCATCGCGCAGAAAGGTGAATCCGACCGTATAGGGGAGTCGAAGCCGGGTTAGGTGCTCGCTTATGGCAGCATACCTTCGCTCATGGTCGTGAAACGGGCGTAAGAAGCACCGTACGGCCCAGGTACGTTGGGGGCATTGCAACTTGTAGACAGTGGCGAACCCACCGGTGATGGGACGGGGCAAGCCCAGCGGCGTGAGTTCAGGTCGGCCTTCCTGTAACTCCGGGTCGCGGAAGGCGAGCCTCGGATTCTGGATAGCTTCGTTGTAATCCTGCGGTGTAGGCACGATACGTGATATCGACGCGCAACAGGGTGACGTCGTCATTCCGGATCGCTCGTTGTGCTCGGAGCGACTCCACCCATTCACGAAACGGCTTCACCTCATCTTGTGTGTCGAAGTCTCGGAGAATCCTCCAAGGAGTTTGTCCTTCCTCCAGTTCCCGCATGAACCAAGAGGCAAGCGCGTCTGTCATGAGATAAAAGGCATCACCTGGCTGCCAGGTTCCGTCTATCGTACGCAGATGGGCAACGATATGGCTGTTGTGGGCCGGATTGCTGGACAATAGGTGCGGGCGATTGCTGAACGCTGCAGAGTCAGCGAGCGGGAACCGAGCGAGGACTTCCTCGCCCCGCACTTGAACCAGGCAGCTATCCCCGATGGCCACAGCCTTCCAGTTACCACCGTTTTGGCCCACGCCTTCATACAAGGTCAGGCCAAGGATGGCAGCAAAGGCGCCCAGGCGAATTTTCTCCTCCGCATACCATGGCGACGGTCGCCTGCTGACTTTCTCGGACCACCGTTCTTGTAGGCGACGAAAACCGCCCCCCTCAAAAGGTGCATCGCTGCTATCGTGACAAAAATAGTGCACAAGCTCTTTCGCCCAGATCCCCGAATAAGAGGCCTCCGTCGCACCGTCTGCCACGGCGAAGCGAAAAGACGTCGCTTGACCCTCTACCGCGCTTTCCGGCCAGACGGCGTCCTCGTATTCGCTATCAACATTCCCTCCTCTCGGCGCCCAAAACGGCTGAGCAAACACGTGCATCTTAGCTTTCCTCCTAGCGCAGGTCACTCGGCCGCGTGCCGATGTCGAGAAAGCGGATTACCGCGACTATGTCCGCGTTGAAAACAAAGCCCCTGGTTGCCTCGGAGACTCTGTACCCTTCCTGCTGGGCGATGCTTCGCATGTAGGCAGGCAGCAGGCTTGACATGCGGAACAAAAGCTGGGCGAATTGATCGGGTAAACCGACCGCTGTATCCGGGAACTCTATGGGCACCGCGCGCTGGGACGACAGGTGCACGTTGAACAGGAGCACCTCGCCGTCATTGCTGCTGAGCCTTCTAATGGCGTCAGCCGGCCCGCTCGGGTCACCATCCGTCGCCTCGCCATCGGTAATGTTTATGACGATTGGCGGAAAGCAAGCAGGGTGCTGCGACAGCCAACTCTGGAGGATGTGATGGGCTACACCCAGCGCTTGGCACATTGGGGTGCCACCGCTGGCCACCGGGTCAAACCAAATGGGGAACCGGACCGGTTGATCCACCAACCCACCCGCCCCATCATCTACTTTCTTAATCCGCTCCTCGATCCGCGCGGGCATGTTCCCGATCTCGCTGATTGGAACAAGCTCCCTGCCGGCGAGAGAGCCACCGAACGCGGGGCCGACGTGGGCCCCATAGCCGATCACTCCAACGTGGTAGTAGTCGCGGATACCCTCTTCCTTCGCGCACTTGATGACAAGGTTCTGCAGCAGGCGGTTGATGGCGTCTGCCACACCATCCGCCTTCCTTCGGCTAGATTCGCCTGCGCCGAAAGGATCGGCCATTGACCCTGACTGATCTATGAGGAAGAGAAAGCATGAGGGATTCGCTCGACTTATCTCAGCGGTGTACGGCATATTTCAACTCCTTTCGCTCTTTCTCGATTGGACCCACGCTCGCGTTCAGGGCGCCTAACCGGAGCGTTAGGCGCGATCACCCACGCCCAAGCGTCAATACCAGCCAGGCAAGAAGGCCCAATGTTATCAGTGATAAACCAATGCACCCAAGCACCAGATTGCGTACAGTTGTTACGAGGGTCTTGACACCAGCTGTTTCCTCTTTTAAACCTTTAGCATACTCTACCAGATTGCGTACAGTTGTTACGAGGGTCTTGACACCTGCCACCTGTGCGCCCAGGCCTTCCTGAACGCTTCGGATTTCCTGGTGGTACGCTTCGTGTTGCTGTTTGATCTCCTGCCGTAGCGTGATTAGTTCGCCCCTTATTACCTCCATACGGTGCAACAGCTCAGGCGTGCCGATCGACCGCAGCGTTTCCGCAAGGCCACCAAGCTGCTCAGCAATCCTGGCGCAACGAGTTGTTAGTTCGCTTATGCCCATGGCCGCCTGATCGAGCGCCTCATGGGCTGTCTTGTAAGACTCGACCTCGTGCTTCAGTTGCTTCAGCACCTCGACGAGGCAGTGTGCCTCTTCTTCGGCCTGCAAAAACGAATCCCGTGGATCTTTTGCCATATTCATTCCTCCTCGGCTTTCACGAGTGCGGCGCACCTCGCCGTAAGTTTGTTCATCAGCCACCTGGCCGGAATTCCAGCCACATCGATGGGCACGTGCTGTATGAGCGATCGCGCGAGTGCGCGATCGGCGTGCGTCGAGGCAAGACTCAATTCCATCAGTAGCTGCGCCGCCCCAGCCTTGCCGTGCGCGCAGAAGATTGCTTGCCCCAGGGCGGTCGCTACGTCCGTCGAGTCGAGCCGAAACTTCTCGGCCGCGAACCCTAGCGCTGCTTCGAGGTTCTGGCGCACCACCTCCGGGTCCGCATCGGGGCTGAGCACCTCGGAGACGCTCCGGAGGATCAGGAGGCCAGGGACGTCTGGGTACGAGGCGAGCGCACGACCTGTCGCGGCGCGGAGGGCAGCGGCATCATTGGGGGAGACGAGATCGTCCAGCACAGGTGCCAAGCTGTCCATGCCCCCGAGGGCTGAGGCACGGACAGCCTCTAGGCGCTCGTCCCACTCGGACTGCTCCAGGTAGTCCACGATACGGCGCCGCAGGGCATCGCCACTGTGCGCGCTAATCGCAGCCTGCAGCATCTCGTTGAGCGCGCGACGGCGAGCCAGTTCAATGTGCTGGTAGATGAAGCTGACCAGGAGCCTGGCGACTGCCAATACATACTCGCGGTGAGGCTGCCCACGCAGCGCGAGCGCCTCCTGCTCGGCCTGCTCACCGAGCCGTTGCTGGTAGCCCCGTGCGTACCGGCCAAACGCCGCCGCGATCTGATCCTGCGTAGCCCCAGCAATCGTGATGCGGAACTCCCGGGATGCGAAGTTGACCGCGTAATCCTCGACAACGCCTATCACCACGAGCCGGTGCAGCGCCTTTTCCGCCTGCTCGCGCGCAGAATCCGGACGGCGACTGTCTGACGACCACCGTCGGTCCCACCACGTGACGTTCATCTGCCGCCGCGTTTGCACGTCGCCAAGCTGGTCTAGCATGCTGGCGATATCCTCGACCTCGGCTGCCTCGCCCCGGAACGCGCGCACGTGAAACCACAACGCCCGCACGATGTCGTCCGCATCATTCCAGTTTGTCTCATTGACGACCCGTGCTACCTCGTCGAGCGGCGTCGCGGGGCTGAGAAGGTGCTGCGACCGTCGCGGGTCGTCGTTCGATAAGACGATAGCGCACTCCGCGCGACGGCGGTCCCGGCCGGCCCGACCCGCTTCTTGGTAGAAAGACTCGATCGAGGCCGGAAGGCCGATGTGGACTGTGTAACGGATGTTGGGCTTGTCGATGCCCATACCAAACGCCTTTGTGCAGGCCAGCACTACAGTCCGGTCGCGCTTGAAGTCGCGGGCAACCTTTCGTTTTTCATCCTCCCAGCTGTCGGGGTCGGTGTCGCGAGGCGGTTCGCCGCTGTAGACGCCAACACGCGTCCGCAGG
The DNA here is from genome assembly GCA_030550175.1 of bacterium. Lineage (GTDB taxonomy): Bacteria > Moduliflexota > Moduliflexia > Moduliflexales > JAUQPW01 > JAUQPW01. The sequence continues at coordinate 13,788 of JAUQPW010000038.1, forward strand.
GCTCGCGAGAGGTACTCCGCCTGCTACACGACGCCGTAAGGGCCGTTCACGTGCGGACAGAACACGAGACCCGCGTACGTGTGCCTCCCCATGGGTCGAAACATATGGCTGCGGGCGATGCTGAGGTCGGTTGGGAGCCGCTTCAGGAACCCCAGCACCCGCTGCACCTTTTCACCCGAGGGGCAGGTCAGGATGGTGTAGCGGAGCTCCGGGCGGTCGAAGGTCTTTGGGCTGATGATGGCGTCGAAGGCCGTGATGCCCAACTCGCGCTGGACGTCCTTGAGCACGATCTTGCTAGCCGTTCCCGTGAGGGCGACAAGCGGCGGCACGATACCCTGCGAAGCGCAGTAGTCGCGGGTAATGCGGCCGAGGTTGAGATAGGCGGTTCGGAAGTCATGTCCCCACTCGGACACGCAGTGCGCTTCGTCGATCGCGATCAGCGAGACGGGCGTGTTCGCGGTGAGCGCTCGCAACGCCTCTCGAAACGGGACCGTTTGCAACCGCTCCGGGGCGACGTAGCAGAATAGGTAGTGCCCCGACTTGAAGGCGTGTAACGCCAGTTCACGCTCCTCTGTTGTCAGTTGGCTTGTAATCCCGATGCAGCGGTCGATGCCCACCGCCGCTAGGTTGTCAATTTGGTCGTCGATTAAAGAGATGATTGGGTCCACCACAACGCAGCGCCCGGGCAAGAGCAACGCAGCCAACTGAAAGGCGATCGACTTCCCTGCGCCCGTAGGCAGGAGGACCACCGAGTCGAGCCCGCGTAGCGTACGCTCGATGGTCTCCCACTGTCCCTCCCAGAAGTCATCCTTGCGAAACAGGTAATGGAGGAACCAGCGCGCGTCCTCCCGCTCTGGCGACACAAGTCGTACAGGCGATCCCGCGGTGAGCGGGGCCTGGATCTCCGCCGGGAAGCAGAGGTCCGAAACCAAGAACCGCGCCCGCACGGTCAGCGACAACCCGTCGATGGTTCCGTCGGCGGGCCCGACCAGCACGTCCAGCTCGTGGTTGACACCGGCATCACCGACAATGGCAACGCGCGGCTCCAGCGCGGGAAGGGGCCGGCCATGCAGGCGCCCTAGGCGCCGGAGCAGCTCCAGCAGGTCGTCTACCGCAAGTCGGATGATCGCATCCGCTCGTGGGTCGCTGCGGAGCGGGCTGGGCAGGGCAACCCCGACAGACCAGGGAGCATCGAGGCGGAGCCATGCGCTGCGGAGCGCCGTGAGCAGCGATAACTGTACCTGGTGGAAATACTTGCACCAGCGGACGATCCGCGAGAGTTCGGTTTCCGATGGCAGATCACGCCGCCCGTCCACTAGGATCTGCTTCAACAGATCAAGCACAGGACCACGGCGGTCGCGCGCCTCGCTGGCTCGCACGCGAACGGTGCGTACACCAGCCACGTCGAGCGCCCGGTCGCGCTCTTCGTCCCGGTCGCGGTGGGCGTTATGCTCTGAGCCATCGACTTCCACGAGAACGGGGTCACGCTCAGGGTGGACGAGCAAGAGATCCCCACACTGGGCAGTGAGGGGATCGATGGCCGGAGTGATGGAGGCCAGTTCTATTTGCGGTATGAGCGACCAAGGAAGCCCCTCGCGCTCAACCAGCGCCAGTATCCACTCGAAAACCGCGCGTTCCTCAGGGCTGTCGAACCAGAGTGGCTTGAACCGGCACGATGGGGCCAGAACGACGCGGCGCACGGCCTCGATGACCAGTTCGGGATCGTCCGGCGTCGTGGCTGCGGGCCCCAGGGTCCGCTCCAGAGATGGCGAGCAAAAGGGAGTGGTGCCGCGGGTGAGCAGCGACTCGGCAACCGCAATCACGTTGCGATCCTCCGATGGTACACCTTCGCCATGCAGCAATGGGAAGTCGAGGCGCCACTGGGCAACTGCGCGCGCGAGCGACCGGTCGGCACCAGCGATATGCAGATGCTCTACGAACGCGGCGGGCAGTCCGCATGCCTGGAAGAAGGCGCTTTGCCCTTGTCGTTCCCACGGTGCGGCGGCTACATGGACCAGAAAAACCCGTAGCGGCGCAGCGGGCGCCGGGATTGTCTGGATAGAAGGACCGCCGTCGATCGCGGTGGGCGTAAACTCCACGGTGGCTTTGCAGTCCGGATAGCGACTACATCCCCAAAACTGGCTGCCGGCGTTCGGGCCGCGCCGTGCAGTCCGGAGGCGCATGGGGCTTCCACATGCCGGGCACGTCTGCGTCGATTCTCCTGCACTCCTTGCCATTTGTGCCTAACTTATATTTAGACGGCCCAATAACCGTAAAAAAGGCAGTTATTAGGCCGTCTAAGATCTTAAATACCGCTAAACAGCCTCTAACACCAAAATTTTTGGCTTAGACGGCTAATTTTGGCTGGCTAATTTCCTTATCTGATCCTATAATATTTTAGGCGAATATAAAGCGAAAAAGGGTTCGATACATTTCGTCACTCAACCTGAAAGAATACTCCCCGCTAGAAATATTACAAAATTGTTCTAAAAAAGGAGGGGCAAATAGTCAAGCAAAAATTGTTAGATCAAGTAAAAAATTTGATTCGACTGAAGCATTATAGCATCAGGACTGAAGAAACCTACATAAACTGGATTAAGAGATTTATTATCTTCCATGGAATGGGAGTTCGTCGTATTATTCCGCTTAAGACCGAGAGAGTAAAGTTTAATACCAACTTGCAATTAAATGAGTAAGTCATTGCGAGCGAAGCGAAGCAATCTCTTCGCACACAGATTGCTTCGTCGCTATCGCTCCTCGCAAGGACACTTTACTTCATGAAATGCAAATTGGTATTACCTCCCAGACCACTAAGATCTTCCAACCGTACACCGTCACTTCTATCTCCTTGTTTTTCCCTTGCTTATCGACCACCTTCTTCTTCCGGGTCACTCCCCCACACCTCTTTACTGTCTTTTATCACCTTCGCCACATATTCATCATCTCTCTCTGCACACTGCCAACTCAGGGTCCTAAATAAATTCTCTCGGATTTGCTCTTTGGTTTGTTTTCCCATGCATTAATTCTTCCTCTATTTCCTCTCCTTTGTCCACTTCTTTCTTATATCGAAATTTCAGCAGATGAAACTAAAACTTGACAAGCCATGCAGGCTGTGGCATATGTAATATCCAAGATGCCTACTTTCTTTTATAAAGCGACGGATACGTCAGGTAAAATTATCGATGGAACCATCGAGGCCAAGGATGAATCTGTTGTGGTAGATCGACTCCACGAGCAAGGATACTATCCTATCCAGATTGGTCTTCCTTCAGCGACGCGAGGGGATCTCACCTCTGAGGGGAGAATAAAGGCTCTTCTGGGTCGGGTTGGCGGAAAAGATGTTTTAAACTTTACCCAGCAATTGGTTATTCTCCTGGAAGCTACCATGCCTCTGGATGTCAGCCTGAGTATTCTGGTCGAATTGAGCCGAAAGGGAAAATTTCAAAATCTGGTTCGAAAAATCCTGGAGGACGTCCACGCCGGGGTTACTTTCTCAGACAGTCTGGCCAAATACCCCTCTGTCTTCTCCAAGATGTATGTCCGGATGGTGAGATCCGGTGAGGCCAGTGGAAATTTAAGTACGGCCCTCTCATACCTTGCAGAATTCCTGGAAAGATCCCAAAGACTTCGGGAAGAGATCATTTCTGCCCTGATTTATCCGATTGTGATTACCCTGGTCAGCCTCGGAGCTATTGGAATCTTGATTACAACGGTGGTTCCACGATTTGCTACGATTTTTGAGAATATGGGTCAACAAATGCCCATGACTTTATCTGTATTGATTTTATTGAGTGAGGGAATCAAAAGTTACTGGTGGGCAGGATTGGGAACTCTTTGGGCAGGTGTTCTGCTCTATCGACATTTTATAAAAGATCCTGAGATCCGATTAACGCTGGATAGCTGGAAATTAAAAATCCCCCTGGTAAAAAATTTCGTTCAAGGCAAAGAAGTGGCCAGGTTTTCCCGTACTTTAGGAACCTTGATGGCCGGGGGGGTCCAGTTACTACAGGCTTTGCAAATCGTTCGAGAAGTGGTTGAGAATACCTATATAGCTTCCCAAGTCCGCAGCATCAGTGAAAGAATCACAGAGGGTCAAAACATCTCCCGTCCCCTGGGAGAAAGTCAGGTTTTCCCTCCTATGGCCGTACGTATGCTGGCCGTGGGAGAAGAGGTCGGAAAATTGGAGGAGATGCTCTTTAAAATTGCAGATATTTACGACGAGGAGGTCCGTAGAACCCTTAACCGCTTCATTCGACTCATCGAACCCATGATTATCGTCATTATGGGACTGATTGTGGGTCTGCTGGTCTACTCCATTGCGACGTCAATTTTTAGTATCAGCAATATACCCTTTTAGAAACCATCTCAAAACCCCCAACAGAACCGGGAATCTACAACGGTACATTCCCCTGGTAGGACAAAATGACATTTCGCTTTACATCTAAACAGACTCAAGGGATGGGGTTTTCAGCTCCCGGCTTCATGAATCCCGGATTTACCCTGACCATGAGGATAAGAACTATTTTTGGAGCCGTTTCTAACCGTACAAGGCAAAAAGAACTCGTTAACAGATCCATGTGCCTTGAAGAGCGTACCTGGTATCTCAAAAATAAAGGCTTCTCCCTCATTGAGATGGTCATAGTTTTGGTCATTGCTTCTTTCATCCTGGCCACGGTAACCCCTTCTTTTTTTAAGAGCCTTGCCAACCTGGAACAGAGGACGGTCATTAATAAACTCGCCACTACCTTACGATATGCAAGAAGCCAGGCGGTGACCATGAAGCAGCCCTATCAGGTGTACTTAGATCTAACGGGTTATAGCTACTGGTTGACCCCTGTAGAAGGTCCGGATTCTGATCCCTCCTCACATCAGGCCAGGGAAATCGAGGTACCTGCTACTGCAACCCCTTTGGAAGCACAACTCAAAATCGAAAAGGTCTTGTTGGGCCCCAAAAAAGAGATTACCTCGGGTACGGCAGCCATTGTGTTCTATCCTCGTGGAGACTCCTCCGGTGGAGAGATCATTCTTAAAGATAGTTATAATGTTCTCCATACCATCGTGGTCGATCCCCTTACAGGGAGGGTAAAACTGAAAAAATGAGTTTTTTGGTCCGTGATTCGTGGCCTATCATCTGCCACTTAAAATACCCGATTCACCCCCTGTGGTCTTTAAGGGGAGGTAAAAAAACAACGGGTAAGGGGCGATGGACGCCGGAGGGGGGGTTTACCCTCCTGGAAATTATCATCGCGCTCACCATACTCAGTATCGGTCTGGTTTCGGCCATCGAAGTCTTTTCCCATGATTTGAGACTGGTTCTCTCTTCCAAGGAATATACCCAGGCTTTAACCCATGCCCAAGGGTTGATAGAAGAATTGGATCTCAATCCCTTGAAGGAAGGTACAGAAGCCGGAGAATTTTCCGATGGCTACAGGTGGCAAAGAACGGTTACTCCTTATTCTCTAGGCCAGGAGGAGACCTCTTCTCCGGTTAAAATGTTTGAAGTGAAAGTCACCGTCTCCTGGTCTTCTGGAAATAAGACGCGGGATGTAGAATTGACCACCTTACGAACCGTTTTGGCGAAATGAGACGAAAGGTGAAAAATAAAAAGCAAACTATAACCCCATGGTGGGTCCGAACAAAAGACAAAAGTCCAAAAGAAACTCGATCCCTGGTTTCGATCTCTGCCCCTTTCCCTTCTGAGAAGGGGTTCACTCTGCTGGAAATTCTAATTGCCATTTCTATTCTTAGCATTATTACGGCTATTATAGCCAGCAGCCTCCATGTAGGAATCCTTTCCTGGAAGCGAGGGGAAGCAGCTACGGAACGGTATCAGCAGATCCGGATTCTGACCGATGAGATGGTCCAACAACTTAAATCGATTTATCCTTACAAATTTCAAAAAGCGGGTAATACAAAACCTCAGTTGATTTTCTACGGCGAGGAACATAGCCTGGGTTTCACGACCACCCTCGTCAAGGGTTCCAAAGGAGAGCGGGGAGGAGGTCTCATGTTTGTTTACTATGACCTGGATAACGGAAAGGGATTGATAAAAAGAGAGAAAATCGTATTTACCGGGGATATTTCAATCAAAGATTTGGGAGATCCCATAGAATTGGACCCTGAAGTTTCTGAGCTTAAGTTTGAGTACTATGAAAAGAGCAAAAGAGATCCTCAATCCGGACGCTGGGTTAATAGTTGGGATGGAAAGTCCAAAAACCAATTACCCAAGGCGATTCGTGTTACCTTAGGCTTTCCTCGTAAAGGAAAAGCCGGTTCTTCAAACGGATCCCTGGATGAAATAACCTTTACCGTTCCTATCCTTATCGAACTTAAACCCGACCCATTTTCTGTCAATCCAACCCTTCCTCAACCGAATCTTACCGGTCCCCATGCCAATCCCCTCCTGGTCGGCCCACCTAATCCACCCCTGGAATTTGGACGTCAGGAGAAATAAATCAAGATTTTAGGAAATCCAATAACACCGCATGAAACTTCTCCGGGGCCTCCAGATGGGGGATATGTCCTACGTTCTCCAACTCTACCAGCTTACAATGGGGAATATCCTTGGCAGCGGCCTTTCCTAACTCAGGATATTGCCCAAGGGTTTTCAGTACCTCTTCTGGAACAGAACCGCGTCCCAGGGTCGTACGGTCCTCCAGACCGATGACTAACAGAGTCGGCGGTTCGATTAAACCAAACTCATGCCGAACCGGTTGCTGATAAATCATCTGATAGGTTAAGGCCGAAGACTTCGCCCAGCGGGGATACTCTCCACTCAACATGATACGGGTACGTACTTCCACATAGGGTTCGTAGACTTCCGGTTTCCACTCCACCACGTAACGTTTAAAAAAAGCCCGTATTTTCTCCGGCGTCTGGGTCATTTCGTTTTCAATCAGCTTTTCTAAAGACAGAGGTGGAACTTTAAACCGATAATCTTCCAATCCTATGGGGTTTTCCAATATCAGGTGGGTAGTTCGTTGGGGATAGTTTCGGGCAAAGCGCACCGCCAGCATTCCACCCATGGAATGACCCACCACGGCAACCTTTTCGACTTTGAGATGATCCAGCAATTGAGCCGTGTTGGCAGCTAAAAGATCAAAGCTGTAATGAATATCAGGCTTGGCCGATTTCCCAAAACCGACCTGATCCGGGACAATGACCCGATACCCGGCCTTCGATAAGACCTGGATCGTATTCTCCCAGTAACTTCCGTAGAAATTCTTTCCATGTAAAAGCACAACAGCCCGTCCATTACCCGTACCAGAGGGCTGTACATCCATATAAGCCATTCGGAGGGGCTGCCCTTCAATCTCCAGAGGGAGATAATGTACGGGATAAGGATAGGGAAGGGACTCCAACGCAATGCCAAGGGCCGTGGTATAAACGGGAAGTTCCCCCTCCCTGGTCTCAACTCCGGTCGTAGAGGATAAATGGCTACCCAGCAGAAGAACCCCTAATAGGCCGATAAGAGCCAAATTCCCGGTGAGTCTTCTTTTTTGCCTGGGGAAAGGCCCAGTAAACAAAAAAGACCTTGGAACTGTAAAGATCAACTTTCGAAGAAATCTATTTGGCATAGAATAACTCCTTCACTTTGGGTTAAAGTTAAAGGGTAACTACCAACCCGAATCGCCTCTACGTAATTATGCAACCTTTTCCCGGTGAAGGGGTAGAAGAAATTAAACCCCTCGGCCCTACAGCTTACTCTTCCTCCTTTCCACTTCTTCTTTATTTAGCGGAATTTATCCATTTTCTTCCTTGACTTTCGCCTTTTATTTGCTATATTGAAATACGATCTGGCCGGTAACCAAAACCGGGCAATGTTTTAAGCGGCATTTAAAGTGAAGGAGCGCACAGGTATGAAGAATCAATTTATCATAGATGGTGACATATTGGATCAGCCTTTTCGTAAATTAAAAAGTGAGATTAAAAGGTTAAGAGAGCTTCAGGCTCCTGTTCCCCAAAAGGGGGATACCATTTTAAAAATAACTTATATTGGTAACGCCAGGAAAAAGGGAGTTTCCTTGAGGCAGCTTGCCGAATCGATTATTAAGGTTTTAAGGGGTTCTGCTTTTAGTTCACGCAATCAAATTTGCGAACAACAAATTGTTCGAAAGATCGATCCCCAAAATCCCCGAACGATCATCGAAGTAGAAGTTGTGTAGCCGGATTGGATTTTTTCGTTGACGTTTTAGAAAATTATCGCTTATGGTTATAAGGACTGAAAAAATTTTGTAGAGGTAGAAGATGCGGTTAATTTTAGTCCGGCACGGAGAAACCTTATGGAATGAAACCCAGCGCTGTCAAGGCTTTAGCGATATTGAACTCAGTCCGAGAGGTCGGGAACAGGCCGAACTTTTGGCCTTGGCTTTAAAACAGGAGCCTGTCCAGGCTATTTATTCAAGCCCTTTGAAACGGGCTTACGAGACGGCCCAAATCATTGCCAGGATGTTACAGGCAACTTCCTCACGAACTTTGCCTGTGAAGGCAGATGACCAGCTCAAAGAGCTCAATCAGGGTCAGTTAGAGGGATTGACCTCTCAGGAACTCCTGGCCTACTATCCTGATCTTATGCGGGAATGGGCTCATCGGCCTGCCACCCTGATATTACCGGGAGGAGAGTCCCTGGTACAACTTCAGGAGCGGGCCTGGCAGGCTGTTGAGCGTATTTACAAAGCCCATGCAGGACAAACCGTGGTGGTGGTGGCCCATAAGTTTACCAATTTAACCATTATCTGTAAGGCTATTCAGTTGGAATTATCCAATTTCAGAAGACTTGGACAAAATCTAGCAGCCAAGACGATCCTTGAATTCGGCGAAAAGGGTCCGGTACTGACCTGTTTAAATGATATCCATCATCTTAAAATCGGTGAAAGGGAAAAGACCAAAGGGGAGAGTTAATTTTTCTTTTCCCTTTTTGTCTTTCATTTTCTTGTTGTATGGACATTACGAATCCGGAAATCGAAAAATATTTAACAGATCTTATCCCGGATCGGGATGAGGTATTATTAGAGATGGAAAAAATAGGATATACGCGGGAGTTTCCCATTGTAGGCCCTCTGGTGGGTCGGTTATTATATCAAATGGTCAGGCTCACCGGGGCCAGGAAAATTTTTGAAATGGGTTCCGGGTTCGGCTATTCGGCCTATTGGATGGCTAAGGCCATGAGTCATAGGGGAGATGCTTCCTCCGGAAGTAAAATTATTTGTACCGATGGAAAGGCAGAGAATGCCAGGCAGGCCATGGAATTTTTTAAGCGGGGAGGGGTTGCCGATTATATAGATTTTAGAGTAGGCGATGCCATAGCTATCTTGGATGCTGCCCAGGATACCTTTGATTTGATTTTTAATGATATTGATAAAGAAAGCTATCCTCTGGCTTTTGAGAAGGCCATGAAAAAGTTAAGAACAGGTGGACTTCTGATCACCGATAATGTTCTTTGGTACGGTCGTGTGCTCGATCCTAAAGCGCCGGATGCCAGTACCCGGGGCGTTCAGGAATATAACCGGCTCATCTACCGTTCCGAGGCTTTTATTTCTAATATTATTCCCATTCGGGATGGGGTAGCCCTTAGCTTGAAAATACGTTAAATAGCTCCAAGGTTCCAGGTTAACTGAGTTTAAGATTTTAGCCTCTGGACTCTAGACTTCGGACTTTGGGCTATGGACTTTTTATGATTCAAGATCTATTGAAAAGTCTCGTTCTTAAACAGGATCTCAGTCAACACGATGCGGAAACGGCCATGCGACAAATTATGGCCGGAGAGTTAACTCCTTCCCAAACTGCAGGTTTTCTGGTTGCCCTGACTATGAAGGGGGAAACGGTCGAGGAAATCACCGGTATGACCAAAGTCATGAGGGAATTCAGCGAGAAAGTTCGGGTAGACGGAGCGGTTCTGGACGTTTGTGGTACCGGAGGAAGTGGTCTTCCCAGGTTTAATGTTTCAACGACCAGCGCTTTTATCCTGGCAGCCGGAGGGGTTAAAGTTGCAAAGCATGGTAACCGGGGGGCAGGGGGAAGATGTGGCAGCTTAGATGTGGTCGAAGGTCTGGGGGCTCAGATCAACCTGGGACCGGCCCAAGTTGAAAAGTGCCTTCAGCAAACCAACCTGGGGTTCATCTCGGCTCCACTCTTTCATCCGGCCATGAAAAATGTAGTCCCGGTGCGAAAAGAGCTGGGAATCCGAACCATATTTAACATCCTGGGACCTTTAACAAATCCTGCCGGAGCCCAATATCAGGTCTTGGGGGTCTCTGATCCCCACGTAGCCACCAAGATGTTAGAAGTATTAAGGAACTTGGGGAGTCAACGGGTGATGGTGGTCCATGGTGAAGATGGGTTAGATGAAATAACCCTAACAGGCAAAACCCTGGTCTGGGAATTATATCAGGGCGAAATTCATAGCTATAGCCTGCAACCGGAAGATTTTAACATATCCCCTTGTACTTTTGACGAAATAGCCGGCGGAGATGTTCATCAAAATGTCCTCATCGTTCGGGGGATTTTAGAAGGGGCTTATCTAGGTCCTAAACGAGATCTCGTCTTACTCAATGCAGCAGCCGGATTCCTGGTTTATGGGGTCGTCCAAAATCTTAAAGAGGGGTTGGAGCTGGCCCGGGATATCTTAGAAAGTGGTAAGGCGCGGGCTAAACTAGAAGCCTACATTGAAGTCAGCCGGAATTGTTAATCAAACAAAAGGGATAAAGGCATAGGGCGAAGGTAGGGCTTCCCTGGCCTTTCCATTTTTCACCTTACGGGTATGGTTCAAATCAAAATCTGCGGAATTCGAGACCTGGAGACGGCCGGTTTTTGTATTGAGCAGGGAGTAAATTTTCTGGGGTTAGTTTTTTATCCACCCAGTAAGCGCTATATAGATCCCATCGCCGCTCGGGACATTGTCCGGACTTTCCGGGATCAGGTTAAATTTGTGGGGGTGTTCCTGGACTCCCCTCAGGAAGAGGTTAATCGGATTGCAGAACAGGTAGAGCTGGATTATGTCCAGCTTCATGGCAAGGAAAGCCCAGAGTATTGCCGGAAGATCCTCCGACCGGTTATTAAAACCTTTGGGGTGGGTCCCGGGTTTGACTCAACAAAGTTAGCGTTATATCAACAAAACGTCCTCTACTATCTCTTCGATAACATCAAAGGGGGAAGTGGACAGATTTTTGATTGGACCCGGCTAAAAAGGATGACCCAGGAAGTGAAGTTAACTTCTAAAAAACCGTTTTTTTTGGCGGGAGGATTAACCCCGGAGAATGTCAGTAAAGCTATTCAAGAGACTTCTCCCATGGCCGTTGATGTAAGTTCTGGTGTTGAAACCGAGGGTCGAAAGGATCCAGCAAAGATTAAGAAATTTGTTGAAAGGGTTCGTGGTTGGGAGTCCGCGGTTCTTAACGGATGGCAGACCATAGACCCTGCAGGATAGATGAAAAGCATAGCTGTTCAAGTTACAAATTATCAAGCTCTACCGGATGAACGGGGTCATTTTGGTATCTATGGAGGGCGCTATGTACCAGAAATGCTTTTTCCTGCCCTGGAAGAATTAGAAGCGGCTTATTTAGAAGCCAAAAAGGATCCGGCGTTTCATAAAGAGCTAAACGATCTTTACACCCACTATTCAGGACGCCCCACGCCGCTTTATTTTTGTTCCAATCTTTCCCGACAACTCCAGGGAGCAAAAATTTATGTAAAAAATGAAGGACTTAATCATACCGGAGCCCATAAGATCAATCATTGCCTGGGACAGGCTTTATTGGCAAAACGGATGGGCAAGCGAAGGATCATTGCAGAGACAGGAGCCGGACAGCATGGTCTTGCATCGGCTACGGTTGCGGCCAAGTTTGGGTTTCAATGTGTGATTTATATGGGTGAGGTGGATGTAGCCCGGCAACGTCCCAATGTATTTTGGATGGAAAGGTTAGGTGCCGAGGTTCGACCGGTTACCTTTGGGAATAAAACCCTTACCGATGCGGTGAATGCGGCCCTTAAAGATTGGATTGAGAATGTCCGGGATACCTATTACCTTCTGGGTAGTGCCGTGGGCCCCCATCCTTATCCGACCATCGTCCGGGATTTTCAATCGGTGGTAGGCCGTGAAGTGAGAAAACAACTCCAGGAACAAGAAGGACGACTTCCGGATTATATTATTGCCTGTGTCGGCGGAGGAAGTAACGCCATGGGAATTTTTTATGAATTTTTAAATGAGGAAAAGGTTCGCCTGATCGGCGTTGAAGCAGGAGGCCGGGGAATTCGACCGGGGGAACATGCAGCCCGCTTTCAGGGGGGCCGATTGGGGGTTGTGGAAGGATTTAAATCCTTTTTCCTTCAAGATGAAGACGGCCAGATTATGAAAACCCATAGCGTTTCTGCCGGACTGGATTATGCAGGTGTAGGACCCGAGATCAGCTACTTGTGGGAGACTGGACGGATTCAGGCTTCCTATGCCACCGATGAAGAAGCCCTAGAGGCTCTTCAGATTTTAATCCGAACCGAGGGGATTATTCCAGCACTGGAATCGGCCCACGCCGTAGCAGAAGCTATCAAATTGGCTCCGAAACTGGATCGGGATAAAATTATTGTCGTGAATCTCTCCGGACGCGGAGATAAAGATATCTTTATCATTGCCGAAGCTTTAAAGGATGTCAAATGGCAAGAGTTTTTGAAAAGTAAAGTTAACCATCCAGGACACGTAACGTAAAATGAGTTATCTGCTGTTCGTTGTTTTTTGATGGAAAGTAACGATGAAAGGTCTTTGCAGGTAAAGATTCAAAGGATTACTTCAGACTTTACAACGGACAACAGGCAACAGACAAAATGAGGAAACTTTTACAGACCCTTGAAACCCTCCGGCAGAAACGTAAATTGGGGCTTATGACCCATGTGGTAGTGGGGTATCCAAGGCTTGAGGAGACGATTCGCCTGGTTAAAGCCATGGGGGAAACGGGCGCGGACCTGATCGAGCTTCAGATGCCTTTTTCAGATCCGGTTGCGGATGGACCCACTATTTTGATAGCGAACAAGGTTTCCTTAGATCAAGGAACGAAAATGCGGGATTGCCTGCGGGTGATGTCCCAATTGTCCGGCGAGATGGAGGTTCCCCTGCTTTTCATGGGATATTATAACCTGATATTTAATTATGGCGTTGAAAAGTTTTGTCAGGATGCGGCCAAAGCCGGGGCTCAGGGTTTAATCGTACCGGATATCCCCCCGGATGAAGAGTCGGAAGAACATTATTACGAGGCCTGTAATCAATACGGCCTGGTACCAATTATCGTGGTCTCTCCGGCCAGTACGGAGAAACGGCTTAAGATGCTGGCCAACTATGCCAAGGGATTTGTTTATGCCGTATCTCGTTATGGAATCACAGGGGCCAGAGCTGAACTGGCTCCTGAATTGATAGATTACCTGAAACGAGTCAGGCAGTTTATCCACCTCCCTTTAGCCGTAGGATTCGGGATTTCCAAAAAGGAACATATACAGGCCCTGGCTCCCCATGCCGAGATTGCAGTGGTCGGGAGTGCCTTGATTAATTTGTATAATCAACTGCCTGAAGGAGAGAAAATCGAGGGTATAAAAAAATTTATTCGGGAATTAAAAAATTAGGAAAGTGAGCTCCGGACGGTAGAGGAACCGAAGGATTTCCTTTACGGTCTACAACCCACGTCGGCTTTAAATGACCGTTCCATCTATTCTACATAAAATTGTTACCTATAAAAAAGAGGAATTAGAACGAAGGAAAAAGGAAGTTCCTCTGACATATCTTAAAGAGCTGGCCGGGACCGTTGATAAAATTTCTAATTTTAGAGCTGCGCTTCAACCTTCGGCCCACATTCATTTAATTGCCGAGGTTAAGAAAGCTTCCCCCTCCCAAGGGGTCATTCGGGCCGATTTTAACCCTGTTGAGATTGCTAAAATTTATGAAGAAAGTGGAGCCGATGCCATCTCCGTCTTGACGGACCGACATTTTTTCCAGGGAGACCTGGAATACCTTAAACAGATCCACGAAACCGTTCATCTTCCCCTCCTCCGCAAGGACTTCATTTTCGATAGTTACCAGATTTATGAAGCGAAAGCTTTTGGAGCCAGTGCCATTTTGCTTATTGTAGCCATGCTGGAAGATAGTCAATTAAAGGATTTTCTGGCTCTAGCCGGGGACCTGGCCCTGGATTGTCTGGTTGAAATTCATACCCGAGCAGAGCTAGACCGGATACTCCCTCTGGGAGCTCCTATTCTTGGAATCAATAACCGGGATCTCAACACCTTTCAGACGGATTTGGCAACGACCTTTACCCTCCTACCCCATATTCCTCAAGATCGAATCATCGTGAGTGAAAGTGGGATTCATGGTCGGGAGGATGTTTTGGCTTTGAAGGAGGCAGGGGTCCACGGGATCCTGGTAGGGGAAAGCCTGATGAAAAGTCCGGATATCAGAGCCAAAATGAAGGAACTATGTCCGTGATCGGTCGGGTAGGACCGGCTGCCGACACGCCGTTATTTCTATAACTCCAGACGGCGGATAAGGGGCCTATGCATTAAGCCAATGCCCCTTCCTGACCTTCCCCCGCTTTGCAGGGGAAGGAACTTTGAAGTGAAGTTCCCTCCCCTGTGAAACGGGAGAGGGATAGGGTGGGGGCGCCCTCTAGCAAGGCTTTACGAAACTTAACTTGATGCGCAAATGGGTAAATCAAAAAAGATACCGGCTATACAGAATAAAAATCAGAATACCGGCCAGCGTGGAAAGTAGGGTGACCGGAAAGCCCACTCTGAAATATTCCCAAAAGCCAATAGGGGCAACGTTTTTAGAAAGTTCGAGCACGATCATATTGGCCACAGATCCGACAATGGTTAGATTTCCGGCGAAGGTACTGCTCATGGCTAAAACCAGCCACATGAGTTGAGAATTTATAAATTTACCGATCCAATCCTTAGCCAGCATGACGAAGGGAACGTTGGAAACCAGATTGGATAAAATTACAGAAAAAAAACTAAAGCTGATGATCTGCCAGGTTGATGAAGTCCCAAAGAGAGGATGAATCTTTTCGTGAATTATCTCCACAAGGCCAACTTTATTGACCCCTTCCACCACCACGAACAGTCCGGAAAAGAATAAAAGAAGAACCCAATCTACCTGTCTAAAAGCCAGAATAGGACGTTTATTTGCTAAAATGATGATGGCAACTCCCCCTACAATAGCTACCAGGGGAAGCTCGAAGCCGGCTAGAAATCCGACCAGTACCAGCACAGAAACCAGGAGGGATTTAGCCAAAAGTCTCGGACTCACCCGAGGGGAAATTAAATGCAATTCATCGAAGGCATCCCATCGAATTTCCTTTCTAAACATAAAGGCAATAACCAGAACATTAATTAAAAGGCTTATGAGTCCCACAGGTAACATATAGAGAATAAACTTTCCATAATGCCAGCCCGAAAAAACTCCGATGAGCATATTCTGAGGATTTCCCGTAAGGGTCATCACGCTCCCGATATTGGCCGAGGTAGCCAAAGCAATTAAAAAAGGGACCGGATTAAGTCGAGCAATTAAAGTGATGGTTAGAAGAAGCGGGGTCAGCATGATACAAATGGTATCATTGACAAACAGGGCGGAAAGAATCCCGGAAAGGAACACCAGGGAAATTAACAGATGAAAAGGGCTCTTAGCATGGCTTAAAAGCCAATAGGAGAGAAATCGGAAAAACCCGGCCATACGAAGATAAGCAATGAGGATCATCATCCCCAGCAGAAGCGTAATGGTATTAAAGTCGATGGATCGATAGGCTTCTTCCAGCGTCATGACCTTCAAGAGAACCATCAGAACAGCACCTAATAAGGCTCCAGCCGGACGATCCAGTTTAATTCCGGGGACTTCTCGGGTCGAGATGAGAAGGTAGGTCAGAACAAAAACAAAAAGAGCTTTAAAAACCATCATGCAGAACGTTGAAGGAATTTTTTTACTACTGTCATCAATTCTTCTGCCTTGAAAGGCTTATTCAGATATTCAATGGATTTAAAGACAGATGCAGAATTCGGTTTCTCGGTATCAACCCGAGGCCTCATAATAATGGCCGGAAGGTTTTGGATCCGTCTTCTTACCCTCCGTTTTTTTATTTCTTCCAGCTCTAGTAAATTCCCATCCAGAATAATAAGATCTATTCGTTTCTCCTTAATTACCTTAATACCTTCAGAGCCGTTGGATGCGGTTAAGGTCTGATATCCCTCCCGCTCTAAAAGCTTAGATATTCCAGAGAGAATCATCAGATCACTATCTATGATAAGAATGGTTTCTTTGCCCATAGGTTTTGAAAACCCTTTATAAAGGAATAGGTTTGAGGATGTTTAATTTAATTAGAATGATAATAATGAGCATATATAAAATGGAACAAATCAAAGAGGTCCAGATTTCTTTAGAAGAGAGTTTCTTTGCCTGCACCCGCTTTGCACCGTAATACATCAACCACAAACCTAAGAAGTTTGTAGCCCAGTAGGCTACCAGAAAAGCCGGTAAAAACATTGTTGGGAAGAATACTTTTACAATACTCGCGATTAACCAGGCAATAGGGATATTCACAAAGGCATCGTTCCACCAGGAAAGGGGAGAAAGTAACCATCCAAGAAAAGCAATGACCCCCCCTTCCAATAACTTCTTTTTGTTTAGATTTCTGCTCATAGATCCGTCTTTATATAGTACGACAAAAATATGCAACGTACGTTCTCACCTGAAATCACTTTTTATTTCCAGATGATTTTTCTAATAAAATAATTTTACGGTGGTTTTATTTAACTTACAAAGGATATTCTCCCCACTACCGGGGGTAAAGGGATTACATTAAAGTCCTAAAAATCCTTAAAATTCTGTAAGGATACCCTGTTTTCCATAGGACCCTTTTTTCGACAGTCCTGTCCTGAGTTTATTGAGGTGAGGGATTCTGGACAGGTTCTGATGGTCAGAGCAGTAGGATTCTGTATCTCCCTGGAGTTGTCTAACTTCCCGCCATTATCTTACCAGGGGAAAGTTATAACCTTAATCCTGTCGGGATGACGTAACTACCTTTAGGGAGTCATTGAAATTCGGTCACAATGACCGGGTATTTAAAAGTCTTTTATAAAACCCTGCCACATTGGCTGGGATGATTTCCACTCTTTTACTAATTCTAAGGCCCTTGTAGGATCTTGATTTCAACCCCCCAACTTTTAATTAGCATTAAAAAATTAGCGATAAAATTAACTAGTATCTACTCAGAAGTAATCCTATTTTATTTTAGAGCAGCTCGATTCTATTTTTCAAATAGAGAAAAATCTCCTGAAAGGGTGATTTTTTGTTTAAATGAAAAGGAGGAGCCTATGGTTAAAAAATTATTGACCCTTGCTTTAGTGTTAATTTTCCTTTCTGTAGGAATTAGTTACGCCGCAGAAGAGCAACCGGGTATGTCCCAACCTTCAACTTCAGAAACAAAACCTTCGACTCCTGAGAAAAAAGCCCCTTCCAAATCTCGAAGAGCTCCCGGGGTTCGAGTTTACGGAACGGTTAAAGAAATGACGGATAATACCCTTAAACTGACTTTAGAAAAAGGGACTTCGAGCACGACTCCAGAGGAGATTTCAGTAGTTATTAATGATAAGACTAAGATTCGGGGAGGTAGAGAGGTAAAAACCGCTGCAGATATTAAAGCCGGTGAGCACGTAATGGTATGGTACAGGGAGGAAGATGGCCAAAAAGTTGCCACTTCGGTGAGGATTCTTCAGGCTAAGAGAATGAAAGCTAAGGAAGGAGAAAGTATGAAGGGGGGAGAGCCTAAAAAAGAGGAATCTTCTACAGGAACGGAAACCGGAACGGAGCAGAATCGATAATCCAGGGTATTTTGAAAGAGTTTCCAAATGCCGGATGGCCGGGTAGTTTCTGGAATCGTAGCTTACAAGGGTATTTTTTTGAGGCAGATGGTTTGTGAGTTCCCTCCTCCCGTTCGCCCTGAGCCCGGTAAAGGGCTAATTTCCAGCCAGAGGTTGGGAGTCGTCCTTGGACAAGCTCAGGACGAACGGGGAACGGCTCAAAATCAGAGAGATACCCCTACAAGGGGGTCATAGGGCGAAACCATATTTCACCCTACAAGATCTGACAGACCGATTCGTGCTTCAACTTCTTTTTATCTTCCCACCCTGACGTTTCTCGTAGACGGGGAGAGACTAACCTATCGACTCGTGTTCAACTTCTTTATCCCATCTTGCGAGAAAGTTATTGACTTACCCTCTAGATTCTTATAGTTAATAACCTGGTCCTTTTCACCGTTTGAAAGATTTCAATTAAATTTTTTTATAATATCAAGTCAAGGAGGTATAGTCATGGAGCTGATTAATCCAATCGCTCAACGCTGGCATCGGAAGGCAACACTAGATCCCGAAGGATTCTGGGCCCGGGCGGCCGATCAACTACCCTGGTTTCGCAAATGGGACCGGGTCTTCGAGTGGAATTTTCCTACCTTTCGCTGGTTCCTAGGAGCCCAGACCAATTTAGCCTATAATTGTTTAGACTACCATATTAACCGGGGCTGGGGAGGACATACTGCCCTGATTTATATCAACGAGCGGGGGGAGCGCCGTCTTTTTACCTATGCTCAGCTCCGTCATGAAGTCGAGCGTATCGCTGCGGCCCTCAGGGGCATGGGGATTCAGAAGGGGGATCGCATTACCATTTATATGCCCCTCTGTCCCGAAGCGGTTATGCTCATGTTGGCTACGGTCCGAATCGGTGCCATTCACTCTGTGGTTTTTGCAGGTTTTGGAGCCGGAGCCTTGATAGATCGTATTCAAGCCAGCGGTTCACGGTTGGTTTTTACGGCAGATGTTACCTTCCGTAAGGGAAAGGAGGTTCGCCTTAAGGAGATTGTAGACTCGGCCCTCGAAACAACCGGTCATAGTGTTACGCAGGTTATTGTTCTGCGTCGAACCCGAGACGATGTCCCGATGACCCCCGGACGTGATATTTTCTGGTCAGAGTTTTTGGCACGGGCTGCCGATCAATGGGGAGGGTATATTTCCATGGAGGCCAATGAACCGGCTTATATCCTGGCTACTTCGGGAACTACAGCAAAGCCGAAACTGGCCGTCCATACCCATGGAGGCTATTCGGTAGGCATTTACAGCATGGGCCGCTGGTGTTTTAATATGAGACCCACCGATGTGTGGTGGTCTACCTCGGATATTGGCTGGGTCGTCGGCCATAGCTATATTGTATATGCGCCTCTGTTGATTGGTTGTACCACCCTGGCTTATGAAGGGGCTTTGGATCATCCGGGTCCGGAAACACCCTGGCAAATAGTGGAGGAATTTGGGGTAACGGGTATTTTCACATCACCTACTGCCGTTCGACTTTTAATGCGCTATGGAGAAGGTCCCTCTCGTAAATCCAATCTTTCCTCCCTGGAACGTGTATTCTGTGCCGGTGAGGTACTGAATGCTCCGGCCTGGGAATGGCTACAAAAACAAGTTCTTAATGACCAAATCCCAGTCATGGATCACTGGTGGCAGACAGAAACCGGCGGACCGGTCATCGGTAATCCCTATGGGCTTACCATGATTCCCATCAAACCCGGATCGGCAGGCATTCCGTTACCCGGAATGGAAATAGCCATTATGACTCCGGAAGGTGAGCTATGTGCCCCCGGGGAGAAAGGTATTCTGGTTATTCAACGACCCTTCCCGAGTTTAACTCCGGCCCTTTGGGGTGAGCCCGAGCGCTACGGTTGGGATTATTGGAAACGGATACCGAATAAAAATGTTTACTTTACCGGGGATTCGGCTCATCTCGACGAAGATGGTTATGTTTGGTTTGCCGGACGGGCCGACGAAGTGATCAAGATCGCCGCCCATCGCATAGGCACTATCGAAGTCGAAAGTGCAATCCTGAAACACCCTGCCGTCACCGAAGCCGGTGTTACCGGTCGACCGGATCCGGTTCGTGGAGAAATCATCTCCGCCTTTGTAGTCCTTAAGCACGGCTATGAACCTTCTCCACAACTCCGTCAGGAGGTTTTGGAAACCATCCGAAGGGAATTGGGTCCGGTTGCCGTCGTAGGGGATCTCAATTTTGTTAACATGCTACCCAAAACCCGTAGCGGCAAAATCATGCGCCGTGTGCTTAAGGCAGTGGTCCTGGATAAGGAGCCGGGAGATATCACAACTATCGAAGATGAGGGTTCAGTCGGAGAAGCCCGCCAGGCCTGGCAACAGATGAAGGCCGAGATAACAGGAATACCCGCTGAAGACGTAATCTCTTCGTAGCGCTGCTTTAAGATGGAAGTGTGGGGGAGTCCCCCACACAATCCCCCTCTAACGGGTATTATCCTTAAAGGCTTGAATGACCTGACGCCAGATATTATCTTTTTCACCTGGGATGAAGGGAAAATAAAACCGTCCGCGATCAACCAAACCGCCGTATCGGGTTTTAATGAGGGTGGGTAACTCGATCCATGGACCGATAACTGCAAATGTGTGGAGCATTTCATCGGTGATGGCCTCTGGAATTTCCTTCCAGCGCCCTTCACGAACGAGTTTACTCAATCGGGCCTGCGCATCCTGCCAGCCATGGAGTTCCATGACCCCTTTATAAGCCGGAGTTGAAGCATAAAAACCGATCTGCTGGCGAACCATCTGTTCAATGGCCGGTCGGTCAGGGTCGTCGGTAGGAATGGCAAAGAAACTCAAACAGATGGTCATATCTTCCCGGGTTCGTCCAGATTTTTCCAGGCCCTTCATAACATTGGGTAAGATCACTTCACGCAGATAATCCGCAGAGGTAAGAGGATGGGCATGGAGCCCATCGCAGACCTCTCCGGCAACCTGACACATGAGAGGATTTACCCCGGCAATGTATATAGGGATTCTAGGATACTCATGGGGTCCTGGATCGAAAAAAGGGGTCATCAGGTTCAGATTGAAAAACTCACCTCTAAAATTCAAAGGGGTTCTATTCTGCCAGCATTCCCATAAAGCCCGAATGGCTAAAACAATCTCCCGCATCTTAGCCGCAGGTTTTTCCCATGTTGCACCGAAGCGACGGATATTATGGGCCTTGACCTGACTCCCTAAGCCGAGAATAAAGCGCCCCCTGGAATATTTTGCTAAATCCCAGGCTATGTAAGCTAAATTTCCAGGGCTACGTGCAAAAGCGACGGCTATGGCTGTACCTATCTGGATGTTCCGGGTATGCTCTGCCGCCAGTACCAGGGGTAAAAAGGCATCGTGTTGGGTCTCGGCCGTCCATACGGCCTCAAAACCCATGTGCTCAATGGCCTTTACCTGAGCAGGAATATCCTGTAAGTCGAGGGACATGGTATTGGCATCTAGTTTCATAAGATAACTCCTTTTTATTTTTCATGAAAAATCATGAACCCACAGCTTATTATCTCGTATTTTTAAGTTTCTTTTTAAATTCTTCCCAGGGAAGTGTATTCAAAACAGCTTCTTTAGGAACCCAACCCCTTCGAGCGGTACCGATGCCATATACCATATCTCTCAGACCTTCCACCTGATGTGCATCTGGATTAATGGAGATTTTGACCCCTTTTTCCATGGCCATTTTGAGATGGAGCCAGTGAAGATCCAAACGATGGGGGTGTGCATTGAGTTCCATAGCCACGCCATTTTTTCGGGCCCCTTCCAGCAGAGCTTCCATATCGACCTGATAAGGCTCCCGGCTTAAAATAAGCCTTCCGGTTGGATGACCCAGAATGGTTACGTAGGGATTTTCCATGGCTTTCAGAATCCGTTGGGTCATTTCATTCCGGTTCATTTTAAAGCGACTGTGAATCGATGCAATCACAAAGTCTAATTGGGCTAGCAATGCCTCTTCCAGATCTAAGGTTCCATCTGCCAGGATATCTACTTCTATCCCTTTCAAAATCCGGATTCCCTGGAGCCCCCGATTGACCCGGTCGATTTCTTCCCATTGTTTGAGCAGTCTTTCTTCATCAAGACCATGGGCATAAAAGGCAGCTTTGCTATGATCCGAGATCCCGATGTACTCATAACCGTACTCCTGGGCTGCTTTGGCCATTTCTTTGATAGAAGCAGTACCATCGCTCCAATGGGTATGGACATGGAGGAGGCCCCGAATATCCTTTTCTTCTATCAGGGAAGGTAATCGACCTTCTCCGGCTGCAACAAGCTCTCCGGTATTTTCTCTTAATTCAGGCGGGATGTAAGGCAGGCCCAGGTGCCAGAAGACTTCTTCCTCGCTTTGACACGTTAGTTTTCGCCCCTCCTTAAACAGTCCCCGATCGTTCAAGATCAGACCCTTTTTAGAGACCAGGTCCTGGACGGCTTTCAGAAAATCTTTGCTGCCGGTGGAATAAAAGAGGAAATAAGGGTAAATCTCTTCGCTTACAAGGTTTAAATCGATGGGAATTCCGTTGGCCAGTCGGGCAACGCATCGACCGGGTTCTCTAGAAAGAATCTGACTTATCTGGGGGAGTTGAATAAAAATTTCTAAAACCTTCTCCGGTTCTGAACTGCTGGCAATTAAATCAATATCTTTGATGACTTCCTTCCAACGGCGGATTCCTCCAGTTAGACTGATCTGGGTTACAGGAGCCTGATCCTTTAGAAGTTTTTTAAGTTCCAGGGCCGCGGGTAAAGCTTCCCCTAGACGAAATTGATCCCAGGTGCTTTTAACAAATTGAATACCCTCCAGGATGGCCTGCTGTGTTTTTTTACCGAATCCGGGTAACTCTAAGAGTCTATTTTCATGGCAGGCATATTCCAATTCCCCCAGGGTGGTAATTCCGAGTTTTTCATGGAGGATTTTTAGTTTCTTAGGTCCCAAGTGGGGAATTTTAAGAAGTTCAAATAACCCCTCCGGAATAGAGGCCTTTAACTTTTCATAGTACTCCAGACGCCCCGTCTTGACCAATTCCGTTATCTTCTTTTCAATGGCCTCTCCAATCCCCTCAATCTGTCTGAGTTCACCCCTTTCCACTAAAGAGGCCACATCTGTTGTTAAAGCTTCAATACTTCGGGCTGCCTTTTGATAGGCTTTAATTTTGAATGGATTTTCACCCTGGAATTCGAGGGCTGTTGCGATAAAGTTTAAAATGGAAACGATTTCCTGGTTTGTCATAGCATTTCCTTCACTTTGGCTATGATTTCCATAGCTTCACTCCCGGAAACCGGTTTATCCAGACCGAATTCTGAATCCGAGGCTCCATTCATGATTCCTGCCTGGGAGACACTGACTACTGCCTGATAGTAAATATTTTCCGGCAAAACATCTTTAAAGGAGGTCTCATGGGTGGGTGTAGGAACCATGGTTAAGGGTTTTGAAAAAGCCTTAAAAATCCGGTCTATAGTGGCAGCCAACTCGCCTCGGGTAACCACTTCATCGGGTTGAAAGGTATGATCCGGGAAAACTTCCATAAGACCATAGGCGGTAACTTTAACAATATACGATTTTGCCGGATGACCTGCAATGTCGGATATGGGCTGAACCCGATAGGTAGAAGCGAGTTCTGGAGAAGCCTGGATCTTTTCTTCCAAATCCAGGCCGATCAAGATCAGAACGGCAAGATCACTACGAGTAATAGCCTCTCGGGTGGCAATATCTTGATATTCTTTGGGAACAGGTTTGGCTGTTGAGGCAGATCCTTGTAGCTTCTCCATAAATTCACGGGCCTGTTTATTTTCCGGGTCAAGACCCAAAACCTTCTCAAAATATTCCCGGGCCTTTTCCCGGTCTCCTTTAGCCAACCGGACCCTGCCTGCGCCTAAGAGGGCAAAAACAAATTCAGGATTCATAGCTAAAGCCCTTTGAAAATACTTCTCAGCCTCCTCGTAATCCTGTTTTTCCAAAAAAATATAACCTATTTCGACCAGGGGTCCTACTTGTTGGGGAGAAGAACGTTGAGCAGCTTGAAATTCTTCCAGGGCGGCATCCAACTGCCCCTGTTGTTTAAGCTCAAGCCCTTTCTGAAAGTGGACATCAAAGTCGGTGGATTGAAGAGCCTTCAATCTGTTGAGAACGACTGGATTTTGAGGGCTGATCTCCAGCGCTTTTCGATAAGTTTCCAAAGCTTTCTCCCGGTTTCCTTGTTTAACCTGAACAGAACCCAAACCTAAGAAGGTTGGAAGGGACCTGGGATCCAGTTCCAGAGCTTCTAAGTAATTCTTCTCGGCTAGCTCGTATTTCTCTTGAGCAGCATAAGCATCCCCTAAGCCTTGAAAAGCCTTGGCGTATTTTGGATTTTTCTGGATTGCCAGATTAAAAAACTGGATGGCGGATTCAAAATTTCCCCGGTTGAGATTCTCAAGTCCTTTATAGTAAGCCTCCTCGGCTGTGGAAGGAACCCTTTGGGTGGGAGGTAGTTTACCGGGGGGAGGTGCCTGAGGCGCAGGACAGGCTGTGAGAAAGAGGAGCAAAGACAAAAGGAAGATGAATTTTTTCATCACTCTAACCGCCGATAAACGCCGATAAACAGAAACTGAGTCGGTGTTTATTTGCGTTAAATTTAATTTATCTTTTTATAGATCCCCAATACTACGAAATTCTTTTAAAACCCGTGTGTAATCGTTTCGTTTAAAAACCTCCAAATTTGAGGAACTTCTTTAGCTTGATTTTTTCATATCCCGAATCTCCTTTGTCGTTGTTGATAACTTCGGATGGCTCTTAGAAAATCGATTTTTCGAAAAGCCGGCCAGTTTACATCACAGAAATAAAACTCGCTATAAGCACTTTGCCAGAGTAAAAACCCACTCAGTCGAATCTCCCCACTGGTCCGAATAATCAAGTCGGGATCCGGTAAGTCATAGGTATACAAGTACTTACTGATTTCATCAGGGGTAAGACTATTGATAATAGTCTCAAGGGATTCATCTTGTACCAGGTGAGCCTTTAGAAGCTTTTTGATGGCGTCTACAATCTCTTGTCTTCCTCCATATCCAACGGCAATATTAAGAAAGAAAGATCGATAATTCCGGGTTACCTCTTCGGCATAGGCGATGGCCTGTCGGGTGGACTCGGGAAGGAGCTCCATCTTTCCGACGGCCCGTACCCGAACCTGTTTTCGATGGGTCCAGGGGCTTTGGGCAATGGAGAGAATTTTATTTTCAATAACCTGGAGTAGCTGGGTTAATTGCTCTGTTTCACGAAATAAATTCTCGGTCGATAAAACCCAGATGGTAAGCATCTTAATATTCAGTTCCTCGCACCAACATAAAACCTCGTCTAGTTTATCAGCCCCCTTTTTGTATCCTTCCGACAGGTTTTCTAATTTTTTTTCCCGAGCGTATCGACGATTTCCATCTAAAATAAGTCCTACATGATAGGGTAGCCGATCCTTCTTAACTTCTGAGAGGAGTTTTTTTTCATACAAATGATAAAGAAGGGGTGTGAATCCTTGCAACATGTCCAATTAAAAACCGTGGGCAATGGATAGCAGGCCGTGGATCGTCCGTCGTAGCAAGAGGGGGGATCGCCTGCTTCCTGCTTATCGTTTACGGTCCACAGTCTACCATCCCCGGCATTACGGAGTTCCTGTTACGCGAATAACCTCTTCCAGAGTCGTAATACCCTCCAGCATCTTCTGAAAAGCACTTTGCCTTAGGGTTTTCATCCCGTTTTGAATCGCCAATTT
The DNA here is from genome assembly GCA_030550175.1 of bacterium. Lineage (GTDB taxonomy): Bacteria > Moduliflexota > Moduliflexia > Moduliflexales > JAUQPW01 > JAUQPW01. The sequence continues at coordinate 39,404 of JAUQPW010000038.1, forward strand.
TTTAATATCTTCTGAACCGGCACGGACCCTAATCAGTTCTCGAATTTTTTCATTAATCGCCATAATTTCAAAAATCCCGATTCTGCCTAAATAACCGGTTCCTCGACAAGAAGTACATCCCATACCTCGCTTGAGTTGTAAGGGCTTATTATTAAACATCTTTATAGGAATCGCCGAATTTAAGAGTGTGATTTCTTTTGCATCGGCTAAGTAAGCTTTTTCACAGTAAGGGCAGATTCGACGAACCAGACGCTGAGCTACAACCCCTATCAGGGAGGACTCGATAAGAAAAGGTTCAATCCCCATATCCATGAGACGGGTTATAGCTGAAGGAGCATCGTTGGTATGAAGAGTGCTAAACACCAGATGTCCGGTTAAAGCAGCATGAATGGCATTTTCAGCCGTTTCACGGTCTCTAATTTCTCCCACCATGATAACATCCGGGTCTTGGCGCAAGATATTCCGTAGACAGGAATCGAAAGTGATTCCTACACCGGGCTGGATGGCTACCTGGTTAAACTCTTCATAGATCATTTCAATAGGATCTTCAATGGTTACAATGTTGATCTCAGGGGAGGATAATTTGGCCAGACTGGAATACAGGGTTGTGGTCTTACCACTTCCGGTAGGTCCGGTAAGAAGTATAATCCCATGGGGATAATCCAGAAAGGAAAGATACTGATCTACATCCTCGGGTGGAAATCCGAGATGTTCAATTTTCTGGATCAACATATCCGGGTCCAGAATTCGAATGACGACCTTTTCGTCAAAAGCAACCGGTAACGTGGAAACCCGGAGTTCCATGTGCTTATCCTTATATTTGGTCTTAATTCGCCCATCTTGGGGACGGCGCTTTTCGGCTATATCCATGCGAGATAAAGTTTTAATTCGGGATACAAAGGCCGCATGAACGGCTTTGGGCATTTGATGTACATTATGAAGAACGCCGTCAATTCTTAACCGGATTTGACTATATTTTCTTTTGGGTTCAATGTGAATATCACTTGCCCGTTGTTCAAAGGCATAATTAAACAGTAAATTAACGGCATTAATAATGTGGCGCTCAGTTAGCTGGGTCCCCACCTCAGTGTATTGCTCCAGATTTGAAATATCGATCCGATGCCCCAATTCCCCCTCTGCCGCCTTTACAGAGAGTTTAAATCCAAAGAACTCCTTAATGATTTTATGAATGTCACTCCGGGTACTGATTACCAATTCCAGTTTCATACCACTGACCCGCTGAATATTCTCCAGAGTTTCTACATCCCAGGGATCTATGGTGGCAATGGTCAAGACTGTTTCATCGGGAGTGATGGCAATGGGGAGTATATTATGCCGGCGGGCAAAGGGTTCGGGTATATAGGAAGTAACAACATCTAAATCTAATTTCAGGGGATCGATCTTAAGAAAGGGTAATCCCCAATATTTCGCCATGCAACGCATAATAACTTCTTCGGTGATCAGCTTTGCAGGATCCGATGCCATTTTCAACTGCATGAACGCAATAACATCTACAATATGGGGGGGAATTCCCTGACTGTTCTCCCCTTCTTTAGCTAATTTACTCTGGAGGGTCCGGGTATAGTCGGATTCTCGTGATTTTATAAAATCCCTTTGTTTATCGGTCAGGATTCCTTCTTTACATAATACTTCACAAACGAGATCCGTTGTTAAACGGGGGGACATGTTTATTAAAGGCGAAGGGACATGGGGACACACAGACGCAATCCTATGAAAAACTCACCACATCCTTGCATACCTGCGCTCCCCTGCAGGCACCTGCCCGCCTAAACTCTAAAATTTTACTAAGAATCTATTCAACTCTAAACAGACTGTCAATAAAAAAGCCTTTAAAAATAGGAAGAAGCTCCAGGTCAAAATGATCCTGTTGAAACTCATTGCAAAGATAAGGCCTGTCAAAATAAGCACGATTTAAGGGAAATCTCTTCAAGCTCTGCCAGATTGGCAAACTTTGTAAAGTATGTCCCGGAAAAAGCTGTATTCAGGCCGGTAGATATTTTCTTGATTGAAGGCGAAAAGATTGAAAATTTCGATCCCAGGCAGACAAAAGGGGGGAGAGGAACAGACCTGAAATGAAACTTTTAAGATGGTATGAAATACGCAATAGTATAAAAGAAAGAGCGGAAGAGTTAAAAGAGTTAAGGTATCTTAAAAGATGAAGAGGAAAGATCTACTATGTTAAGGAAGAAAAACTTATTGGTAAGACAAGGGTTCGTGATGTACCTGGTAGGGTTACTTTTCTTATCATTGTCATTGGGAGAGAGTACCGAGGCCAAGAGCTTTATTCCTGGGTTGTCCATAAAATCCATAAAAAAATCTGCCCATTCCCAAAAGATTGATCTCAGGGAATATGCCTTTAATGAAGGAACAGATTATGAAAAATCTTTCCAGGAAGCTCAAGAATTGATCCTACTCTCTGAATTGGTGATCTGGCAGGATGATTTTAAAGATCCCTCCCGGAGTGGGTTTGTCTCCGTTACAAAGATGAAAGATTTTGATGGAAACCCTGTTAATCTTGAGCAATCTTTACAAATCTTTGGAATAGATTTTGATGGAGATCTCCAGGAAGAGATTCTCCTGGTCCCCAGAATCATATCGGGAAATTATTATCGGGCGACGATCCTGAAAAAATTTTTCGATTACTACCAACCCATTGCTGTCTCCGAAATAACAGGAGATTTTTACTATGTCGTAGATATTCGGGATCTCAATCAGGATCAACGTCCTGATCTTATTTTAGGATGTTCTTCAGGAGCCAGCAGTTATCAGGATATTCGCGAGATTTTCTGGTTTTCCGGGGATCACCTTCAAACCGAAGTATTTAACCAATGGGTACGCCTTCGGGATTTTAACCAGGATGGAATCTTCGAGCTTTTGGTAGATTCGGTGGGTGGAACCTCTGGATCCCATTCCCAATGGGCTTACTGGACGGATATCTATGTATGGAATGGCCAGAGATATGAAAAGGACAATGCCCGATATCCGGAATACTATAAGGAAGAACTGATTCCGGGCTATCTTTCAGAGATTCTTTCTTACTCTGAGAGTTCTACCGAGAACCTGATGATCATTATGGATCGTGTGATCCTTATTCAACAGGCTGAAAATATTATCCGGTCCGGGCAACCTGAAAGAGATTCAGGTCTTTCATATCCGGTTAAAGCAAGACTCCGAAATCAGCAGAGACAGGAACTCTAAACGACCCACATAAAAGCTTCAGAAGAACTCGCCAGGCCGCCTCCTTAAGGCGGCCTTATTTTTTAGATGTTCCACTTTGAAACTGAGATTCATTAGGAAAAATTAATCCAACTGTTCAAAAAGCCTTGACTAACTTAAGAACCTTGTCTACTCTATCAGTTAGAAAAAAGGACACAAAACTTAAATTGACTCTTAGGAAAAACCTGAATCGGAAGACCCAACGGGAATCATTAATTTTAGGCGAATCCATGGATATACGAGCTATTAAAGCGGCCCTTTCGGATAAATCCGAGAGTTTAGGAGATGGATTAATTCTAGTCGATGAGGATAATCGGGTCAGGGTTTTCAATTCCAATGTTGAACAGTTATTTAGCATTCGTGGAAAGGAAGCCAGGAATCGTAAAATTGATGAAATTATCCCCCAGGCCAACTTACTGGCATTGTTTTCTAAAGCCCTCAAAGAGCGCGTGGTTTTAAGTAATGTAGAAGTTATCTTGACCGAGCCTCAGGAACGAATTTTAAATATTAATATCATACCTATCTTTAGTGAGGAAGACCGACAATATCGCGGAGCTTTGTTGTTGATTACCGACCTGACTCAAAAAATTATGCTTATTGAAAAAATAGTTCACCAGAGTCGGTTATTCACCGTCAGCAGCCTGGCCAATTGGGTAGCCCATGAGATCCGTAACCCTTTGACCTCCATGAACGTCCATTTTGAGCTTCTGAAAAGCGAGATAGAAGAGATTAAAAATAGATCCCCCGAAATCGATTATCTGATTGCAACCTTACAAGAAGAAATTCTAAGATTAGATAGAAATTTAAGTAGTTTTTTAAACTCGGGTCGGCTTCCTCCTCCTGAAAAAGTCTCTCTTCAGATTAACCAGGTCATTAAATCGGTCGTGGATTTTCAATATCCTGTAGCCCGATTGAATAATGTCATTATTCAAACAGAATTGGAAGAAGGACTTCCTCTTATAGAGTTGGATGAAGATCAGTTCAGACTTGTCCTGCTCAATCTGATTCGAAATGCCATCCAGGCCATGCCGGAAGGGGGGAACTTGAAAATCCTGACCCGAAGAGTTGAAAAGTACATTGAAGTGGAAGTCTCAGATACTGGATGTGGAATTCCCAAAGAAGATTTAGAAAAGATTTTTGATTTTCTATATACGACCAAAGAACAGGGTTCGGGTCTGGGTTTGCCGATTGCTCAAAAAATCGTCCGAAGTCATAATGGCAAAATTGAGGTTGTGAGTGAGAAGGGTAAAGGAACAACTTTTACCATCAAACTTCCCATCAGTTCATAAAAATAGCCGGTAGTAGCAATTGGAGTCGTTTTTGCAGAGAACAACTCGGATTGCTACCATCTACAGAGTCATAAAATTAAAGGGGGGAGAGCCTTGAAAAAAACCATTTTAATTGCCGAAGATGACGTTAACGTAGCTGATGGGTTGGGCCAATACTTAAAAAAGAAAGATTACGAAGTCATTGTGGCCTATGATGGGCTGAGTGCCCTGGAAATAGCTAAAAAGGAAGATATTAACCTCCTGTTGACGGATTTGCTTCTCTCTAAATTATACGGTCTGGATCTGATTCGAGAGATTAAAAAAGAAAAACCGGATATTCAATTCATTATGATGACGGCTTTTGGAGATATCGAACTGGCTGTTCAGGCCATGAAAGAGGGGGCTTATGATTTCCTCACAAAACCTTTAGACTTGCGAAAGTTGGGAATTCTTATCGAGAAAGCTTTAGAGGTCCAGGTTCTTTCACTCCGAAACAGACAGCTACAGCAAACCTTAGAAGCCAACTATACTTTTTCCAATGTTATCGGTCGAAGTAGCCTCATGAAAAAGGTATTCGAAATCGTTCGACAGGTCTCTCCCCGGCGAAGTAATGTACTGATTTATGGAGAAAGTGGTACCGGAAAAGAACTTATTGCCAATGCCATCCACTACAACAGTCCTCGTGCCTCGATGCCTTTTATCAAGGTCAATTGTGGGGCTTTAAGTGAAGGGGTTTTGGAAAGTGAATTATTTGGGCATGAGAGAGGAGCTTTTACCGGAGCCGTTTCAAAAAGAAAGGGGAGATTTGAATTAGCCCACGGAGGAACCATCTTTTTAGATGAGGTCAGTGAAATGTCCCCTGCGACCCAGGTTAAACTTTTAAGAGTTTTGCAAGAAGGAGAATTTGAACGGGTTGGTGGCGATAAAACCCTTAAGGTAGATATCCGGGTCATTGCAGCAACTAACAAAGATCTCTGGACGGCTGTTAAAGCAGGGAAGTTTCGTGAAGATCTTTTCTACCGACTAAATGTAGTTAAGATCGATTTACCTCCGCTCCGGGAGCGGAAAGAAGATATACCTTTTTTAGTGACCCATTTTATAGAAAAATTTAATAAAAAACATGACCTGGCTATTCAGGGAATTAACCATAAAGCCCTGGATCTTTTATCCCTCTATGACTGGCCTGGAAATGTAAGAGAATTAGAAAACTGTATAGAGTCTGCCATGTTATCCACCAATGGAAATTATATCCTTCCTGTAAATTTACCTGCCTATGTAAAAACACCGTCCCGGAATGAAAAAAATATTGTGATTCAGATCGGAACCCCCTTGGCCGAGATCGAACGATTGGTTTATAAAAAAACTCTGGAGGAAACCAAAGGAAATAAAACCAAAGCGGCGAGACTATTAGGAGTTGGTGTCAGAACAGTCCACCGAAAAGCTCTGGAGTATGGATTATAAGATATAAGAATGGTAGATCTCCTATCTGTTTACTTTGAACAATTTACCTACGCAGGTATTTTTGTGGTTTTATTACTCTGTGGACTGGGTCTCCCACTTCCGGAAGAAACCGTCATTGTAGCCGGGGGATTCCTGGCCTATAAAGGATATACCAATCTTTATATGACCATGGTCGTATTGGTTATAGGAGCACTAACCGGCGATGGAATCATTTATTTTCTGGGTCGGAAGTGGGGAGACCGGGTCTTAGGAATTAAGTTCCTGCGTACCTTTTTAACCAAAGATAAGATTCGGAAAACCAGGGAATATTTCGACAGATATGGAGATAAGGCAGTTTTTCTGGCCAGATTTTTTGCCGGAATTCGACCGGTGACTTTTTTTATGGCCGGAACCATGGGGATGAAATCAAAGAAGTTCCTTTTGATGGATGGACTGGCATCGGTGATAAGTATTCCCTTCAACACCGCTCTGGTTTATTATCTGGGAGCCGATATTGAACACCTAGTCTTGACCCTTAAAAGAGTGAATCGAACCTTAATACTTATTCTCTGCCTGATCTGCCTTCTCTGGCTCCTCTATCAACAAAAAAAAAGATATAGTCCTGGTCAACCTTCCTGTCCAAAAGAGTAAGAATAATCTGGACTCTCCCAGGCCTGCTATCTTAGATCTCAGAACATAGATTTATCCTGGTCCATGTTTTATTCTTAGGTATAAAAACGGCCCTAACTGTCCAGGAGATTTTTACGGTCCTTTTTGAGGGGGCGAATTCAACCCTGTCCTTAATTTATAAAGAAAGTTAAAGAAATCCCTTGCTAATTTTGAAAAGAGCAAGTAACCTGGTAGGCAGGCATTGGATTTCAAGCCGAACGGTAAGTAAGTCGAGATTGGAAAGAAAGTGGAAGAAGCTGTTGCTAATATTAAAGCCAGATGCTATATTAAGTTTACGGAAGTAGTTATAAACTCATAAAATAAGTGCTTCATTTTTTGTTCTTTGAAAAGTTTAAGTAAAGAAGCAACTGAGTATCTTAAGCCTAAAAATTTTACAGTCAAGTTACTAAGAGCAGGCGGAGGATGCCTTGGGGCTAAGAAGCGAAGAAGGGCGTGGCAAGCTGCGAAAAGCTCTGGGGAGCCGCAAGCGGGCTTTGATCCAGAGATACCCCAATGGGGCAACCT